>JAKOVF010000187.1 GCA_029782225.1 Chloroflexota bacterium | reverse complement strand
CAGGCGCATCGTCATGTTGTCGCGCAGATAATCAAAACCAAACTCGGAGTTGGTTCCGTAGGTAATGTCTGCCGCGTATGCCTCAACACGGTCCACCATGCGCAAATGACGCTGGTCCTCGTGCGGCGACTCGCGCTCGAAATCAACGATAAATGCCTTCTTGCCGTTCTCGGTCACCGCGGCCATTTGGAGTACACCCACCGAAAGCCCGAGGAAATTGAAGATCGGAGCCATCCAGCGCGCGTCACGGCGGGCGAGGTAATCATTGACGGTGACAAGATGCACGCCTTTCTGAGTGAGCGCATTCAAATACATCGGAAGTGTTGCAACCAGCGTCTTGCCTTCACCTGTCTTCATTTCCGCAATCGCACCCCTGTGCATCACCGCCCCGCCGATCAACTGGACATCATAATGGCGCATGCCGATGGTCCGCTTGGACGCTTCGCGGACGGCCGCGAACGCCTCCGGCATGATCTCGTCCAAGGCTTCCTGCTGGATTTTGAACTGGTCTGCCTCATTCAGCCCTTCCAAATTCCCTACCAGTTCCGTTAAACGTGCTCGGAACTCGTCCGTTTTCGCACGCAGCGCTTCATCGGACAAAGCCTCGAACTGCGGTTCGAGGTCATTGATCTGTACTGCTAATTCGCCGAGCTTCTCGACTGTTTTCTTCGTGGGGTCGCCACCAAAAAGTTTGACAAAATTCTTGAGCATATAATCCTTTAGGCTCTCCGGACTTTGCGGTGAAGGAGGCCGAATTTTGGGGTGTGGGCGTGCTACGCACGCCCACACCCCAAAATTCGGTTATCTATCACGAAAATTCCTAAAGAACCATCCTTTAGTTAGAAGAAAGGATTATAGCATAGGGGTAGTTTCGCTTCTATTTGCGTTTTGTAAGCGATTTTTTGTCTTCGCGATAAAAAAGAACGCCAGTTGTAAACTGGCATTCTTTGCTACCCCATCCCCCTTGCTCCCCCTGTCACGACCGTCCCCGCTACTATGCCATGAGAATAATCAACATAGTACTATGAACTCATTGTATATACCTGGGTACTGTTGTTCAATAGGCAAAAAAACTGGAGCATAGGCATTTGTACTGATTTGCCGCAGATGCTTGAACTGGATGCAAATTTTTGATACCCTAAATCTAGTTGGAGGGCATGCGCGCCATGCAAGAGAAAATCAAAGTAACCATACTGGATGACCATCAAAATATTGTTGACGGGTATATTTACCGGTTAACCAGCTTTCCTCAAGTGGAGGTTGTGGCAGCCATTGGCTTCGGCGGGGAACTGGAAAAGACTTTAGCGGAACATCCGACAGACGTTCTGCTCCTGGATGTAAATGTTCCCACTGCACCTGACAACCCGAACCCATACCCGATCCTGCACGTCATTCCCAAACTGCTTCAAACCCATCCGGGGCTCAACATTCTCATCATCAGTATGTATGCGGAGCGCGGCCTGATCCGCGCCGTGATGGAAGCCGGGGCCAGTGGATACATATTGAAAGATGACCAGACTTCGGCCCGAGACCTGGGGAACGTGATCCTATCGGTAGCTGGCGGGGGAATCTATTTCAGCCAAAAAGCACACCAGCTTTACGTCAGGCGCCTGTCTACGGAAATGGAGCTTCTGAGCGGCCGTCAGCTGGAGGCACTTTCATTGAGTGCAGCCTACCCGGATAGCTCGACCGCCGAGCTGGCTCAGAAGATGTCTGTCAGCAATTCCACCGTGCGCAATCTGCTCTCGGGTGCCTATATCAAGCTTGACGTGCATAACCGTACTGCGGCGATTGCAAGAGCGCGTCAACTGGGATTGATCTCCTCTGAGGCGCCCACGATCCCCGCTCCTGGAAGGTAATCGAGATTTATTTTGCTTCTCAGATAGGGTCATCGAGCAAGACCGCCCAATTAAAATGAGGACCCGTTTCGCCATGGACGGGTCCTTTTGATTCAATGATTTTGAGCGGGATAAGCGGGCATTGAAACAGGCTTTTCTCTACGCTATAATCCAATCGCCTCCTTTCCAATATCCTGCCAGCAAATCAAGAGTTGCCGTGAACACACTTCGCTCCAGAAATAGTTATGCAGCTGACGTACTGGTTTCGTTTGTGGTGTTTACCTGCTTATTGGGGTTTACTTATGGCATCCTTTTCGCAACTCCTTATCCGGGTTTTTACTTCAACCCCTCCAACGGCAAAATTTTGGAGATCTATGGAGATGAGGCTGCTTCCAGCGAGTTAAAAGTCGGCGATGTTATTGAAAAAGTGGGTTCAATCACACTGAGGGAATACCGTGAAAACAGGACTGTCAGTTTCTTTCATGGAGTTCGGCCGGGAGATGTAATCACGATCGATGTTCAGCGGGATGGAAAGGGTATCAGTGTTCCCTGGATTTATCCTGGCTTCACCAAGGATGAGTTTGTCGCGCGCTTTGTAAATATCTGGTGGCTGGCCTACATTTTCTGGATCTTTGGGACAATCACACAAATTGCCATGCGCCCCAAAGACCTGCGCCGGCGATTGTTGATCGCTGCCAACCATCTTACAGCGCTGTTCATTATCTTTGGCAGTCTATCCTCCAGTCATGCCTGGAGAAGTTCTGCTCTATTTCATGCATCCGCCTGGCTAATTCTGCCGGTATACATCCAGTTTCACTGGGTTTTTCCGGCTCCTCTGCGCGACACACCCAGATGGGCATGGACTGTCTTCTACACGATAAGCATTGTTCTCGCAATCGCGGAAGTTTTTCTGCTCCTGCCAGGACCTGTATACTTTCTGGCAGTCCTTCTGGCTTTGAGCGGGAGCGTGATCCTTCTGTTTATTCACTTTTTCCGCAGGCCAGCTCAGCGGGGCGCAATCAGAATAGTGCTTATCGGAGCTGCATTCGCTGTCATACCGACCATCATTGTGGGCATTCTGGGGACCAGCGGACGCGTCCCCGAAGCAGCACCTGTATCCCTGATGGTATTGCCGATCATGCCCGCGACATATTTTTACGCCGTGTATCGTGACCACCTCGGAGGGCTGGAAATCCGTTCCAATCGAACGATGTCAATCTATGCCTTCCTGGTCCTGCTTGCAACCGCACTTTTGACGATCGTAGGGGTAGTCGGCCCTTTAGACCTTTCGCCAGAAATGACAATCCTGGTTTTTATCGCCGTCGCCCTCCTAATTGCCTGGTTCACCATCCTCGTGTTCCCTGCCTTTCAAACATTCGTTGAAAAGAGGATTCTCGGAATCACGCTGTCTTACAAAGATCTGCCGGAAGTCTACTCCGCCCGCATCACCACCAGCGCCACATTAGCGGCTTTGCTGAAATTGCTTGAGGAGGAGGTCTTTCCAAGCCTGCTGATAAGGCAGTATGCCTTTGTGCGGATCACGAATTCGACCGCCAAGGTTGTCCTCTCAAAAAACGTGACCGATGAACAGGTCCAGGAAGAGAAACTGACTGAATTGATTGCCTCGTTTCGGACTCACAATGTGCTTCCGTTATGGGAGGAGGGTCAGGCCCTCGACTGGATCCAGGTAATCCTGCCTCTACAATTGAATTCGGATCTGATTGGCGTCTGGTTGCTGGGCCGGCGCGATCCCGACGACTTGTATCCACGCGCGGAAGTGCCGATCCTGCAATCCCTGGCTGACCAGACAGTGATTGCCTTGAGCAACATTTTGCAGGCGGAGCGTTTGCGCAAGATGTATGAGCAGGATATCGAACGGACCGAGAAGAGTCGCCATCAGCTTGCCCTGGACCTGCATGATACTGTCCTCAATCAACTTGCCATCCTGCGCTTGAACGTTGACGAGGCGCATGTCTCACCAAAATTCCAGAAGGCGTATGATGAAGTCACCAGCCGACTGCGCGAGATCGTGACAGACCTGCGCCCACCCATGTTAAGTTATGGGTTGCAGTTTGCCATCGAGGAGCTGGCCGATAACCTGATGGAACGCAGCAAGGATACGGTGAAGGTGATCGCGAATGTGCAGATCAAGGAAGATGCCCGTTATCCGGAGAACATCGAACGGCACATCTTCCGCATCATGCAGCAGGCCTGTGAAAACTCCATGCGCCATGGACATGCCAGCCAGATCAACATCCTGGCAAAGCTGGCACCGGGAAACGCCTGGCTTTTGATCGAGGACAATGGCATCGGCTTCGAAGCCGACGGACGGTTTGACCTGGATAACCTGCTGGCAAGCAAGCACTTTGGGCTGGCGGGCATGGTGGAGCGCGCCATGTTGATCGGCGCGAATATGGCTGTCAATTCATACCCCAGGGCTGGGACGCGCATCCAGATCAGCTGGAGTGACGATCACTCCGAGCAGGCTGACTCTGTAAACGATAATAGCGCAGAGCAATGACCTCATTCCATATCAGGAATGAAAGCAGGAAAATATAGAAAGCGAATCCTTTGAGGAAGAAGGCGGGAATGGCAATGGCAACCGTAATCCATGTGTACATTCCCAGGGTTTGCCAGCGGGGGTCATTGCGGAAGGCCTTGCCCAGTAGAATCATGGCAAGCATCAATGTAAGGCCCAGCAGGACAAAAAAGAAATCATGCAGGAATCCGTGCCAGGTGAGAGGGTAGCTACGAAAAGTGGGATCCGTTTTGAAAACGAGGCCGGCCAGGCAGAGACCGGAGGCCGCCAAACAGGCAGATCCCATTCGGCCGGCCAGGCCTGGCCCGAGGTCCGAGAAGAGGCGGAGGCCGAAAGAGAATAGGATCAGCCCGCTCAGGAAGAAGGTCGCGATCATCCACCTTCCGTAGGGGCCAAGAGAGAGTCCGCTGGGCCAGTCCAGCGTCACCGCCGAGACCGGATCCCAGCCCAGGCTGCGCTCGAAGTCGTATTCAAGAAATGTGAGCGTAACAACCGCAAAAGTGAACAAAACAGGACCAATAAGAAAAAGGCGCTTCATGTCTTAATGATAACAGCCTCACCGGAGCGAGGCTGTTAGTTTCATACAGTTCAGGGCTGGAATTCTAATCTAGTAGTTCTGCCGTCCACCGCCGCCGCGGCGATCCCCAAAATTGCGGGGCCGTTCTTCGCGCGGACGTGCAACGTTGACAGTGATCGTACGGCCCATGAAGTCCTGGCCATTGAACATGCTGATAGCCTTCTGAGCTTCTTCGGCGGTCGCCATTTCCACGAACCCAAAGCCTTTGGCCCGGCCCGTGGCGCGATCCTTAATGAGGGCCACCGAGGTAACCGTGCCAGCCTGACTAAAATGGCCTTTTAATTCATCTTCGGTGGCGGCGTAGGGCAAATTGCCTACATAAAGCTTGTTATCCATCTCTTCTCCAAGTGTGTCATCCAGCCTGAACGACGATACCGAAGTTTATCATATTTTAATTTTTGTGCGAAGAAGCTTTTTGGCTAATGGGAAAGGCGCGTCAGGCCAAAAAGGATGACGATAAGCGTATCGACCACGATAAAGAGAGTATTGCGAAAGCGTAGTTTGTCTTCCAATTTTTTCCATAAGACCGAGAGATGGGCAACCACGGCGGCGATCAGCATCACGACCATATGTTGAATGCGAAACGCGGGAAAGCCGATGTCAGTGGCGAGGCCGTTCCAGAAGAAATAGATCAGCCCCAGCAGAACCTGAAAATCAATCAATCCGCTGAAGGCAGAGGTAAGACCCTGATCCACAGGTGAGAACTTCTCTGCACGACGCCAACCAATCGTAAATTTGATGGCAGCGGCAATCGCAACGATCACGATCAACCAGCGCATGATGGAATGAAGGCCGAGAACGATTTGCATGGCTACCTCCTGGGGAACTTTTGTTGTTCAATGGTAGCATAGTTCACTTTATCGTTGTAGAATCAAAGAAACTTTGTGAGGAGATTGGAATGTCATACACAACGATACTCACCGAAACTCGTGGACGCGTCGGACTGGTCACGCTCAACCGACCGCAGGCGATGAACGCCTTCAACCAGACCATGTTGACCGAGCTGTTCGATGCGCTGGAAACCTTCGACCATGACGAGAATATCGGCGCGATGGTGGTAACCGGAAACGAAAAAGCTTTTGCCGCCGGGGCAGATATCAAAGAGATGGCAGAAGCCTCCACCGTGGAAATGATCAGACAGGGCCGCGTGGAAAAATGGGATCGCATTCGGGGACTCAAAAAGCCGGTCCTCGCGGCAGTCTCAGGCTGGGCGCTGGGAGGCGGATGCGAATTAGCCATTTCATGTGACATGATCGTGGCATCAGAGACGGCGAAGTTTGGGCAGCCGGAGATCACCATCGGCGTCATCCCGGGCGCAGGCGGCACACAACGACTTGCGCGTTTGCTGGGGAAGTATCTCGCGATGGAAATGGTCATCAACAACCGCACACTCTCTGCGGCGGAGGCGCTTCAGTTTGGACTGGCGAATCGCGTTGTGCCGAAGGAGAAGTATCTCGATGAAGCCATTGCTCTCGCACAGGAAATCGCCGAGCGCGCGCCGATGGCCGTCCGCATGGCAAAGGATGCGGTCAATGCTGCATTTGAAACGACTCTGACCGAGGGCCTCAAGGCGGAGAAGCGGAATTTCTATCCGCTCTTTGCCACGGAGGATCAGAAGGAAGGCATGAAGGCCTTCATAGAAAAACGCAAGGCGAATTGGAAAGGGAAATAGTCTGTCAGTTTAGCAGTTGAATGGTTCAGGTTCTGTGGTTTATCAATAGCCGAATTGAGAATGCTATCCTATATCGATGTAAAACTTGGCCTGACGAAACTCGGCCTGACCGACCGCCTTGTCATTGTGCATGCTTCAATGAAAGCGTTTGGACCAGTAGAGGGAGGTGCAGAGACTGTGCTGCAAGCCCTGCTTGCAGCTACGCGCGGCGTGGTTATACCAACGTTCACATACAAGACCATGCTCACACCGGAGGTCGGGCCACCGAACAACGGCATTACTTATGGGAAGGAGCAGGATCTGAACCGCATGGCCGAACCGTTTCGGCAAGACATGCCAGCAGATCCGACCATGGGCATCCTGCCGGAAGTGCTTCGTCGGCATCCGCGGGCGGTGAGGTCAGGGCACCCTATCCAATCTTTCGCAAGCATCCATGCTGGTGAAATCGTGAATTCACAGACGCTCGACAATCCACTTGCTCCCATTGGAGCGCTGCTGGAACAGGATGGCTGGGTGCTGTTGTTGGGCGTGGATCACACGGTCAATACCAGCATCCATTACGCCGAAAAACTGGCCGGCCGCCGGCAGTTCATCCGCTGGGCATTGACGACCGACCGGGTCGTTGAGTGCCCGAGTTTTCCCGGCGATTCTGCAGGCTTCGACGCCATTGCCCCGAACGTAGATAGATTTGTACGACGTGTGGAGATTGGGGATGCACTCGTTCAAGCTGTGCCAATCAGACAGTTGACCAGGGTTGTGATCCGCCGCCTTAAAGAAGACCCGCTGGCACTGCTTTGCCAGCGGGAGGATTGTGAGCGGTGTATGACGATTCGATCCTCGCACAATCTTGTCACGGGATGAAACGATAATTATTTTCCCTCCGCCTTGACCGGGTTTTTCAAGGCACCCAATCCTTCGATCTCAACCACCACCTCATCCCCATCGTTCAGTTCGCCAACGCCGGCTGGCGTGCCGGTGAAGATCAAATCACCCGGCTCCAACGTCATCACAGACGAGATGTAGGCGACCAGAACACTGACATTGAATACCATGTCTCGCGTGGATGCCATCTGCCGCATCTGCCCATTCACCCGGCAGGTAACGACTGCATCGGCCGGATCAAAGTCCGTGTCGATCCACGGGCCGAAGGAGCAGAATGTGTCGAAGCCCTTGGCGCGCGTCCATTGGCCATCGGTCTTCTGAAGGTCGCGTGCGGTCACATCGTTGCCGATGGTATAACCGAGGATATACCCTTTCGTGTCTTCAGGCTTGATATTACGTCCGCGCTTGCCGATGACCACCACTAGCTCCGCCTCATGCTCAACCTGGGCAGACTGAGGCGGCAGGAGAATGGTCTCGCCGTTTGCAATGATCGAAGACGGCGGCTTCAGGAAGATCAGCGGTACCTTGGGAACTTCGTTGCCCAGCTCTTTGGCATGTTCCACATAGTTGCGGCCCACACAGACGATCTTGGTTGGTGTGGAGGGGGCGACCAGTTTCAGGTCGGCGAGAGGCGTTTTGGCATCCCGCCTTCGATACTGACCGAACAAATCCCCCTGGATCTCACCGACTTTTTCATCCAACAGCCACCCGAATTTGGGGGCTTCCCCGTCTTGCTGGTAGCGAACAATACGCATGGTGACTCCATTATGTCACCCTGAGATGACCGAGGACTCAGAATGACGTGTTTTTTTTCGCCCCTAGTTTAGCATACATTGTGTATAATAGCGCACACGGGCGCATACCGCGAGCGGTATGATATAGCTCAGTTGGTTAGAGCGCTTCTCTTACACAGAAGAGGTCAGGGGTTCGAGTCCCTTCGCGAAGTACCCTTTAGGGTTGCGCCCACAAATGAAACCGTTTGCCCGTTTGGGCGCATAGCTCAGTTGGTTAGAGCGCTTCTCTTACACAGAAGAGGCCAGGGGTTCGAGTCCCTTTGCGCCCACAAGAGTCTCGCATACCGCGAGACTTTTCGTTTCCACAGATAGCCCCATTTAGGGGACGGTAAGGGGAGGGGTTTCCCACATGGGGACGATGCGAGTCCCTTCGCGAAGCACCCTTTAGGGTTGCGCCCACTGGATGAGACCTGGCAGGATTACAAACCATGTCAGGTCTCTTTTGTTATAATCCTCTGCATGATTCTCGTCACCGGCGCCACCGGGTTTATCGGTCGGGCGCTCATCCGCCAGCTTTCTGCGCTTGGCATTCCTACGCGCGCATTGATCCGACCTTCGCCGCGCACGCCGCGTCTGCCTAAAGGCGTACCGGTGGAAGTTGCCGTCGTTAGCCTCTCGGATGTGCGTGGTCTACGCGCGGCGTTGACCAATGCCGATGTCGTCTTTCATCTCGCCAGTGCGGAATCCCAGGGGAGCCAGGGTAATCTTTTAACGGCAGATATTCAGGGCACGGAGAATCTGGCGCAAGCGGCAGCAGATGCTGGCGTGGAACGATTCGTTTATGTCAGCCATATCGGGGCAGCGCGCGCTTCGGGGTATCCAGCATTCAAAGCGAAAGGGATTGCCGAGGAGCATATCCGTCACAGCAAGGTGCCGTATACAATTTTGCGCACTTCGCTCGTTTATGGCCCCGAAGATCATGTCACGACCAACCTCGCGCGACTCCTCCGGCTTTCGCTCGGAATCTTCCCGATCCAGTCCGGCGGGCGGACGGTTGTCCAGCCGCTCTGGGTCGAAGACCTTGTAACCTGTATGCTGTGGGCTCTGGAAAAACCTGAGACTATCAACCAGACCTATGAACTGGGAGGCAGTGAGTACTTCACTTTACAGCAAATGGTCGAGATCATCATGCAGGTGACGCATACACCGCGTTATCTCGTATCGCTGTCGCCGGTCACGCTGCGCGCGCTGACCGTGTTCCTCGACAGCGTCATTCCCAACTTTCCCGTCTCAACTTTTTGGCTGGATTATTTCGCGGTGAACCGTACCTGCGCGGTCGATTCCCTGCCGCGCATTTTTGGGTTGATGCCCGCGCGCTTCACGTATCGTCTCGACTATTTGATTCGCAAGCCCTGGTATCGCCGCGCATGGGACAGCGTGGCAAACGGGTCAAGAAGTCTCTTCGATAATATCGCTGAAGCTTTGCGCTCCGCACGCCATCCTCGTTAAATAAATATGCCAGATTATACGATCCGCCTGCTCGAATCGCCTGAAGATATGACTCTCGCTGAGGACATCCAGCGCGCGGTCTGGCCCGGTTCCGAGACAGACGTGGTGCCTGCGCACATGCTCATCACGGCCGCGCATAACGGCGGCCTTACGCTGGGCGCCTTTCAGCATGAGAAAATGATCGGCTTTGTCTTTGGTTTTCCTGGGATTGAGTTCACACCGGATGGTCCGCGGCCGAAACACTGTTCCCATATGATGGGCATCGATCCCGATTATCGCGATGGCGGCGTTGGCTTCGCGCTCAAACGTGCGCAGTGGCAGATGGTCCGCCACCAGGGACTCGATCACATCACGTGGACGTATGATCCGCTCATGAGCCGCAACGCCTATCTCAACATTGCCAAGCTGGGTGCAGTGTGCGACACCTACCGCCGCTCTGAATACGGCGATATGCGTGACGGACTCAACGCGGGGCTTCCCTCCGACCGCTTCCAGGTGGATTGGTGGATCAACACCCGCCGCGTGGAAAGAAGACTCGGCAAACGCTCGCGTCCCACCCTCAAGTTGACTCACGTGGCCCGCAGCGGACTCCATCCCCTGTATTCGCTCCAATCTGGACCTGGTGGCCTGCCGCGCCCACCGGAACACGTCCCGTCCATTCAAGATCGCCTGCTCCTGACAGAGATTCCGTCGGATTTTCTCGATCTAAAAGCAAAAGATTTTGCGCTGGCGCGCGATTGGCGTTTCTTCACACGTGAATTATTCGAGACCGCGTTCGCGGCCAAGTACATCGTTACCGATTTCGTCTTCGACCGCGCGGATGGCGCACCCCGCGGCCTGTATGTTTTGACGCACGGTGAGAGCACCCTGGAGCAGTTCGAGTAATGTCTCCTCTTCCTAACATCGCACACTGGTGGGCCATCGAGGCCATGATTGCTTCCTACAACCACGTCTGCAAGGTGGCCTATGGAACAACCTACGAGATCCTGGATGGAGTGGCAATTTCAAATTACGGGTCTGCCCCCATCACTTCCATTCAACTTGAATTCCTTGCCCTGGACGATGACCCGGCCAAAGTCCACGCCGCGGTGCGTGGATACGAAACAGGTGGCAGGGATTTTGTGCTGGATATCTTCCACGAGTCTTCATCTGAACCTGAATTGGAAGCACAGTATGAAGAGCTTGGATACGAGTTCATCCGCACAGGTCCCATTCTCGGTATCGAACTTCCCCAGCCTGTGCACGGAGACATCTCTTTTGTACAAAAAATCGAAACGGCCCGGCAACTGGAATTTGCAAATCAGGGCCTGCACCGGGAAGAAGAGTCGATTCCAGCCGAGACCTTGGGAGATCCTCACATCCGCAACTTCTATGCAGAAATGGATGGTCAGGCCGTCGGCTGGGCACAGTTAGTGACTGCCTATCCGGGCACGGGGTACATCAACGAGTTGTACACACTCTCCAGCTATCGCAACCGCCGGGTCGGCAGCGCCCTGGTCGAACGTATCCATGCCGATTGCGATCAATTGAATCTGGGTCAGGTCGTCTTGATCTCCTCTGACAAGGCATTGAGATTGTACGAAAGGCTGGGGTATCAGACGCTGGCTTACTTCACTGCCTTTCGCCCCAAAGGGGCAGAGGGATGACAAACCTCCTCACCCGTGCCTGGAGGAAACTCAACAAGGTTATTTCTTCTTTCCTCTTTATCGACCAGTGGGCTATTTTAGTTGGACGAAACGTCGATTTTGAAACCGCCGCGTTGGAGGAGTTTCAGCCCCTTGTCCCTTCACCGGATCGCTATTGGGCCGACCCATTCATCCTGGCGCGCGACGAAAAGTATTACGTCTTCATCGAAGAGAAACTCTATCGAACCGGGTTAGGAAGGATCGCCTGCCTCACGCTTGATCAAGATGGCAATCTGATTTCCAATCAAACAGTCCTCGAGCAGCCATATCATCTCTCCTATCCTTTTCTCTTTGAGTACAAGGATGAAATGTATATGATGCCGGAGAGCGCACAGAACCGCACACTGGAACTGTATCGTTGCATGCGCTTCCCGGACCAATGGGAATTTGCCAGAAACTTAATGAGCGACATTTATATTGTGGATGCCACGCTGCTGGAGCGCGACGGAAGATGGTGGCTGTTTGCCAACATCAAGACTGAAGGCGGCTCGAGTCTGGATAAACTCTACCTGTTCTCGGCCAATCATCCGTTTGCCGAAGTGTGGGATCCGCATCCACGCAACCCCATCATCGCGGACATTCACAATGCGCGCCCGGCCGGTCGCATCTTTGAACGGGATGGTGAGTTGATCCGCCCTTCGCAGGATTGTTCCCGCCGATATGGCTACGCGCTGAACTTCAACCGCATCACCACCCTGGATCAGATCAATTATGAGGAACTGCGGCTCTCCACGTTCTATCCTCCGCGCGGGCAGGATGTGCTTGCCATCCACACCTGGAATACCAGCGGCGGGATAACGGTCAGCGATGCGGTGATACGACGAAGAAAGTAGATGTGGACTCCCACATCTATTGATTTGAGTCTGCTTGTGCAATAAACGCATGAGACGCCCCTCTGGGCGTCTCAGCGGTTGGAGGAGAAAACTCGATTCAAAGCCGTTATCGCAATCACTATCTGCGCACAGATTGATTATCACGTTCCTGTCCCTCGGCGCTCATGCCGACCGGATGGTAGGTTGGTTCAACAGGGATCGGACGGTTGTTATTACTGTAAGTGGGAGTCGGCTTGGGGGCCGGGCGTGCATAGGAAGCGGCGGGCAGATTGGAGGTCCGCGGTTGAGGCGGGGTGCGGATCACCTGGGTATTGCGGACCGGTTCGTTACGATAAGTCTGCCTGACCCTCATATCGTCCAGGGTAAAGAGCCGTTCCCCTGCGACAGAAAACGTCCCTATGATCAGGACCCGGATCAGCCAGACCATGACTGCCACGAGAATGGGCACGGCCTTGATCATCGCTGTCTGGCCAACCAGAGAGCCGCCTGCGGCGTTGTGGTTCAGGACCGCAACGGAGACGCCCCACCAGGTGAGGGTGGCGTTGAAGCCCGCGGCGAGAAGCCACGCGCCGAACAGGTACCAGACCTCGACGGGTTCGTCCCGACCCTGCTCCGGCGTGAAGATGCGTGCAATACCGGCAAAGTCAATACCGCAGAATGCAATGGCGAGGATCGTTGCCCAGCGAATGCCGACGAAACGCAGTTCCCCCAGAATATCGAGCAGGGCAAACGAAGTGGTGCCGAAGTTGAACACCTCAAACGACAGCAGGGCGGTAATGAGGATCGCGCCAAAGATCGCGCCGCGTTTGAGTGCGGTACTTCTGAGGAAAGGCATGAAATTGAGTGTGGGCAAGCGGTTCATGGGAAAGCTCCTTTGAGAAACCGAATGGATACAATGCGGGATAGGTTAACTATAGAACACTTGTTCTAAAAAGTCAAGCGCGGATCATTGCATTTGAATTGCTTTCAGGGTAAATAACTGCTTCGGAGTCCTTGACAAAAGCTAATCCATCTAATACAATTTTATCAATATAGTCTATTAGTTTAGTATGATTTAACTTATTGCTCCATGCTATTTTCCTCATTAAATACCTTCGCTGAGGAAATTAGTTCGAAGCAGCTGTGCAACACAAAAAGCCTCGAAAGAGGCGTGTTTTTGAGACCAAAAGCCTACTAACTCTATAGAGTTTCTTTCATAGAACAAGAGGACTTGGAGGCATCTTGCGACGGAAGCCCAGCTTCTCACCTGTTCGCAATCATTTTCAACCCCGTTACGATGCGGGGGCAACAGTGGGTCTACATCGTTCGCTTACTAAAGAGACTAAAAATCGCGCAAGGAAAACATGTCCATTGTTTTAGATCAACTTACGAAACGATTCGGTGGTCACCCGGTTGTCAACCGCGTCTCGCTGGAGATCGCAAACGGGGAATTTTTTGTCCTGATCGGACCCAGCGGCAGCGGGAAGAGTACCGTCCTGCGTATGATCGCTGGCCTGAATACAGTTGACGAAGGCAGCGTGGTGCTGCATGGCCGTGACGTGACATTCGCTCCTCCGCAGGAGCGTGGAGTCGGCTTCGTCTTCCAGCACTATGCCTTGTTCAAGCATATGTCAGTCGCTGACAATATTGAGTTCGCCCTGCAGGTCCGCAAGGTCACGGCCAGTCAGCGTCACAAGCGACGTGATGAACTGCTCGAAATCGTAGGCCTGGCCGGACTGGGCAGCCGTATGCCGGCTCAACTTTCCGGCGGCCAGCAACAGAGAGTGGCACTTGCACGTGCGCTCGCACACCAGCCGGAAGTGTTGCTGCTCGATGAGCCTTTCGGCGCGCTGGATGCCAAGATCCGTATTGAACTGCGCCGCGCCTTGCAGCACGTTCAGAGAGAACTGGGAATCACGACGATCTTCGTTACTCACGACCAGGAAGAAGCCTTTGAATTAGGAGATCGGCTGGCGGTGATGAACTTTGGGCGGTTGCTGGAAGTTGGAACGCCCAGCGACTTATATCAGCACCCACAGACTGAATTTGTTGCCACGTTTCTCGGAACAGCAAACTTATTGGTCGGGGAATCGACTGCAGAGGGTGTGAAAGTGGGCCCTGCCCTTTTCCCATTGAACACCGAAGCGAGTCGGATGGAACGCGCCTCCAGCGTGCAGCGCGTTCAGGTCCTTTTCCGGCCGGAAGACGTGACGCTCGCCTTGCCAGATGAAATATTGGACACACCTCAGCTTGGAAAGGGCGAGATCGAGCAAAGTACCTTCTCCGGTTCGGTGGAACGATTAAGGATGCGCCTGGCATCGATCCCCGGTGTACGCCCGATCGCGCCGCCTGTGGCGTATGGAGAGAACTCCGTCCTGATCGAGGCAACCCGTACACAGGATATCGCCCGTAGTTTTCCCCTGAAATCTGGTGATCAGGTGCAGGTTGGCGTTCGACGCATCCATGCGCTGTTACATCCCGGCTTAAGTTTTTTGATCCTTACAGATGGCTCTCAAGCATCGGAAGCAACGCTGACTCTCGGTGGGCAGATTGCCCGTCTGGCTCATGCACGCGTCACCATCCTCATTCACGGATCAACCACGGATGCGCAAAATCATCTGCAAGAGATGAAGGAAAAGCTGGGGAGTGGGCTGGCCCAGCTCGAGGTCCGAGTGACCGCAGATACGGCGGATATGGCTGTGGCCAACGAAGTGGAACGACAGCCATATGATCTCGTCATCACGGGAGGCAGTGGAATGGCAGCCTCTGGCAGCCTGCAACTGGCCGAGCGCATCCTGCGAGCAGGTGATCATCACCTGTTGATCGTACCGGCCCCACATACAGAACCGACGCATGCTCTGGTCTGTGTGATCAGTGGCGAACCTGGAAAGGAAGATGTACTCTTTGCCGGCCGATTCCTGCGTCACCTGGGCGCGCAATGTACGCTGCTGTCAGTTCTCCCATTAGTAGGGAATAACAGTGAAATGCATGACCACGCTGAAAAATTTCTCGTGGGCGGCATTCGGACCCTCGAGGTGTTGGGTGTCCCGGCAAAAATGGCCATCCGTACCGGCAATATTCGAGATGAGATCAACAAACAAATGAAGGCGGGTGAACATGATCTGCTGGTGCTTGGCGCGCCTCTCACCTATCGCAAGGGACAAGTGTCGTTGGAAGGGATTGTCGGTCAAGTCATAAAAGATATGACCACTCACCCGGTCTTGATCGTCCGCTCCCATTATGCCGCCGTTGATTTCCGTCCCATGACGAGCGACGGCCGCATCAATATCGTGGAAAAAATCGTTCCGTAACTATAAAGGAAAAAATACTGTGAAAACCAAACTTGTGAAAACCGTCTTTGTGATTGCGATCATGAGCCTGTTGGCAGCCTGCTCAGGCCAGGCAGCGACTCCGGCTGCAAATCCAGCCGGTGGACCTCCGGCCACCAAATTGATCCTCGGCGCATATACCACTCCGCGTGAGGCTTATGGAGAATTGATTCCCGTATTTGCGGCGCAGTGGAAAGAGAAAACAGGACAGGAAGTGACGTTCGAAGAGTCCTATCTTGGCTCCGGCGCGCAATCCAGAGCGATTGTGGAAGGCTTTGAAGCGGACATCGCGGCCTTATCGCTTGACGGCGATATTCAGAAGATCGCAGATGACGGCCTGATCACGCATGACTGGCATACGCCTCCGTACAATGGCATGGTTAGCACTTCGATCGTTGCTTTTGCAGTTCGTAAAGGGAATCCCAGAAATATCCATGATTGGGCCGATCTCGCGCAGCCCGGTCTGGAGATCCTCACGCCGGATCCCAAGACCAGCGGTGGCGCACGCTGGAACATCCTTGCCTTATATGGGGCCGCCCTGCGAGGCCAGGTCAACGGCGTGCCGGCCAATGATGAAAATGCCGCGACCGAGTTTCTCAAGTCCGTGCTCAAGAATGTGACAGCATTTGATAAGGGCGCTCGGGAAAGCATTACGAATTTTGAAAACGGCACTGGCGATGTCGCCATCACGTATGAAAACGAAGTGTTGGTCGGGCAGCAGGCTGGACAGGATTATGAGCTGGTTATCCCTGCATCCACGATTTTGATCGAAAATCCGGTGGCAGTGGTAGACACCTACGTTGACAAGCATGGCACGCGTGAAGTGGCCGAGGCCTTCGTTCAGTTCCTGTTCAGCAAGCAGGCTCAGGAAGTCTTTGCAAAACATGGCTTGCGTCCGCTTGACTCCAGTGTGCTGGCTGCATCGACGTATCCCGCTGTACCTGATTTGTTCACGATTACCGATCAGTTTGGCGGGTGGGCTGAAGCTACTCCAAAATACTTTGGCGACACCGGAATTTATACTCAAGCTATTACCACCGTCCAGGGACAATGAGTTCCACTACAGCTCCAATGAGCGTACAACGTATTCCCCGCCGCTCCAGTTGGGGGCGGTGGGGAGTACAGTCTGCAGCACTGACCTATCTGACGGTTATGCTGATCATTCCGGTGATCGTCATTTTTCAGGACGGTCTGAAAGCTGGCTTGACGGGCTTATGGCATTCCGTTTCCCTGCCGATTGCCTGGAGCGCTTTAATGCTCACGCTGTGGACATCGGCAGTGATGGCGGTAATCAACGCAGTCATGGGGACTTTGACAGCTTATGTACTAGTGCGCTATAGCTTTCCCGGCAAATCGCTGCTAAACGCCATTGTCGATCTGCCGCTGGCAATCCCAACCCTGGTCACTGGTGTGATGCTTGTCGTTCTGTACGGCCCCCAGAGCCTGATTGGCAGCTGGTTTGAGAATCAGCTTGGCTGGCGGATTATCTTTGCGCCGCCAGCGATTGTCATTGCGCTGTTATTCATCAACTTTCCGTTTGTGGTACGCGCCGTCCAGCCGGTGTTGGAGAGTCTGGATCGAGACTCAGAAGAAGCCGCAGCGACGTTGGGCGCCGGAGCCCTGACCATTTTCCGGCGGGTGACATTACCGGCTATCCGTCTGCCGATTCTCAGCGGAGCCTTGCTTAGTTTCGCGCGAGCGATTGGCGAGTTTGGGGCCATTGTCATCGTGGCGGGAAATATCCCAATGCGCTCGCAAACTGCCGCGGTCTATGTCTTTGGCGAAGTGGAGTCCGCCAATCGTCAAGGGGCGAGCGCAATGTCGATCGTAATGTTGACACTCGCTTTCACACTGGTCGTCTTTGTGGATTGGCTGCGTAAACGCCGACAAAATGAGGCTGGAACATGACAACGGTTGCCAAGGGTTCACCCCGGACCAACCCCCTGGTCTCGCACCAGGGGCAGATTTCCAATCCCACTGATATCTGGCGTCGACGGTTGTTGATCGGGATTGTCATTGCTTATGCATCCGTATTAATTCTGGCTCCGCTGGTCAGCCTGGTTTCTGGCGCCTTCGCAAAGGGATTCGGTGCGATCATCTCCGCCTTGAGTCAGCCAGACGTTTTTGCTGCATTTAAATTAACCTTATATATTGCCTTCATCACGGTGGCAGTTCACGCGTTATTTGGGACGCTGCTGGCCTGGATGCTCGTCCGCTATGATTTCCCAGGGCGCAGAATCCTGAATGGGTTTATTGACCTGCCGTTTGCGGTCTCGCCGGTCGTTGTGGGGTATATGCTGCTTCTCGTATTTGGGCGCAATGGTCCGTTAGCACCGATTCTCGAAACTCTCGGCATCAAAGTTGCTTTTTCCGTGCCAGGCATGATTCTGGCGACTCTGTTTGTGACTCTGCCATTCATGGCGCGCGAACTCATCCCCGTCCTGGAATCTTTCGGCCTGGAACAGGAACAGGCCGCAGCGACTCTCGGTGCAAGCGGCTGGCAGACATTCTGGCGCGTGACCTTTCCAGCGCTACGCTGGGGATTTATCTACGGCGTCATTCTCACGTTCGCCCGCGCCTTGGGAGAATTTGGCGCGGTTCTGGTAGTAGGTGGTGGAGTGCAGGGACGGACCGAAACCGCCACGCTTTTTATTTACCGAGCGCTGGATGAGCGTCAGTATGTTGGCGCTTATAGTGCGGCGCTGGTACTGGGACTGTTGTCTCTCGTTTTAGTGGTCGGCACGGAACTTCTTCGACGAAGAGAAGAATAGCCGCTCTTGCTTAGAATGAACTCTAAGAGCCGTCGTTCTGGATTTCAAACGGCGGCTCTTCTGTTATCCATTCAGGTGGTCATCACACTGCCCTGAAAAGACCGCTATCATCACAGATTCAGCTTCTTTTGGTACTTAACCATTATAATTATCGCAGAGACTGGAAGTAACCATGAAACTTATCCGCATTCTCTGCCTGGCGCTTTTTGTGGCAGCGCTGGGGACTTCCCTGGTTCAGGCCCAGGGTGACGCGCCTCTGGCAATCGTCATGACGGCCGACGGCCCGATCATGCCTCCCATGCTGGAGTACATCAAACGCGGGGTGAATGTTGCCGAACAACGTAATGCAGAAGTGCTGATCATTCAACTGGACACGCCGGGGGGAAGTGTTACAACAATGAAAGACATTATTGAAGTCATCCGTGCCAGCAAGGTGCCGGTTGTCACGTATGTTGCGCCCCGCGGGGCATGGGCTGCCAGCGCAGGCGCACCGATCACCATTGCAGGATATGCCTCCGCCATGGCCCCGGAAACTTCCATCGGAGCTTCCAGCCCTGTAACAGATTCGGGGCAGGACCTGCAAACGACCGAAGATAAGAAGATCAAAGAGTCCATCAAGGCGAAAATCCGCCCGTTTTTGGAACCGCGCGGGGAAAGAGCCACGCAATTAGCAGAATCCATGATCGACGATGCAAAGGCTGTCACAGCGCAGGAGGCCAAGGACGCCGGCCTGATCGACTTTATTGCAACCGATGTGAATGACCTGCTGCGTCAGTTGGATGGCTTTACCGTCCATACGGATAACAGTATTCATGTCTTCAAGACTGCCAATGCACAGACGCAACCGCTGAACCTTAACCTGATCGAGCAGCTCCTGCTTCTGCTCACCGATCCAAACATTGTCTTCACGCTTCTGTCCATCGGGACTATGGCCATCCTGATCGAAATATCCAGCCCTGGAGGATGGGTGGCGGGTTTCATCGGGGTGGTCTGTCTTTCGCTCGCGATCTATGGATTTGGAATCCTGCCGGTCAACTGGTTCGGTATCATCTTCCTGATCACCGCCTTCGTACTCTTCGTCCTCGACATTAAGGCACCCACCCATGGCGCGCTGACAACGGCCGGCGTGGCATCGTTCATCGTCGGTGCGCTGGTATTGTTCAACTCGGCCGGCACGCCGCAGTTCCAGCGTGTGTCGGTGCCGCTGGTGGTTGCCATGGGACTTTTCCTCGGCAGCGTGTTCTTCATCATCCTGACGATCGCCCTGCGGGCGCAAAAGGTGCCGATCCGCATGGGAACGGAAACCCTCGCCGGCAAATCGGGTACTGCCAGAACGGACATGGGATTAACCGGACAGGTCCAGTTGGGGTCTGAGCTTTGGACAGCGGCACCAGCTCCCGGGTCCGATTCGATCCGTAAGGGTGACCAGGTCGAGGTTGTCCGAATCGAAGGTTTGAGATTGATTGTCAAGAAAAAGTAGTTTATCTGTCATTGCGAGGCCGATGGGCCGAAGCAATCCCCAATAGACGATGAGATTGCTTCGCAGCTTGCGCTCGCAATGACGGTTCAAACGAGGACTAATGCCTGCTTCCGTTACAAGAGATCGAGTCAACCCTGAGAAAGTAGATACCCGCCCGCTGCGCCGCCCGGAGTGGATCAAGGTGCGCGCGCCGGGAGGTGAGACCTACGAGTGGCTCCAAGGACTGATGCGCTCGAAGGAATTGCACACCGTTTGCGAAGAAGCCATGTGCCCGAACCTTGGCGAATGCTGGGGCAGCGGCACTGCCACCTTCCTGATGCTTGGCGATGTCTGCACGCGGACCTGCGCCTTCTGTGACATCAAACACGGCAAGCCCGCGCTGTTGGATTGGGGAGAAGCCGAGCGCGTGGCACAGGCCGTGAAGTCAATGAATTTGAAACATGCGGTCATTACCTCCGTAAACCGCGATGAGCGACGAGACGGCGGCGCGCCGATTTTCGCCATGGTCATCCGCCGCATTCGCGAGCTGCTCCCCGGCTGTTCCATCGAAGTGTTGATCCCCGATTTCAAAGGCTCTGTGGAAGCCTTGAAGATCGTGATGGACGCGCGGCCTGAGATTTTGAACCACAACGTGGAGACCGTGCCGCGCCTGTTCAAGACCGTCCAGCCGCAGGATAACTACGAGTGGGCTGCGGCGACTCTCTCCAACGCAAAGAAACTTGACCCCGAAGTTTTGACCAAATCAGGCATCATGGTCGGCCTCGGCGAAGAGATGGACGAGGTCAAGGCTGTCATGCGTGACCAGCGCAGTTGGGGCGTGGACATCCTGACCATTGGTCAATACCTGCAGCCGAGCAAAAAGCACATGCCAATTCATCGTTATTACTCGATGGAAGAATTTGCTGAACTGCGTGATTATGGCAAAGAGATCGGCTTCAAGTGGGTGGAGTCAAATCCACTGGTTCGTTCCTCTTATCATGCCGTGGATCAGGTGCGTGCGCTGAGCGTGGTGCACCGGAAGTTGTATGGGGAAGCGGCAAATTCGTAAATTTGGGATCGGAAATAGTGAACTCCCGTCGGTAAAAGCTGGCGGGAGTTTTTATTTGGCATGGTTGCTACATGTTTTGCGGGGTAGATAATCAAGTTATACAGTTATTGCTTTCCGGCAGCCTGTCAGGTTTTGGTGCTCTCCGTGCTGAAAATCCCCGGTCTTTTTCCAGGCTCACCCTTCTGCCTGTGCGGCCGTGAGGCCCTCGCCAAAGCCTTTGAGATCCGGGTGAAATGCGATCCAGACGGTCAGGCGAAGTATTGTTTTCACACCCGCTTTTTGTACGCCCGCATCGCAAAGATGTAAGCCACGAGCATAATCCCGACGCACCACGCAAGAGCAACCCATATATCATTGCCCACCGGCTGACCTGACAGTAGCGCACGGATGGCTTCCACGATCGAGGTCACCGGCTGGTTTTCGGCAAAGGCGCGGACGACTGGCGGCATTGATTCAGTGGGCACGAACGCTGAACTGATAAATGGGAGGAAGATCAGCGGGTATGCAAAGGCGCCTGCACCGTCCACCGATTTTGCGGACAGTCCGGCAATCGCTGCGATCCATGTCAGGGCCAGCGTAAACAGTGCGAGGATGCCGGCCACGGCAAGCCATGACAGTACCCCCGCCGACGAGCGGAAGCCCATAATGAGCGCCACAAGAATGATTACGAGGACCGAAATCGCATTGGATACCAGTGAGGTCAGCACATGCCCCCACAGCGCGACCGAACGCGCGATCGGCATGGAGTGGAACCGTTCAAAGATGCCTCTTTGCATATCCATAAAAAGACGGTAAGACGTATAGGCGATGCCGCTTGCAATTGCGATCAGCAGTATGCCGGGCAGCAGGTAGTTCACATAGTTGCCTGTGCCGGTTTGAATTGCACCACCGAACACGTAGACGAACAGCAGCATGAACATGATTGGCATGATAGTGACCGTAATGATGGTGTCCATGCTTCGGAAAACATGGCGCATGGAACGTCCAAGCATGATGCCCATGTCGCTAAAAAAGTGTTGCTTTACAGTTTCCATTTATTTTTTCTCCTTCTTGCCGATGATTGCGAGGAATATCTCCTCCAAGGTCGGCTGTTTTTCCACATACTCCACCTGTGCGGGTGGGAACAGCTTTTTCAACTCCGCGAGTGTGCCGTTGGCGATAATTTTTCCTTCATGCAGAATGGCAATTTTGTCCGCGAGCTGTTCAGCCTCGTCCAAATACTGGGTAGTCAGAAATACCGTCGTGCCATTATTCGCAAGCTCCTTGACGGTCTTCCAAACCTCGAGGCGCGCTTCGGGATCAAGCCCGGTGGTCGGCTCGTCAAGAAAAATGAGCGGCGGTTTCCCTACCAGACTCATGGCGATGTCAAGTCTGCGGCGCATACCGCCCGAATAAGTGGAAACTCTGCGGTCGGCGGCATCGGTCAGACCGAAACGGCTCAGCAAATCGGCAGCGATTTGACGCGGGTTATCGAGATGCCGCAGCCTGGCGATCATGATCAGATTTTCCCGTCCGGTCAGGATCTCGTCCACGGCGGCGAATTGCCCGGTCAGACTGATCGACTGCCGCACATCGTCGGGCTTTGCCGAAACGTCGAACCCGTTGACGGTGGCAGTTCCGCCATCCTGTTTGAGCAGTGTGGTAAGGATCTTGACAATCGTTGTCTTGCCTGCACCGTTCGAGCCAAGCAGGGCGAAAATACTGCCTTTTTCCACCTCAAAATCCACGCCTTTCAGGACATGAAGCTGTTTGTAGGACTTTTGCAGACCTTTCGCTTGAATTGAACTGTTTAGCATATTCTTCTTCTCCTTAGATAACAGTAACCTTCGACAGATCGGCATCCAAACCTTTGAGGGTGGCATAGGTCAGCTTGTCCATCGTCGCGCCGTCAAAGGAAATGGTTTTTATGGCACGGTAGTATTTCTTGGACCAGCTGGTCCAGGTAACCGCTGCAACGAAGGACACATTTTTAAGGGTTGCACCTCTAAACGTAACTTCGTTCAGCGCCGCATTGTCAAACTTGACGCCAATAAAGGTCTGTCCGTCCAAGCACATCCCTCGCAGGTCACAGTATTTGAAGTCCACGCCGCTAAAGAGACAGTTTTCAAAGATCGTTTCTCTCAGGTCGAGCATGTTCAGCTTGACGTCGATCAGTTTTACATTGGTGAATTTTGCCCGGGTCAGCCCTGACGTGTTGATTTCGGTGCGAACAAGAATGCTCTTGTTGAAGCTTGCATCCGTAAGGTCACTGACGTACAGGGTGCAGTCGGTCAGATTCGTGCCGTCGAAATTGGCTTCCCGCACATCGCTGCTTTTGAACGAGCTGCCAGTCAAGTCTGCGCCCGCAAAGTCGGAGCCACGCAGCGCGCTGGCTTCAAATTTTCCTTTATGTGCGGTAACGCCCGCAAAGTCACTCTTTGGCAGGTTGCTTGCGCTGAAGTTGGTCAGCACCTGCCGTTCCAGTGAGCGGGAGAGGTTAGCGACCTCCTGTACCGTTTGTTCGATGTCGCCAATGCTGTCAATGGTCATCGAAAAGGCCGTTTCATCGTCCTTGCCTTCGGCTTTGAGTTCACGGAACCGCTCCTGCAAATCGGAGAGCAGGTCAGCTTTTAGTTCGGCGACACTTTTTACTCCGTCGTAAGGCGCAAAAACGCCGTTCAAATATTGGTCTAATTTCTCGTTCATAACGTCACATCTCCTTATAATAAGTTATCGAGCACGCGCTTTGCATACTCCCAATTGTTCTTATTTTCAACATAAACCTGTCTGCCGCGTTCGGTGATACAGTAATATCTCCTCCTGCCGCCCTGGGTTTCATCACCCCAGTAGGAGGTAATACAGCCGTCCGCCTCGAGCCTCTTCAGGCTCGAATACATGGTGGCTTCCTTCAGTTCGTACTCGCTGCGGGAATTGGTTTGGATCAATTTGGAAATCTCGTATCCATATTTATCGCCATCCATCAGCAGTTTCAAGATGATGGTATCCGTATGGCCTCGGAGCAGGTCGGAAGAGATCTTGTTATCGGTCATGGGTCATCTCCATAGGTGTAATATACAACATACTACTATGTCTGTCAAGGTATTTTGACCAGTTTAGTATCCTTAGTTTAGAGCAATAAAGCATAAATCGATAAGTTTTCTCTTCTCCCATCCCTGTGGGTGCAGTATCCAATTTTTAGGCTTCTTTGTGCCTTTGTGTTAAGATTACCTCGGTATGAGATTTACCATTCACCCTCTAACGCCCGAACTGTGGCCCGTGCTCGAAGAGCTATTCGATCAGCAGTGGCCCGTTGGCTGCTGCTGGTGTATGTACTGGCGCATCGGTAATGACTATCGCAAGAGGCCCGCTGACGAGAACAAGGCAGAGTTTTGTGAACTGATGAAGGACGGTCCGCCTCCAGGTCTGCTTGCCTTTGACGGGGATCTGGCCGTGGGCTGGTGCCAGCTTACCCCGCGCGATGCCCTGCCCTGGCTGGACCGAACATGGCGACTCAAACGCGTGGACGATGTGCCGGTCTGGTCAATCACTTGCTTTTATGTACGCAAGGGCTATCGAAAGCGAGGCGTGACATCCGCGCTTATTGCCGCGGCGATAGCAACCGCAAAAGGCGCCGGTGCGCCGGCGCTGGAGGCCTATCCGCTTGACGCGAAATTGACACCGAGCGCATCGAGCACTGGCTATGTCTCAACCTTCAAGCGTGCGGGATTCAAGATCGTTGCCCGGCATGTGCCCCCTCGCCCCATCATGCGTTATGAGCTCAAGAAATCAATAAAGTGACTTGCAAGCTAGGAGATTTCGATATGACAGTGGATCCATCTTTCAGCAAGCAGAATCGCGATTCCACCGAACGCATCCGCGCCTTGATCGAGCGTCTCAGCGATGAGGAAATGCAGCATCCGGTAGGTCAACACTGGACCGTCGCAATTGCCCTTGCACACCTGGCCTTCTGGGATCGACGTGTGCTTTACAGCCTGGACCTGACGGAACGCAATCGCAAACTATCCGCCCTTGAAATTGATATCGCTATCAATGACCTGTCGCTGCCGCTGTGGGCAGCCATCCCACCGCGCGAGGCGGCGCGCATGGCTCTCGAAACCTCCGAAGAACTGGATCGACGGCTGGAAACGTTTTCGCCCGCTTTGCTGAAGGAGATGTACGCTTACAACAAGCGCTGGGTCATACGGGCTTTGCATCGCAATGAGCACCTGGATGAGGTGGATACGGCGTTGAAGGAACAGAAATAATTTCAATACTTCCCGAAAGTTGAAAGGATTCCCAAAAATAAGGAGGCGAGCGCACGTCCGCACCCTCATTTTGGCCTTTTCCCATTTGTTTCGTGATCTACTGACAATAAGTTTAGGGTATCATTGCCAAAATTTAGAACATCCAGAAAACAAGCTCCCCTCCGCCCTACGAGCACTTTCCCCAAATACGATATAGGACTTCCGGTTGTCAATTCAAATTCTGATATCGCATTTGAGGGAGGACGGGTGCCGCCAAAGGAAATAAATGTCGCGTAATCGTATCATTCTCGTCACGATCGGGATCATGCTCAGCCTGTTCCTTGCCTCGATGGAATCGACAGTCGTGGCCACAGCCATGCCAACCATCGTCGGGCAATTGGGTGGACTGGAACATTACTCCTGGGTCTTTTCAGCGTTCATGCTGACATCGACCACCACCGTACCTCTTTATGGAAAACTCTCGGATTTATATGGACGCCGCAAGTTATACGTCAGCGCCATGGTGCTCTTCCTCGGCGGTTCCGTGTTGAGCGGGATGGCGAAAAGTATGACGGGGCTCATCGTCGCACGCGCATTGCAGGGCATCGGCGCAGGCGGCATCAACCCGCTTGCCTTTATCCTGATCGGTGAAATGTTCAGCCTGCAGCAGCGCGCCAAGATGCAGGGGTTCTTTTCCGGTGTGTGGGGAGTCTCGTCGATCTTGGGGCCTCTGCTCGGCGGCTTCCTCGTCGATCAACTTTCATGGCGCTGGGTGTTTTACATCAACATCGTGCCCGGCCTGCTGGCCGCGGCGCTGGTCGCTTTTGCATGGCGGGACCAGGCCCACAGTCACAAAAGACCCGCAGTGGATTATGTCGGGGCCGCGCTGCTCACATCCAGTGTGATTTCTCTGCTGCTCGGGCTCATGGAATTTGGCACGTCCGGCAGCTGGATGTTGATTGCGCTCGCAGTCGGGTTATTCATCGCGCTCCTATGGGTCGAGAGCCGTGCCGAGGATCCCATTCTGCCGCTTCACCTTTTCCGTGACCGATTGTTTTCCACATCCATCGCCCACGGAGTACTCACAGGCTGGGCCCTGTTTGGTAGCATTTCGTTCATCCCACTTTTTGTTCAATCAGTGATCGGCACAAGCGCGACGCAGGCCGGCATCACGATCACTCCGATGCTCCTGGGCTGGGTCAGCGCGAGCATCATCGGTATGAGGCTGATCCTTAAGGTGGGCTATCGAAAGCTTGGGCTGGTCGGCACAACTTTATTCGTCATAGGCGCGTTCCTGATGACTCTGCTGAACGCCGCATCCAGCCAGATCCTGATGATGGTCTTCGTCACCTTGATGGGCATTGGCATGGGACTTTCGATCCCCTCGTTCCTGGTCTCAGTACAGACCACTGTAGAACGGCGCTACCTCGGCACCGCCACTTCGACCCTGCAATTCAGCCGTTCGATTGGCGGGACTCTTGGGATCAGTGCAATGGGCGCGGCTCTTAGCATTCGACTTGCATCAAACCTGGCCGCCTCTGGCCTGGACTCGGAAATGGTCGCGCGTTTGCTCGATCCGTTATCTACGCCTCAAGCCGTCGCGGTTACGGGTGTGCGCCTTGCAATGGCAAACGCGATCCATCTGGTCTTTATTATCGCGTTCGTAGCTGCCGCGCTGGGATGGGTCGCCACATTATTCATGCCACACAAGGACTTGAATGAGAAGGAAACACCCGTCCCTACGGAAAGCGATCCGACATTGATCAGCGCGGATTAGTTTCGTAATGCAGGTGACAGTCACTTTGAAAGTGACTGTCACCTCTGTGTAAAAAGGGAGTCGTCTTGCAACCATACTTCGATCAATGGGGCGATCAGATTATCAAAGCATTCCCGGTAATTCTGACCGCGCTGGTGATCTTCATTGTCAGTCTTTATGTGGCTGGCCTGCTAAGCCGCATATTAAAAAGGATCATGGAGAAGCGGCGTGTTCAAGCCAGCGCTGCGAATCTCGTAGTCCAGGTAACCAGATGGGCGATCATTACAATTGGCGTGATTGCCGCGCTCCAGCAGTTCTTCAATGTGACCGCTTTCCTCACTGGTCTGGGAATTATCGGCTTCACAGTCGGTTTTGCCCTGCAGGACGTGATGAAGAATTTCGCGGCCGGCATCATCCTGCTTTTACAGGAGCCTTTTCAGGTCGGCGACACGATCAGCGTAGCTGGCTTTGATGGGATCATCACCAGCGTAGACCTGCGAACTACCGAAATGAAGACTCTCGATGGGCGCATTGTCATCCTTCCTAATGCCACTATCTTATCCAGCCCCATCATCAACTACACGCGCGCGGACCGTCGACGCGTGGAACTGACGATGGCCGTATCCTATGACGCCGACCCCAGTGTAGCGCGTCAGATCATTCTCGATGCCGTTCAAGGGGTACAGGGCTTCGTCCCTGAGCCAGCCCCTACTGTTTTCTTCAATGCCTTTTCAGGTTCGGGGATCGATCTTACAGCCTACTTCTGGATTGACACGGCAAAGACTGATCCGCTCACGGCCAGGGACGCCGCACTAACCCGCATTAAGGGTGGGCTGCAGGAAAAAGGTATCGAAGTTCAAAAGGTATAGGGAATAGTTGTTGGCAGTGAGGGTGATCAAACTCTCAATTTTTTTACTTCCCCGCTGCTTTCTCATCCATGACCGGGATCAAGTCAACAATCACACGCGGTAGTTGCTCCACACTCCAGCCACGATTTTCCGGCTCGATGTTCTCGGAAGTCAGTGTTTGCTGCAAGAGAACGGCCCGCCCATTGGTCTCGGCGTTTGCCGCGCTGTGATTCGCCAGCAAGTTCACCAGGCTCAACGCCAGGGACTTGTGATTCGTACTATTCAAAAGCTCTGCAATTTCCGTCAGCATTTCCACTGCCGTGGGAGCCGAGTAATTATCTTTGAGCAATCGGAGTCCCTGCCCAAATGCCTGGAAGGCGTCGCGGAACTCCTGTGAGGCAGCCAGAGTCTTGCCCCACTCTTTCAGAATGAAGCATTTCAGCTCCTGACCTTTGACATCCGGGGCAACGGCCAGGGCGTCAGCGAGCAAGGTTCCTGAGCGTTCATAATCTTTAAGCTTGAAATACAGCCTGCCAAGGTTTGCCTGCGATTGAGCGATCCGGGCTTTATCCCCGAGTTGTTGTGCAATTTCCAGAGCATGCTCTGTGGTTGAAATGGCACCCTGATAGTCAGCTTCGAGATATGCCTGTTCCGCCAGGCTATTAATGGAGTGGTAGATCAGAAGCAAATCCCCGGTTCTCTCGGCAGAGACCAGGGCATGACGATACATTTCGCGTGAACGGTCAAAAACACCACTGGCACGGTAATGATCTCCCAACGAGCGGTAAAGCTCAGATTGTTCATCAGGGTAATCTTTGCCTTCCAGCCGCTGAAGGGCGCTCTCCAATTCCCAGATCCCAGCCTGATAATCGCCAAGCTTATAGTGCAGTTTTCCCAGAGCGCTTTTGACCTGTATGGAGGAGAGCAAGGTCTCAGGCATATCTTCAGATGACTCTGAAAGTCTGATACTCAAGGACTCCAGGGCATTGATCGCTTCACGGGTCCAGCCGCGGCTCTCTAAAATAATGACCCATGCAGCCAGCGCAGATTGAATTAATCGGAGATTACCAGCCGCAACCGTCCGCTTCCAGGCCAGACGAAGGTTGTCTATATCATCAAGCATCTCTTGAAGAAGCGGGCCTGCAACTGAATGCTCGAGCACATACTCTGAGTCACGCAACAGACCAAGGAAGAAGGAACCATGGCGTATTTCAATATCTGTGGCGAGCACGGGATTATCCTCCAGCTTGCCCTGCAGGAAAGCGGAGAAGGAGGCGTGCAAAGTGTAGCGTTGCAGCCGGATGCGCCGTAGGATCCGTTTGTTCAACAACTGGTCAAGGAAAAAGAAGGAGGCCCCGGTAATCCTGGTCGCGGCCTCGTGAGAGAAGCCCCCCTTGAAGACGCTGAGGCCCAGCAGCAGACGCTTCTCATTTTCGGCCAGGAGATTCCAAACCGAATCGAAGATCGCCAGCATGCTCTGGAGTTCTCCGGAGATACCTTCCGGCGGGTGAAGGGACAGGCTTTGTTCGATCCGTTGAGCAATCTGTTCGCAGGAGAGGACGGAGGCCCAGGATGCGGCTAGCTCAATGGCCAGCGGCATCCCATCCACGAGGCGGCAGATATGGCCAATTGCATCGAGGTCCAGTTCAAAGTCCGGGTAGAGGCGGGCATGGTCGAGGAAAAGCTGGATGGCAGGGGCTTCCTCAGCGTTTACATCCCCGCGGACTGGCGTCGAGAGTCCGTGCAAATCGAGGACCGCCTCATCGGGAAGTTCAAGCTGTCTGCTCGTCGTAACTATGATCCTCACCAAAGGCGCACGGGTCTTAATCTCAGAGAGAAGCGGCGCATACTGGGGGATGTTCTCAAAACCGTCCAGGACCAGCAGGAGATTTTTAGATGAAAGTGCGGTAAGGAATTGCTCAGCAGGCTCAGAGCGGGAATCAAGCTGAATCCCCAGTTTCAAGGCAAGGCTGTCAAGGACAAATTCGGGCAGGACCACAGAATCAAACGATATTAGAAATACCCCGTCCCGAAACTGGCCGGCAAGTTCATCTGCCGCCTGGATCGCCAGACGTGTTTTCCCCACACCATCCACCCCGGACAGGATGACCAGGCGCTTCTGACCCAGCAGCCTCTTCACTTGCAGGAGTTCGGATTCACGGCCCAAAAACTTGGGCAGGTCCTTCGGGAGGTTGTTTGCAGGTGCGCCGGTAAACACTCCAGTGGTATCGTTATAAAGGTTTGCGCTCATTGGATAATTCCACGCTTGAACCTGGAGACTGAATTCGCTTCATCCACTATTTTATCGCATAAAACCATACTTTTTAATGTTGCTGCCATCAGGGGCCGGCCGGGCGATACTTGCCTAGCCGTTCATTTCAGTTATGTCGTCTGTGACTTCCTCTGATACTGCTTCAACACGCTCCATCCCACCAACTGTTTCCGTTTTTCATCCCACAGGCGGAAGAACAGGGATTTCAGACTATCGCCAAACGTCAATGGCTCGATCTGGAAAAGCGGATTTTCATTGTGGCATTTCTCCAGCTTGTAGTTGGGAATCTTCGGGCTGAGGTGGTGGATATGATGAAAGCCGATGTTTCCGGTGAACCATTGCAGTACTTTCGGTAACTTATAGAAGGAACTGCCATCCATGCCAGCATTGAAGAACTGCCAGTTTGCGTGACGTTCCCAGTAAGTCGGATCAAAGTTGTGCTGGACGTAGAACAGCCATACGCCTGCGCCGGTTGCCATCAGCAGGATCGGCAATTCAACAAGCAGGTAAGCCTGCCAGCCAATGTGATAAATGGTCCAGCCGACAAAAGCGAACAGGGCGATATTTGTCCAAATGACACTGTTGCGTTCACGCTTGCCGGACTTTGGCCCCCAGAAGCGGTGAGTAATTGCGAAAACGATAGCCGCTCCAACTGTGAAGAGGATCAACGGGCTTCGCATGATACGGTAGCCCAGCTTTTTGTACCATGGGGCCGCCAGATATTCCTCCACAGTCATGGTGTACACATCGCCAATACCGCGGCGATCCAGGTCACCGGCGGTGGCATGGTGGATCGCATGTGAATGCTTCCATTCGAAATAGGGTGTAAAGACCGCCACGCCCAGCAATAAGCCAAGTCGGTCATTGGCCAATTGCGTTCTGAAGAACGATCCGTGACAGCAATCATGAAAGATGATGAACATCCGTACCATGAATCCTGCCGTCGGGATGGTGATCAGCAGCGTCAGCCAGTAACCAACCTCAAGACTGCGATACGTCAGATACCAAAGTAGGAAGAATGGGATAACAGAATTACACACCTGCCAGAGACTGCGCCATGTTTCCGGGTAGGCATACCTTGCAACAATCTCCTGCCAGCGAATTTTTCCAATACTCATCGTGACCTCCGAGTCTAGTATTAAAGGATTGGCTATGATGAAAACATCCCACAGGCGATTAAAAGCCTGCGGGACGCCGGCATTAATATACGTCAGAAGTCATTTTACTTCAAAATGGGCAAGCAAATCGGGCAGGGGCAAATCTGCCAGGGAATGCACTTTGAGATTTTCTCCCACCATCGGCAGCCTCGCTGTCAGCGGGTTCGGGACTGCTACAACAAAGATACCGGCTCGGTTGGCGGCTGTTACACCATTGGGGGAATCTTCAAAGACAATCGCCTCGTTCGCGCGGACCTGGAGCTGGTCCAGCGCCTTGAGGAACAGATCGGGGTTGGGCTTGGTACGGCCCGGCGCGACATCGTCAGAGCAGATGATCTTCTCGAAATGTTGAATCAAGCCAAGGCGAGCGAGATGCGTGTCCACCCATTGATGAGACGAGCTGGAAGCAATCCCACAGCGTATATTCAGGTGCTGTGCCGTCGTCAGGTAATCCAACACACCGGCACGGATCGGGCTGGAAGCGATGCGTTGTCGGCTTTCTGCCTGATGCCGGTTATGCAGAGCTTCAACATCGAGCGATTCACCTGCCAGCTGATTCAGATGTGCAGCTGCATTGAAGTTCGAAATGCCGTAGCCACCAATGATTTCCGCCCAGAGGTCAAAGGGCATGTCAAACCCGTGTTCCGCGTAGATCTCAGTCCATACATCTGCTTCAGGCGTTTCGGTATCAAGGATCAAACCATCAAAATCAAAAATGAGTGCCTTGATTTTCATAACGTTCTTCAGAAGTCAGCCTGTCCGCTTATCTATTCGTGTCACTCGTGATGGCTGGATCGTTGCACCGGAAGGCACTGCAGGTACTGTCTCCTGATCACGCACCAAATGGGTCAGATGCTTCACCATCACGGCCTGCCGTGATGTGGCCTCCGCACCGAGGTCTTCCAGCACAGGTTCAAGCCAGGCCTGATAGGAACGCACACAAAAATACACAGACCGTGAACGCCGATCCGGGATGGCCTTCACAAGCCCCACAAGACGTTCACCAACATTGGATACTTCAGGGTGGATCAATGGTGTAAACATAATACCCACCGCGCCGCTTGTCATATTGGCATAGCATTTGATTCCGTCTCCCGAGATCAGGCCCCTGGGACGGTTAGGCGCAGGCTCAATGGGATGCAAGAGCGCCGGTGCGATTTGATAATACAGGCTCTGGATCGCCGGCAGATCCACAGAACGTGACCGCTTCCAAATGGACCCTGAGCCTGCATCCGTTAAATTGGAAACATCCCACATCCGCTGCCAGGCGTATACAGAAAATCCTGCTTTCCGCAAAAGGATAAAAGCATCGCTTGTTTCATCGATTTCCGCAAGCACGTGAAATGCGCCCCACTTTCCTGCTTCAATCGAGAGATGATCGAGCAACGAGGGCAGCTCAGGATGGGTCAATTGGGAAGACGGTGTGAGATAGAGCAACTTCGCGAATGTATCGCCGCGTGTGTGGATAACCCCGCCAAGAATAGACGAGCCATTTCCATTCGCAATGGCTGCATATAAGTGCCGCGCCGGGTTGAAATAGGAGAGGAATCCCGCCGCGCCAAGTGGATGCCCGCGCGTAAGCGCCCGCGCGCTATCGAGTGTCAGTGTATCGTTCCGGTAGCGTGCGATATAGGGCAGATCAAGCAAGTCCAGAGAGCGAATCATTCAGTCTTTCTATTCGTCACTGCAAGTCCTGGAAGGGGCGAAGCAATCTTCTCATAAGTCGAAGACTGCTTTCCGTCGGCCCGCAGTAAGGTCAATCAACCAGTGACAGGAAATATTCGTGAAAGCGTGTATCGTTCGTTAATTCTGGATGGAATGATGTAGCCAATAGGTGTCCCTGTTGGGCGGCTACGATTCTGCCATCATCCACTTTGGCAAGCACTTTTGCATCTCCACTCACTGATTCTATGATGGGTGCGCGTATAAAAACCGCGTGATAGTCTTCTTTCGATCCGGTGGCTTGTTTGAGCTCAGGGATGTCCAGATCAGTTTCAAATGAGTCGATCTGACGGCCAAATGCATTCCGTTGTACCTTGATATCCATCATGCCCAGTAGAGGCTGATCACGGCTCACATCTTTCGAGAGAAAGATCGCTCCGGCGCACGTACCCCAGATCGCATGACGCTGACCGAACTCGCGCAGCGGCTCCATCAAGTGATAGGCTGCGGCCAGCTTGCCTATCGTGGTCGACTCTCCGCCGGGGATGATCAACCCATCCAATCCCTTGAGATGCTCAGGCAAACGCACTTCAGCAGTCTCAACGTTTAACTGCTTCAATATTTTGATGTGTTCAGCAAAATCGCCTTGCAGGGCGAGAACTCCTATTTTCATAGTTTAGCTGTCAGTGATTAGCTGTTGGCGGTTAGCACAGCAAAAAGCCAAATCCTAACCGCTAACAGCTAGAAAGATTACCATCCGCGTCCCGCAATCTTCTCCACTTCCGGCATCTGCGAGACGTTTCGTCCAACCATCGGTTCGCCAAGGTTACGACTCACTTCCGCAAGAATGGATGCGTCCTGGTAGTGAGTCACCGCCTTGACAATGGCTGCCGCACGCCGGGCCGGGTCGCCGCTCTTGAAGATGCCCGAGCCAACAAACACGCCGTCCACACCGAGTTGCATCATTAATGCCGCATCGGCAGGAGTAGCCACACCACCTGCAGCGAAATTCACTACCGGCATACGCCCAAGCGCCTTCGTCTCCTTCACAAGGTCATACGGTGCGCCAATTTCCTTGGAATAACGCATGAGTTCTTCATCGGCCATGGTGGTCAGGCGGCGGATATCACCAAGCACTGTGCGCGCGTGCCGGACAGCTTCCACCACGTCGCCCGTCCCGGCTTCACCCTTGGTGCGGATCATGGCAGCGCCTTCACCAACACGCCGCAGTGCCTCACCCAGATTGCGGCATCCACAGACAAATGGAACCTTGAAATTGTGCTTCAAAATGTGATTGGTCTCATCTGCCGGTGTAAGCACTTCGGACTCATCGATATAATCGACACCGAGCGCTTCGAGAATTTGTGCCTCGACAAAATGTCCAATGCGGCACTTCGCCATCACAGGAATGGAAACCGCATCCATGATTTTTAGAATTAATTCGGGGTCACTCATGCGCGCGACACCGCCGTTCGCACGAATATCAGCAGGCACACGTTCAAGCGCCATCACTGCACACGCACCGGCCTCTTCTGCGATCCGCGCGTGTTCCGGCGTCACCACATCCATGATGACACCACCTTTCAGCATCTGTGCCAGGCCTTTCTTCTCGGTCCAGGTACCAGTCTTTTGTTCCATATTTTCACTCCTTATATGATTGCGCGTGTATTCTACCATGGCGATATTGCTTATTTTATAAGAGGAGGATAAACAACCGCTTCGGGCGGGACTTTAGGACTGATTCCGTGAAAAGCCAGATCCGCGCTGAGAGAATTCCAGCCATATCTGAAATAAACGCCTCTTGACAAAAAGCGGCTTTAGAATACAATTAGTACAATGATACAATTAGTACAATTTCAGATAGACTATGTCCAATAAAAAGCTCACCCTTCATCTCGACTTTCGTTCTGGACTTCCTATTTACACTCAGGTTGTGGATCAGATACAGAGTCAACTTGCGAATGGAATACTTCAGCCAGGGGATCAACTACCAACGGTTCGAGCACTGGCAGAAGAGCTGCGTGTGAACTTCAACACGATCGCGCGCGCGTATCGTTTACTCGATGAAGCACGCATTATTTCGACGCAACAAGGACGTGGGACTTTTATTACCGAAAAACCGCCGCCAGAAGTCAATGAACAGCTGCGGCAGGCATCACTACAAGCTCTTACCGAAAGATTTATCAACGAAGCGTTGCGGTTGGGGTTTGCAAAGGGAGAAATCGGCCAAATGGTGAGAGACCAGTTGAGAGTTTGGAACGAAGCGCAAAATGAAACAAGCAAGTAAGATGGAAACAGGAGAATGTCAAAATGGATAACAGGGTATTGAAGAATGTCGTTCAAAAGAATAGGGGCACAAAAACGGACCTGCATATTTCCGCTATTGCTGGATTTATATTCGGCGTCTGTCTGTTGATTGCTGTGGGCGGCGCAATTGTAAGTGATGGCCGTTACGCTGACAGCCTGCTCAGTGCCTGGATTGTTTTGTGGATGTTAGTCGGCACGTACATCTTGTACGCGCTTAAGGTTGCATCACAGTGGGAAAAAGCTGTGGTCCTCCGCCTTGGTAAATTCCGCGGTCTACGCGGCCCAGGATGGTTCTGGATCATTCCAATCCTTGATAGCGTCACAACCTGGATCGATAGCCGTGTGATGGTCACGCCATTCTCAGCCGAAAAAACCCTGACGAAGGATACGGTTCCCGTTGATGTAGATGCAGTGCTATTCTGGGTCGTGTGGGATGCCGAAAAGGCCGCCCTCGAAGTCAAGGATTACCAGTCCGCTATTTCGTGGGCTGCGCAAACAGCCTTGCGAGATATCATTGGTCGCATGATGCTGGCAGATATTCTTGTTGGCCGCAGCGCAATTGACGAGGAACTGCAGCATATCATTGACGAACGCACCACGCCCTGGGGTGTAACGGTGCAGTCCGTGGAAATCCGCGATATTGTGATTCCTCAGGACTTGGAGGATGCCATGTCTCGCCAGGCACAGGCGGAACGGGAGCGACAGGCGCGCGTAATCCTGGGCGAATCCGAGAAGCAAATCGCTGCATCCTTCTCTGAGGCTTCGCAGGCTTACATACATAACCCCACGGCACTCCACCTGCGCGCCATGAATATGCTGTTTGAGGGTCTGAAAGAGAAGGGCGCATTGGTGATTGTACCCAGTTCTGCTGTAGACACGATGAACCTCGGCGGGCTGAGCGGCATGGTATCTTTGGCGCAGAACAATGCGTCCAGGGAAGAAAAGAAATAACTCTAATTGTTGCTCGTTTCACGTGAAACGGCCTAACAAATATAAGGAGGTATGAATGTCAACTCGATCAACTGCCAGTATTGTTCTCCTGCTGCTCGCTTCGTTTTTTATCATCGGTCTCATTGTGTGGGGTTTGATGCCCGATCAAATGGCATCCCATTGGAACGCAGCAGATCAAGTAAATGGTACGATGTCTAAATTCTGGGGTGTGTTTCTCATGCCTATCATGGCGGCCGGCATGTTCGGGCTGTTCCTTCTTCTGCCCCAGATTGATCCCCTGAAAGCTAACATTGCAAAATTCCGCGAGGCCTTCAATCTGTTCATTCTTTTGATTATGTTGTTCTTTGGTTACATTTGGATTCTCACTCTGCTATGGAACCTTGGATTCACCAATTTTAGGATGAGCACGGCCATGCTTCCGGCCCTGGGATTACTTTTCATCTATGTTGGATATATGCTGCGCAAGGCAAAGCGCAATTTCTTCATCGGCATTCGTACTCCGTGGACCTTATCCAGCGACTATGTGTGGGATAAGACCCACCAACTCGGCTCCATCCTGTTTATGATCTCGGGGGCGCTCGCATTGATTGGCTCCGTATTCGGCCCTAACGCGATCTGGTTCGTGATGGTGCCACTACTTGGATCAACTCTGTTCCTCGTTGTCTATTCTTATGTGTTGTACCAACGAGAAACAAAATCATAGGACCTTGGGTCATTGGTTTCACATGAAACCATAATATACGCGGTTCGGGTTGTATACCTTTTAGCCGCTAAACCGGGATAAAGTGAAGGAGAATTGTATGGCAGAAGAGCTTCAAAAATGGGAATATCGGGTGCAGACGATTGGCTCTATGTTTGGCACGAAGGATGAAAATATTGAAGCAACCCTAAACCAATGGGGCGATGAAGGCTGGGAGGTAACTCATGTTTATACTCCCGAAGGAAGTGGCAAGGTGACCATCGTTGCTAAACGGCCGCTCACACGCGAGGCAAGACGCTACCGTTCCAGGCCCCAATAAAGACTGGAGAAGAAATCAAATGCTTGAGATCATGTATGTTATTCAATTTACGGGTATGATTTTCTTGCCCATTATCGCCGGGATTATCCTTGGCCGCAGACTCAAACTCTCGTGGAAGCTTTTCCTGGCAGGCGGACTTACATTCATTGCATCTCAGGTGCTGCACATTCCACTTGTGGCGGCACTGACCAAAACATTCCTCTCCTGGGGAAATGTTGCTTATGCCATTGTGTTGGGATTGTTAGCAGGAATCTTTGAAGAGACTGCACGTTACATCCTGTACAAGTTTATTCTCAAAAAAGCACGCTCATGGAATGAAGGTGTATTTGTCGGATTGGGACATGGAGGAACAGAAGCGATCCTTCTCGGATTTTCAGTGGTCGTTTCGTTTATCGCCATGTTAGGTTATCGATCGATTGATCTGTCAACGGTTCCCAGCATTCCACCTGAGCAATTGGAACTGGCAAAGCAACAGGTTGCAGCATTTTGGTCGGCGCCAGTTTATGTACCCTTACTCGGAATTGTGGAACGAATCTTCGCAATCTGTTTGCATATTGCTTTATCCCTGATGGTACTTTATGGAATCAAAACCAACAAAGCTATTTGGTACTGGCTGGCTGTTTTGTGGCACGCCATCGTCGATGCTGTAGCGGTTATTTTGGGTGTGAATGGCATGAGCGCGATCGCATTGGAAGGTGTTGTGGGGCTTTTCGCAGTGGTCAGCCTGTTCATTGTTTTTTGGATGAAGCCGAAGTTCGCCAGTGCGGAAAATATATCAGACTCAATTGGACCTGCCGAAGCGGGAGCGGGCTAAGAGGTCGAAAGGAAGCGGAAAACAAAATAGAACATGTGTTCTAATCCACAGCCCACAAAAAAGAGACGACAAGAAAGTTGTCCCTTTTTTGTTTCTACTCTTTGTCAGTGTTATCCTGGATGAGATATGCTATTGCAAGACTTTTTTGGCTGTCCATCACCAGATCCAAATGATATCCCGGTCGGTAATCTTGCACAGCGATCAGCCGAAGGGTGAACAAGATACGGTCATCAGCCTGAATGAAATCAAGGATCCGATTGGGAGTCGTGTAAAAAAATTCACGCTTGAAAACCGTATCCCCGTCATCCAAAAAGATGGCAAGCGGATAAATATCCGCCTCCATTAAATCCTGGAAGAAATGAGTGCCAAAGGAGGGTTCCAGAGAGCCACCGATAGACTCGCCTGTTAATTCAATCAGCGCATGCGCATGATAAATATCGCTATAAGTAACATGAACGCCAAGATCAGGTGTGGAGGTTCCCCAGCGCCCGGGACCAACCGCGATGAAGATCTCATCCTTGAGAGCCGCGTTGAGCTGACTGATGAAGTGTTCTAGCAGGGTGCGATCTCCCGGCGTTGATAAATTGAAATAGCCCTCAGGCGTAACGAACATGACATACCGTATATTTTGGACAATACCCTGCGGGACCATTCGATGGCTGGCGAAAATAATATCCTCGTCCGTAAGATCGTGTGGCAGTGCAATTTCGCTCAAATCCTGAATGTGACTCTGAGGGCGACACTGCAGAAGAGTAATCTGCACTTCGGGTTTCTGTGAAAGCGGCACGCTAATTTCAGCCGTGAACTCGGTATCCACTGGTGATCCATAGTGTGTTTCCAACAGTCGCAGCGCTTCACGCATATTCGCCGCGAAGTCTGTGCGGCCAAGAAGTCCATCAAAGGTGATCACCAGTCTTTCATGCTCATTCATAGTGGTCATGATGGAACCGAGATAACCGTCCCTCTCAATTTGAGCGATGTAGCGCAAAGGCGGATGGTGGAGATCTATGATTTCATGGATAGGTATTGTACGAAACTCATTCCCATCCAGGTCAATCACGTCTACATTTTGCTGGGAGTGATTACGGATCGAACGAACATCCGAGGTAGGATACAACCGCGGACGGCTCAGCGCTACAAGGCGTGTGTAATCGTTTGGCAGAAGGTCAACTGCGCGAGTTCCCAACCCCCATACAAGCCGCAGGAAGCCATCTTCCTGTCGAATCTCCGGTGACCATCGATACAAGTTACGGCTAAAGGCTACACCGGCCGCATGCGGCAAATAATAATGCCCCATCCGTTCCCCTTCCACGAACTGGATAAGGATGGCAATGCGCTCATCGTAATCGGTCAGGTCTTTCAGATGTCTATACAGCAACGCGTCCGGGTTCATAACACTGGCATAGACTCGGGAAATCGCATGGATCAGCGCACTTAACTTTTCCTCATATGTGCCCTGGTTGGAACAGAAAACACTCTCGTATTTACCGGCAAAGGAAGTACCGAAATTATCCTCGAGCAGACTGGACGAACGCACAATGAGCGGAGTATCACCTGCCTGGGAAAGAACCTCCTCCAGTCGTTCAATGATCTCATGCGGGAGGTGGCCTCTTGAAAACTCTTCATAGATCACAGGGTACTCAGTACGCATTTGTTCTTCTGCTTTGTATTTCTGATCATTCCAATGTGTCAATCCATTGAGAGACATGAAGTTGTAAAATACATCAGAGCCCAGGTAATAGGATCTGGGTAATCTAAAATGACGCGCCAATTGCGGAGAGGCCGTGTCCTTTATGATGCGCATGGCCAACAACATGCCTGCGGCTTTACCTCCGATCTTTCCGCCCCCAATCTTCCGCCTGCGAATCTCCTTCAAATCATCCACTGTAAACCATTGCCGAGCCAACTTGACGTACTTCAACTGGTCGCTAATCATTGTGCGGATGAGCACGACCTTGATTTCCTGCAAGCGCGCCTCATATTTCGCGCGTGCCTCCGGCGGCATGGATTCGATTGCCTCAGCCTGATCAAATAACAAATCCTGTGGTGCCAGCTCAGGATTGAACCAGACAAAATCTGTTTCTTCGGAGCCGCGTTCGGCCAGCACATGGCGCACGATTTGTTCAAACTCTGTGTAGGGCAGGTTGTAGGCAAAATAGAAATCGGTCAGGAAATCCCTTACGCGCCTCAATCTTGTCTCCCAGATATCCTCCCTTTCTTCGGAAAATGGATCATGTAATCCCTCGCGCATCTGGGATTCGATGGCTTTACGACGCGCCTCTGCATCAAACGCTTCCTTTGTGATAATCCCCCGTGCGAACAGTTCCCTCCGCATCTGTGAGCGGATACGCCCGCTCAGGATCGGATATTGGTTGAGCGCCAGAAGAATTCTCAAAACATTATCGATGGAAATTCTGGGGAAGGTCATGATTTTACTCACACAAGAATCTGAGATTCTCCAATTTAACCACAGAGGATGGAGAATTTTATCCCTGAAATCCAAAACAAAATCTGCCAGACATGATTGTCCGGCAGATTTGCTTCAACCTTAAACCTGCAACTTTTATCCCAAATGCATCGGCATAATCACATGCAGGAAGTTGTCATCGCCAACAGGCCGCACGACGCCAGGTGCATTTGCCGCTGAAGTTTCCAACGCGACATTGGGGGTCTTGATGACTTCCAAAGCTTCACGAAGGAATTTCACGTTGAATGCGATCAGCAGACTCCCACCATCCACCGTAGCCTCGACGATCGTCTCATTCTTGCCGGTCTCTTCCGAGGTTGCAGAGATTTCCACTTCGCTGGGCTGCATTTCACCCTTGGACTGCTTGATATCGAGCCGCGCCACGTTCGATCCTTCGCGCGCAAAAATCTCAGCCTGCTTGCACGCTTTGAGCAAGGAAGCGGTCGAAACCAGTGTCCGCGACTTATACGCGCGCGGGATGATTTGCTGATAATCCGGGAAGGTTCCCTCGATCAGTTGTGAAACGACTTCCACATCCTTTATACGGAATAAGACCTGCCCACGATTCTTCGGTACGACCATGTAAATCGGCTCTTCCCCATCGCCTGCAACACGCGCCAGCTCATTCAATGCGCGCGCGGGGATGATGATATTCAATGGCTGCTGTGCAGGGTTGGAGAGCAGGGCCTTGCGCACGGAAAGACGGAAGCCATCCGCGGCAGCCATCGTCACTTTATCTTTATCCACTTGCAGGAGCACACCCATGAGTACAGGGCGGGCCTCATCGGTGGAAGCCGCAAAGACCACCTGCTGGATCATCTCCTTGAAATCCACCACATTCAATTGGATGGCGCCGTCCATCTCAGGCACGGGCAGAGGAGGAAACTCCTGTGCATCAATGCACTTAATGTCGTTGTTGGATGTGCCGCCTTTTACGTGCAGACTCTGAGACTTCACATCCAGAGTCAACTGCACCTGATCACCGGGCAATGCATTGACCAGGTCACCAAGCGTGCGCGCGGGAACTGTCGTTGATCCCTCTTCATCTATGCGCGCGGGAATCCAGCACGTAATTCCCAGTTCAAGATTCGTCGCAGAGAGGCGCAGGCGTCCCTCGTCCGTAGCGATCAGGATATTCGATAGAACGGGAAGTGTACTGCGCGGCGATACGGCGCGTGAAACGGTACTCAAGCCGCGAGCGAGATTCTCTTGTAGGACAGTCACTTTCATAGGTTGACCCTCAAAGTGGGATGTGTTGCGGAGTATATCATTAAAAATTCGTCACCAATGATATGCCAAATGCTACCAGGCCCAACAATAACTGCAGCGCGAACAATGCCGCGAACACATAGGCAACTATGGTCCATGCCGATGTCTTCTTTGCAGATTGCGGGCGGAGTTCCTGCCCTTCCGCCAGCGCGCGCACGGAGAGAGCTGCCTGACCGAAATCATCCAGCCAATATACGCCCGCCGCCTCATCCGGGACGATGAGCCTGCTTCCGTTAAATGATTTCATCCACCCTTCAAGAGACTCGGGCATCTTCACCGCCAATGAACCAGGCAAAATGACGGCATTCGCTTCCGCGGCCCCTGAAAACTCGCTCGCATTCACCACTTTTACCGGGACTCGGGGCGCGTGCCGCGCAAATGCAGCCTTGACAGAATTCCCGAATCCGCCACCACTCGAATCTAATACAAGCACATTGTATTCTGACTGCTTCGCTTCCAGAGTATCCACGCGCGCGGCAGCATCTCTCCGCAAAGCGGACAGATGATATAGAAGCAGAACAACAAACAGCACAAGGAATTGCAGCGAGTTCAAAACAGGGCTGACAAAGTTGCCGCTCGGTATGCCGCCCAAGGCTGCGTTGATCAATCGAAAGACCAAAGTCACTGCGGCGACCATGCCACCAATGACCGAGGCGAATAACACCAAATACAAGTATGTCTTCCGCACGATCGAACGCCGCGCGTGGTCCCCCGGGTCACCCTCCTGCAAGGCATCCTCCTGCATCGGACGCCAGGTCATCAACCACAGAGGCAGGCCCACTGCAATCGTCGCAAGGGAGCTGGCGAGTCGCTGGCTGAAGCCGTACTGCCCAAGCATTGATTGCCCTGTGAGAATATCAATAATGAGCCTTACCAGCATAGTTGTCCCTACAAAGGACGCGGTGAGGCCAATGGCCGAGAGAATGTAGAAATAGAGCCTTTTCTTGCCTGCGCGGCGCGGCACGATTTCCTCATAGCCAATCTGTTGATTAAGCCAGTAACCGTAGTATGCCCAGACCACCGCAAATGGCAGGCCAATGGAAATCGGTCCGCCCACTCTCTGGATGAACTCAGGTGGAGGCAGGCCCGCGCCCAACAACTGATTCAAGATGGTGTAGATCAGATTCCCTGCCGCGGTCAGCACAGTGATCACTCCGCTCAAGGCAAGCAGATATAAAATGCCGAGGCGGAGATTCGATGCCTTTTCCGCGGGATCCACCAAAGCGTCCTGAATGACGCGCCAGGTGTAGATCCAAATTGGAGTCCCAACCACTAGCAAAGCAATCGCATTGACCACCGTCTCACGTCCAAAGTCCCCCAGCACGTGCACTGGAAGTGTAAAGATGTAACGCAGAGCCATCTGCGCGCCAAAGATAACCATCAACAGACTATAGAGCAGCCACACAAAGCGATACAGCCGGCGGATCTCGGAGAAGTTTTCCTTCTCGTTCAGCGTTCGCCAGTCTGTGCGCAGGATGCCCATGAAATAGTAGGCCACCACTGCGTTGATCACAATTGCAATAAGATTGTCCACCCAGGTTTGCGTCCCGCCGAAAAGCGCACGTTCCGCAGCCAGATGAACAGTGGAGAGGAAGGTACGGTTGATGAACGCCAGCAGATTTTGAACGACAGGGATCAGGGTCCCCAGCAGCACGCCGTAGAAAAAGACCGCGCGCAGAGTTGCGTTTTTCTCTTCCTCCTCGCGAGCAGCCGCGCGCTGACTCCACAACCAGTGAAACAGGAAGATCGGCACACCGACCAGCACCAGCGAGATTGCCTGTGCAAGAGCCTGCGCGCTGTTGGTGACTCTATGAGGATTCAGGATGGAACGCAGCAGGCCGATCACGCCCCAAATTACCACTTCCAGGCTGATGATGGCAACTGCGTAAAAGTACAGGCGACGGACGGTTTTCATGATTTATTCTCCAACTCTCCCTCACGCTAACCCTCCCTCAATGGGAGAGGGGACTCCTTACCCTTTTCGGGGGAAGGGCCGGGTATGAGGGTGAGTCATGGCTTGAGCGGTTTCTGATACCAGTTGTAATCCCAGAAGTTATAGGGCATGGCTGAGATTTTCCACTGGCCGTTTTGCAGGACCAGCAGCGCGCGGTCTGTGTTTTGATAACCGCTGGAAAATGGGTCACTCGGTGAATAAGCAAGGGTCAATTCCACCACTGCTTCATCTCCATTGATATCTGCTGTCCCCACATCCACGCCGACATTGTTCGGACTGACCATGCCGTTGAAGAAGGATTGTCGGAATTGCTCATAGGTGGGTTTATTGTCAATGTCGGCCAGATAACCATAGGCGTTCTGATAATCCCTGTTCACGATTGCTAACACGTAGTTATAGACGATACCTTCGGGCTTGTCCTCGGCCACGTAGTCGCGCTTATTCGCCTGCCGTGTAAGGAAAAGCCCCAGGGCAACAATAATCAATACCCCGATGCCGATCAAAATACCAGTGAGGAAGCGGTCCTGTTTCATGATGTCAACCTCCGAGTTACAGAGTACCGCCTGAGCGGTAATATCATTGTATAGGGTTAAGGATTTAAAGGCAATCAAACCTTGAGAAGATACCGCAATTCCTGCTTACGTGACATTCGGGTTTCGAATTGGTATACTTATTTCATCTTCATGTACAGGAGAATCCCATGACCATTTCTGCTCCTCGCTGGGATATGACCAACGTCTATCCTTCGCTTGATTCCAAACAATTCAAAGCTGCTTTTAAAAAGTATGACTCCCTGCTAAAGGATCTCGAAACATTTCTCACCAACAAAGTCAATAAAGCCACCGCAAAGACCGATCCCAAGAAGCTAGGCAAACTACTGGGCGAAGCTGTCGACCGCTTCAACGAAATCTTTACGCTTTCAGGGACTCTTGGCTCTTACATTTATTCCTTTGTCAGCACAGACTCGCGCGACAAACTCGCCATGCGTACACTCTCGGAATATGAGCAGGTACAAGTCCGCCAGAGCATGTTGAATACCCAGTTTCAGGCATGGGTCGGCAAGCTAGGCAAGTCCGCGCTCAAGAAGGCCATTAAGACCAGCAAATCGGCAGCCTCTCACAGCTTTGCACTGATCGAGAACGCCGAGCAGGCCAAATATTTGATGAGCGAAGCAGAAGAGGGTCTCGCCGCTGAAATGTCTCTGAGCGGCGGCAACGCCTTCGGGAAACTCCAGGGGACGGTCACCTCGCAGCTTTCCGTGGACTTTGAGCTGGACGGCAAAACCCAGAAGTTGCCCTTGCCTGCACTGATCAACCTGCGGGCACACCCGGATGCGGATGTCCGCCGCCGCGCCTACGAAGCTGAGAACAGGGCCTGGGAGGAAGTCAAGGAGACGTTGGCGGCCTGCCTCAACGGGGTCAAGGGAGAGGCGATCGTCCTCAACAAACGACGCGGACGCGAAGACGCGCTCCACTCCGCCATCGACATGGCGCGCATGGATCGGGCCACACTCAAAGCGATGCTCGCCGCCATGCACGATTCCTTCCCGATGTTCCGCAAGTACTTCAAGAACAAGGCCAAACGCCTCGGCAAGGATCAACTGGCCTGGTATGACCTGTTCGCCCCCATGGGAAAAACAGACAAAGTTTACTCATACGAGGAGGCACGCGCGTTCATCCTCGATAACTTCGGCAAGTTCGCACCAGACCTGCGCGGCATGGCAAAGGATGCCTTCGATAAAAAATGGATCGACGCCGAACAACGCGAAGGCAAGCGCGGCGGCGCCTTCTGCATGAGCATCCCTGTCGTGAAGGAGAGTCGTGTTCTCGCTAATTACGATGGCTCATTTGACTCGGTCAGTACTCTTGCTCACGAACTCGGTCACGCCTATCATAATTTCTGCGCTTACAAAGCCGGCAAGACCGAGATCCAGCAGAATACGCCCATGACGCTGGCAGAGACCGCTTCCATTATGTGCGAGACCATTGTCACGGAAGCGGTGCTGGCTCAGGCAACCGACAAAGATGAAATACTCGCCACGCTCGAAGCACAGCTCAACAATGCCTCACAGGTGGTCGTTGACATTTATTCACGCTATCTCTTCGAGAAGGAAGTCTTTGAGCGCCGCGAAAAAGCCGAACTCTCCTCCGACGAGTTCAACGACATTATGGAACGCGCACAGAAGGCTACTTACGGTGACGGCCTCGACGAGGGTTGTCTCCAGAAATTTATGTGGACCTGGAAGCCGCATTACTATTCACCCGGTCTTTCGTTCTATAACTTCCCGTACGCCTTTGGCCTGCTCTTTGCCACGGGGCTGTATGCCATCTATGAAAAACGAGGGGCCGAGTTTGTGCCCGATTACAAGAACCTGCTCGCATCCACCGGCGAAGCCAGCGCCGCGGATCTCGCCGATCGTTTCGGCATTGACATCCGCAAACGCAAGTTCTGGGATGACAGCCTTGCCATCATCGGCAAGCGCGTGGACCGCTACGTCGAGTTGTAGCAGATGACATGTGACAGTCACCTTGGGGTGACTGTCACTTTATTAGGTGAAAACATGAGTCACAGAAAATGGATTGGCCTCACCCTTGTTGCCTTTGTATTTGCGACTGCAGCAGCCTGCAATTTCGTTCCGCGAACTCAACTACCGTCATCAGCCTTTCCCACTGAGAATGCATACACAGAGGTTCCGCGCGTGTCCCTCGAAGATGCCAAGGCTGCCTTTGCCAACGGCACGGCCATCTTTATCGATGTGCGTTCATCCGCAGCATTTGCCGATTCCCATATTCCCGGCGCCCTTTCCATACCGGGTTCAGACCTGGAAAACCACCTTGATCAACTGGATCCTAATCAATGGATCATCACGTACTGTACCTGACCAAACGAAGAATCTAGCGCCGGTGCGGCGAAGCTTCTTCTTGACCATGGTTTCAAAAAAGCGACTCCCATCCTGGGCGGTTTCCATGCCTGGGTCGATGCAGGCTACCCGGTTGAACCATAGGATGAATGACAGCCTGTTCTTAATGGTGATAAACGATGACAAATACGCTTCTTCTTACCCCGTGGGTTGATCCCGCTCCCCCGACTCAATCAACCCTTTGGAGGATCATGGTCAGCGAAGGGCTTAGCCCCTACGCCTGGTCCAACGGCCCCCATGACGTTTATGCCCCTCACTCGCACTCCTATAACAAAGTTATTTACGTTGTGGAAGGGAGCATTACCTTTGGACTGCCCGAGTTGGGAAAACATGTCAGCATGAGGCCCGGCGACCGACTGGACCTTCCCGCCGGCGTCGTTCATGAGGCGCAGGTCGGTCCAGAGGGTGTGGTCTGCCTGGAAGGGCATCGGTAGCGTCACTGCGGGGAGCGGACTCTCCCCAAAAGTGAGCAATGACATCATTTTTTATTCAACAAACGATACCCACTTACTCTGGTCATCAGGGACAAGGCGATCCCCCTGCCCGGCGTCCTTATCCCAGTACGTGGAATTCCACATATTGGCTCCATAGCTGTTACATTCAGCGAAAAGGACATCCCTGGGCAGTGTATCGGCAAACCGGCAAATCGGTTCCTGTAAACCGCCTGTGGGCGGCATGGACGGCACCTGTCCCTGGCGCGTGTTGGGCAGGGCCGGTGTGGGCACGCAATCCTTGTACCAGTCACGTCCCTCCGGCAGGCGGCACCAGGATTGATCCACTACTTTGGCAATCCCGTAGGTATACGCGTCCATGATGGTGCCATTGGAACTGATCAGCCGCACCGTGCTGCCGCCGTCACTGAGATGAACATTGGTCTCTGACGCATAGTACACCACGCGTTGACCGGGCGCCAGCGTCAGGCTGGGCAGCGTGAAGGAATTTCCTCCGTCCCCGCCATTATCCAGACGCCACCCGCCAATATTGATGTTGACCGGGCCAATGTTCATGACCTCGATGAACTCATCGTAGGTGTTGATCGCTCCATCGTGGTTCCAGTCAAAGCCGGGACGGGGCAGGAATTCATTGATGATCGGGCGGCCTACCGGCGTTGGAGGGCGCGGAGTGGGCTTCTTGGTCCTTGTACGTGTTGGAGTTGCCGTGATGGTGGTAAACCAGTTGGCTCGTTTGGGCGAGCCTCTCACCAGAATTCCATCTCGGTTGTGGGCAAACTGTACAGAAGTGCTTCCGCCATACGTGACCCATGCGTTAAAAGTATCGAATATTTTGGCGCGTCTCTCCATACTGGAATAACTGGACGAAGAACCAGCCGGCCAGCCTCCACCGTCGGAATTTGCCGTATCAATCAATGTTCCAAATGAGTCATATAGACGGAGGATTTCGCCTGCATTGGAAAGTGATGCGCTGAAGCACTTATCCTCCACAATATCTGTGAATATATTTATATCAGGAGTCCCGGTGCAGCCGCCGGACGCAACGCGCGCCAGGAGGAAAAAGCCACTTGCAGGGAGCGTATCCCCCGGACCAAAGTTTGCCAGGTCCGTTTCGGGATTCGTAGAATCTTCTATCGTTAGCTTCCAGCCATCCAGGTTCACAGCGGTTGGATGTGTGTTATAGAGCTCGATCCATTCGTCATTGGATCTTTGAGCCGATGTACCCATCCAGGCAACTTCGTTGATGAGCACATCCAGAGCTGAGGCGGACGAGGCGGGAAGCGTGGGTGTACGTGTTGGGGTGATTGTGCCCGTAGCTGTAATGGTTGAAGTAACCGTAGCCGTTGACGTTATAGTAGGTGTAGCCGTATTTGTTGGACTCGGAGTCGCGGTCACAGTAGCGGCCCAGTTTTGCTGCCTAGGTGTCCCGTTAATAGGGTTGCCATTAGCATCTAATCCATTTCGCACGATACCTACATTTGTTACCCATGCTGTTGGGCCATCGGCGACTACACCAGTGCGCTCCATACTATAGGAATTTGCAACGTCACCGGCATACCAAGCCGTGCCACCCTGATTTGCAGTATCTACTATAGTATTTGTGTTATCGCGAAGTTCAAGAACCTCAACCGTGTTACTTAAGGCCCCCGTATAAATCAGGTCTGCTGCTATATCACTAACAGTTGTATCAGCCGTGCGCTCGAGAAGATAATATCCGCCCGCTACAATAGTTCCCGACAATGTAATATTAGGTGTGCCATCTATTGCTTGCAATGACCAACCGGTCAGATTTACATCCACAGCACCCGGATTATATAACTCGATCCACTCAGCATTGGCATTAGCCTGTGTCCCTGACCAAGCAATCTCATTGATGATCACTGACATGGCTGGGGCCTGCGCTACCTGCGGTGCGGCCCCTACCCCCACCATGCGCGGGCCAACCAGCCCGGCAAACAGGCCAGCCAGCAGGAGCAGGATCAACGAACCGCGCGCAAAATGACTGTAGCGTTGCATACGTCAGTGCAGGGAAACCGTCGAGGCGGAATCAAACGACCGTTCCGGGGTGATGCGAGAATCCCGACGGCTTGATTATACGCCACCCAGCGTTCTGTTTGTCAATTGCGGTGAACGATTCGCTTGCCTGGTCATCCGGACGAAAACCAATAAAATCGAACAGGCCGGATGCACAGTCCCAAAATCTATCGCGGCTCGATCACCATCTTTATCGCTGTGCGCACTTTATCCTCAATATCTACATCCACAAATTCCGGGACGCAGACAACGTCAATACCGTCGTTCTTGAGGTACCCAGTGGCCAGCACCAGCGCCTTGATTGCCTGATTTACCGCGCCAGCGCCGATGGCCTGCACTTCTGCCCGTTTGTGTTCGCGGATTACACCCGCGATCGCCCCGGCGACTGCTGACGTGCGGGAGTTGGCAGAAACTTTGATCATCTCCATAGCAACCTCCCAGGTTGGCTTAGATGGGGCTACATAACTATTAATCATTGTACAAGATTATTTGGAGGGATTCAAGCATAATTGTTAACTCGCCTCATGTAGAGCATCCTGAAGGTTTGTCCTGAGCCTGGTAAAGGGTTTCCTTGAGCGAGCCGTGTTGAGTCGCTCAAATCTTCGGGACGGTACGTAAAGAGGATTCAATCATAATTGTTATTGAATGTATGGATTCGTAATATTAGTAGGGAGTGTGGATAATGTGGATAAAGCGCGCGCGACGCTATCTACAGGCTGACTTGCTTCGCAACCCCCACGCCTTGTGTCTGATTCCGATTTCAGGCAGGTTGCTCACTGTGGATAGATTCCGGTAAAAGTCTGTGACTTTTGGCGGAGTTATCCCCAGCTTTCCACAGTTTCTATATTTGGGATTTCACAAGATGGTAACCCCATATATGGGGGTACGCGTTTTGGAGTCTTTCAGTGCATTCCCGAACAATTGAGCACATTCTCCACAGGCAGCCCCTGTTATCCACAGATTATCGCGTGTTATCCACAGGGCCAGGGCTTGCCAGGCGAAATCAGACTAGACAACCGCCCCTAAATATGGTCATGGGATTTGGGCATTTTGGAGTACCTATGTGGATAATTTGCCATTGCGGATAGCCTATCTAATTCTGGTCCCAGGATCGCGGAGGGCGGCTGTATGGATGGTGCCCGCACGCGCGATATCCACTGCCCGGGTCAGAACCGTAACAATTTCATCCGCCTCTTTTACCAGTGATGCCAGTTTTTCCACAGGAATGAGGCCGGCCTCGATCAGCATTTCCATCCAGTAGAGCGATTTATCTGCCTCCTCGATGGACAGATTGGCCTTGGTAACGAACTCCGCTCTTGAATGTGCCCGGCAGGCCGCCCGGTAATAGGCTCCCACCGCTGTACCAGACCGCAGTAACTGTTCGCCAAGCACATTCGCACTTCTTTTGAAGGGCATGGCATCGGTTATTTTGATAACGTGCAATCCAAACTGCTTCGTCTGCTTCTTCAGTCCTTCGATCGTAGTCATTTGAAAATCCTCCACTCCCCTTCGACAGAAATCCTAATCACATATTCGAAACATCCACCCCATTGGCTGTTGCGGTCTCTTCAAGCAGGATATCAATTTCATCAAGATACTGGTCGAGCCCCTGCACTCGGTAGGTGAAATTCGAGCCGATCAATCCCAACTCGTTACACGCCTGCCGCCAAAAATCGACCTGGTCCCCCTCCAGCACTTCGGCTGAAAGAGTCCACGTGTGCATCAGCGGCCAGAGAGCTGCCAGCGGCGTTTCACCTTCCAGCATGAAACGGACGGCTTTTTCATAATAATTGATGCGCGCGGGATGGATTCGCAGGTCCACGCCCGCAGTTTCGCTCGCGGCCACGAAGGCGGACTTCCAGTCTCCCAGCCAGCTTTTGACCTTATCCGCATCCACATTGGTTGCACCGATCAAAGCGAATGCGCCAACGGAAAGCCCCGGTTTTTCTGCAGTCTCCGCGCGCGCGGGGAATTCCAGGAGCAGACGGCGTTCCTGGATGGGCGGTCCACTCAATTCAGCAATGACATTGATCGCGTGGTAAAGGGACTTGAAATACTTTCGGAGCTCTTTTGGCCCTGCCTTTTCCCCGACGTCAGTCAAGTCCATCCAGATCTGGCGGGCATGAGCATAAAGTTTGCGGCAGCGCTGGATCATGAGCTGCGGCTGTTCGAATTCGAATCCCGCGCGCAGGCTGGCCTGTACAAAGTCAAAAAACTTCTCACGTTCGTATAACAACATGGGCGCATACAGCTCGTAACCGAGCCACGGATCGCCGCGCAGTTCACGCGGGGTCTTGAATTCCTCTTTGGCGCGGCGGCTGATGTCCAGGTGGAAATCCGGGGTGAGCTTGACGAACTCACGACCCTGCATGGGCCTGTCCTTGTAGACCAGCACAAGGTCAATATCGGCCGTGCCGCCGAGCATCGGCTCTTCGGTGAGCAGGGAACCGGTCAGGTAGGCCGCCGTGATCGACTTGTCATTGTAGACCCGTTCCTGCACGGTCTCTCTGGCAATGCGGATGAGTGAATCGCGCGTGACTCGCATATTGTTTCCTCTAGACCTGACAGGTTATCAAAATTTGTCAGGTCTGCTTACGTCAACGGCAAGGCCGGTTGAAACGGATGCAGGCCCAGGGCCTCGCGGATGCGATTCTCGATCAGCTTGAGATGCTCGGGGTTTTGGATAATGTTCAAGCTGTTGGTGTCGATCTTCAGCACCGGCGTATGGTCATAGGGCCCGGAGAAAAAATCCTCGTACGCATGGTTGAGTCGGTCAATGTAATCCCGCTCCATCTGCCGCTCATAGGAACGGTCCCGGAAGGCGATGCGCTGCATCAGCACGTCCGTGCCGGCCTGCAGGTAGACGAGCAGATCCGGCCTGACGATCTTCTCACCCAGCGCCTCGTGGACTTTGTGATACATGTCCAGTTCGTCGCCGCTCAAATTGATGCTGGCAAAGAGTGCGTCTTTTGCAAATGTATAATCCGCAAGCAGATTTTTGCCCTTTGCCAGGATTTCCGGCACCGCATTAAGCTGCTGGCGATAGCGGCTCAACAAAAAGAAGATCTGCGTTTGAAAGGCATAACGTGCCCGGTCCGCATAGAAATCAGAAAGGAACGGATTTTCCTCGAAAACCTCAAGCAAAACTTCAGCTTCAAAAGAAGTTTGTAGAAGGCGGGCCAGGGTGGTCTTGCCGACTCCGATGACCCCTTCGATGGCTACATACATTTGCAATGCTCCCTCGATGAGTTGATTAAGGATACCATTGTTAGCCAGACTTCGGAAGTCTGCATTTCGGCGCAGGTTAAGTCCTTTGAAAAAGTATAATTGGTCCATGCCCAGAATTTGCATTGTGCCCTATGTGGAGGGATTGGCAGGCGTTGCATCCTTTCGGATCAAGTTTGAAGAGGGACTGCGTGCGCGTGGGATTGAAGTCATCCACAACCCGTCCACAGATTCGGATGCAATCCTCGTTCTCGCGGGGACCCGAAACCTGCTCCCGTTATGGGTAGCTCACCGCCACGGACGGCGGATCGTGCAACGCCTCGATGGCATCAACTGGGTGCACAAAAGAAGAAATACCGGTCTCAGGCATTATTTACGCGCGGAATATGGCAACTTCATTTTGTCGCTCATCCGTTCATATATTGCCAGTGGGATTATCTATCAAAGTGAGTTCTCCCGTAACTGGTGGAATGACTGGCGTGGGGCAGCGCCAGTGCCATCGGCTGTGATTCTCAACGGTGTTGATTTAAGCACGTATTTTGCAGGTCACGCTGAAAGCGTGACCTACCCGCCGTACAAAATTCTCCTTGTCGAAGGCAGTCTCGGCGGCGGCTACGAAATGGGACTGGATAACGCTGTCGAGCTGGGCGAAACTCTGAAGGAAAAGCACAATCTCCCCGTTGAATTGATCGTTGTCGGCAAAATCACGGACGAGCACCGCGCGCGGGTCAATTCTCGTGCGCGTGTCTCAATCCAATGGCCGGGCAGCCAGCCGCGTGAACGCATCCCTGAGATCATGCGATCGGCACACCTGTTCTTCTCGTCTGACCTGCATCCTGCATGCCCGAATTCTGTGATTGAGGCGCTGGCGTGTGGACTGCCGGTGGTGGCGTTTGATACCGGGGCGCTGAAGGAACTGGTTATTGGCGATTCAGGCAGAGTCGTCCCTTACGGCGGCGACCCATGGAAGATCGAGAAACCGAATATCCCTGCTCTTGCTGAAGCCGCGCTGGAAATCCTGGGTGACCTGCCCCACTTCCGAACTGTTGCGAGATTGCAAGCTGAGTCTGCCCTGGGGATGGATAAAATGGTGGACGAATATTTGAAAGTTCTCCTGAAGTAATGGACTCCAGAGTCTCCCGACCTTGGAGTCCGATTTCCCATTTCAGAGGATAAATGGACACTGAAGTTCACGAGTTTCTTCTAAAGCATCTCAAGGGCATCCTGGAAAATGACATTGCCGCCTATCACGAAACCACGGCAGACGATCTGACGCTTTATGAATGGTGGGTTACACCGCACCGCATTGATGGTCTGCCATTCCACGAATTCATGATGACCGCCAATGAGGCGCGCGGCTCCGTCTTCGGGGCGGAGGATCAGGGGCAGAAAGCTTCCTCCCGCTTTGACCTCTCCAATTTGCACATCCAGCGCTATGGCGATACTGCGATCGCCAGCTATACCCTCCTGACCAGCACAGCCCTGTCAACGGGCGTCCAGGTCGCTGCACACAACGAAAGCCGCGTGATGGTCAGGCAGAATGGCACATGGAAAGTTGTCCACGTGCATAAGTCACCGGCCTGGCTGGCGCCGCACGTACAGCCTCAATGACCATAACGAACCCTGATGTGGCCCGGGCACGGCAGCCCAGCATTGATCTGTTGTGGCTCAGCCTGGCGTTATTTATTTTGCTGATCCTAGTCATGCTCCTGCCAGTCACCCCATACGATTACTGGTGGTATCTCCGTCTCGGGCAGGATGTGGTGAATACGGGGAGTGTTCCATTAGTTAATACATATAGTTATACCCAACTCGGTGTACCGTACTTTTATCAGCCCTGGTTGGTCGGCGTAATCTTCTGGAAAGTTTACGAAGCGGGCGGCCTCACACTGACATTCTTTCTGCGCGCTCTCATTATTGCGCTGACCTACGGCCTGCTCTGGTTTCTTGCCAGGGAAGCCGGGGCCGGGCCGCGCCTGGCCAGCCTGCTTGTGCTGTGGTCGGCGCTGGCTGGCAGTGGGAATTGGGCATTCCGTCCACAGCTGTTTACTTATCCACTTTTTGTTTTGGCGTTATTTGCTCTGGTGAGATGGGATCGCGGTGCGAAAAAGGAACTCTGGTTATTGCCTCTCCTATCCATGTTGTGGGTGAACCTGCATGGATCGTTTCCACTTTTGTTTGTGGTTGGCCTGTTTGCTTTTCTGTTTGGCCGAGGTGATAAAAAGCAACTTGCGCTTTGGCTGGGGCTTTCCGCTGCTGCACTTCTCATCAATCCGCACGGGATCAATATCTTCGGTTATGTGTTGAAGATGCTCCGCTCGTCATCTGTCCAGCAGTACAGCAATGAGTGGCTTCCCGCCGTCAACCGTGGCTGGCAGGCCAACCTGTTCTTTTTCTGGCTGCTGGTTATGGCTCCGTTGGTGGCTCTCTCCCCGCGTAAACTCTCTCTCTTCGAATGGCTTCTGTTCCTCTTCTTCGGCTGGATGGCACTCTCGGGCGTCCGTTATGTGATCTGGTTTCTCTTCATCCTGGCCTTTATCACTGCCCGCCTGCTTGGGGATTGGGCCGGCCGCTTCATCGAAGGCAAGGCGCAGATCGAAAAACCCCACGTCAACATGGCGGCAGCGGGACTTCTGCTTTTGCTGCCCCTTGCACTCCTGCCGGGCCTGCGCGAATCCTGGTGGAAGGATGCACCCCGCCCTTATGATGGGGATAATCCGGTTCAGGCGACGACCTGGCTTGCTGCCCACCCCGAACTACAAGGCCCGCTGTGGAGTGACTTCAGCCATGCAAGTTACCTCATCTTTGCCTTACCGTCGCGGCCCGTGTGGATCGACACTCGCTTCGAACTCTATCCTCCTGAACAATGGCAGGAGTATATTGCGGTTGAAACAGCAGCTCCAAACTGGAAGGAACTGCTCGATAAAGAGGGGATTCAGCTTGCCATGCTATCCACGCACGCCCAGCCCGCGTTGATTACAGCGATGCAGCAGTCGGGTGCATGGTGTGAGCAATATCACGATGAGGATGCGGTCATTTTTAGCAGAAGGGGAGCCGCTGCATGTCCATGACCCGCTTCTCAGGCCGTCTGGCGCTGCAACAGCGTGTGCTTCCCAATTACCGCGCGCCCTTCTTTGACCTGCTTGCATCTGCCTGTGACAAAGGGCTGGCGCTGTTCACCGGCCTGCCGCGCGTGGATGAAGGCATCACGCCGGCTCTCAAGCTGCGGGTTGCAAAGTATAGATTGGGGACAAATGTCCACCTTTTCCGCGGTCCACGTTATCTCTGCTATCAGCGAGGATTGATCGATTGGCTGAAAGCAGAAGACCCGGATGCATTGGTCGTGGAGGCGAACCCGCGTTATCTATCCACGCCCGCTGCTGTCAAATGGATGCACGCGCGCGGACGCAGGGTCATTGGCTGGGGATTAGGTGCGCCCTCACCCCAACCCCTCTCCCACTGGGAGAGGGGTGCAGGGGTGAGGGTTTGGTCGCGCTTCCTCACTCAATTTGACGCGTTGATCTCCTATAGCCAGCGTGGCGCGGATGAATATACCGCACTCGGTTTCCCGCGCGAGAAAATCTTCGTCGCGCATAACTCAGTCTCTCTACCGCCTGAGTCGAAGCCGGACCGTGGACCGTTGGCCGTCGACCGAGTAACGATTTTGTTCGTAGGACGATTGCAGGCGCGTAAACGCGTTGATTTCCTCCTGCGCGCGTGTGCTCAAATGCCAAATTCTCCGCGGCTGGTGATTGTTGGGGATGGCCCGGAGCGCGCGGGGCTGGAGTCAGTTGCCAGAGAAGTCTATCCGTCAGCAGAGTTTATCGGGGCCAGGCATGGAACGGAGCTAAAACCCTATTTCACGGAGGCAGACCTCTTCGTCTTGCCCGGAACCGGAGGGCTGGCCGTGCAGGAAGCCATGAGTTACGGGCTGCCGGTCATTGTCGCAAAAGGGGATGGAACGCAGGATGATCTCGTCCGCGCGGGGAATGGGTGGCAGATCCCGCCCGATGATTTCGATGCACTTATCACGACAATGAAAAACGCGTTGTCCGATGGTACGCGTTTGAGGAAAATGGGGGAAGAATCTTATCGAATTGTGGCCGAGGTGATCAACATCCAGAAGATGGTGGAAGTTTTTGTGAGGGCGTTGAATTCAATATAAAGAGAGTCCCGAAGGGTAGATCCTTCGGCTACGCCTCAGGACAGGCCTTCGGGACGTTTTGATCCATTTAAGGGTGCGGATACAGTGAATTGAGCTCCGGCTTGTCCGGGAGATACAAGACATGCGCGGGGCTGCCCGGCTTGAATACCAGAGTGGGGTTGTTGAGAGTGGAAACCTGGTCTTCATAATCCTGTCCCATTACTTGAAAACTATATTTGATGACCCATGGATTATGACCCCCGTCACGCGCAGAGCTTCTCTGCACACTCTCGATCTGTCCGTTCGCGACCTGTCCCTCGCGCAAAACTCTAAAAGCGGTTTGCGCCCTCTTATAGCGTAGCTGAAATATCAGCACCCCCAGGAGGAAGAGCACAAGCCCAGCGCCGAGAAATGGCATAGCCGTAAGCGCTGTCACTGTAACGATGCCAAGAATTAGCATAATGCCCAGGCATGTAACAATGATGCCCAGGAGCAAAAAGATGAGCGCGGTATTGGCCCATCTGTCGGAGAATGCCAACTGCCGGGCGTAACCCTTCGCAAATGGACGCGGCGCCGGGGGCGGGGGAGGAATGCGCGGGGGCGCGTTCAATGGCACCGTGATGGGCGGCGGGATTTGTCCACCGCATTTTTCGCAGGTCGCCTTGAATTTAACGTAGGAGGTATGGCACCACGGACAATTGATCATTTGGTTTTCCTTGTGGTATGTAATGAATGACTCCCATCCTTTTGTCTGCATCCCACCTCGTATGCCTCATGCAAGTACTCCTTCATGGTCGAGTCCAACTGGGCCGGGTCTGTGAGGCGAAAATAATGGACATAATCGCGCGCAGTGACCCTTTCCACGCGGTCAAAGCGTTCATCCTTGATCGGGCGTTTCAGCCAGAATCCACATTCAACCCAGTTCTTGCGAATGACCGCGCCGGCGAAACGCGCGCGGACCTGGAAGCTGATGCGCGTCTTTTGCGGGATCACGGTTACTTCCCCAAACTGACTGACGAAGCTCAACCAGGCATCGAATAATTCACGGACGCGCGCGTCCCTGCCTTTGAAGTGCCCGTCGAGTTTATGCTGGGAACAGGAGTGCCACGTGTTGCGCCTCACAAAGCGATGGCCGCAGCGCGGGCAGGTCCATAACGGTGTGGTGTTGTTGTCGTCGATGCTCATGGATGATGTTATGTGCTTGCAAAGTTCGTGTATTCCGTGAACTCCACCGGTTCCACCAGGTTGGGATACAGGATGCTGGTGAAGTGATCGATGCCTATGGAATTGGAATGGCGGTCGCGCGCGGCCTCGTCTTCGAAAATGAAATAATGCAGAAAACGTGTGGGGTCATCGCTTTGTTGGAGGGAAATGTACAGGATGGTTTTTGGCTCGTTCGCGCGCACATATTCCAGGAATTTGTGGATCGCTGCCTCGCAGTCAGCGAGCGCTTCCTTCTTTACCTGAAATCGGGCTGTTTGATAGATTGACATGGCTATCCCTTCCTGACAGAACCGCCGTCCACGTAACCGCGTTTGCCATTGCTCGCTTTCACGTTCAACCATTTCCCGCCCACACCGATCTTGGCTGTGGCTTTTGACGCTGCTTCCACGACAACGAGGCGCGCCCCGCTCTTTTCTGTCGAAACGACCTGGCCTTTTGAAGCCGTTTGATAAACTTTTGCACCGCCGGATTTGACCACGACCATCAGCTTTTGCGGCTCAGGCGTGGGCGCGGAGGCGGGAGACGGTGTGGATGCGGTCGCCGGCGGTTCACTTGTGGGACCCGGAGCTGGCTCCTTCACCGGGACAGGCTCCGTCGCTGCGGCCTTTTCCAGGTACCAGGCTGCGGCATAGCCTTCGTGACCCTGGGCATCGCGCACGCGGATCCACTGGTTGACCGCGCCGATCTTGCTCGCGCCATCGGTTTCAACGATGGTCAATTCCGTGCCAGACGGTTCCACCGCGATGACGTTTGCCGTGGTGGATGTGTCAATGCTCGAGCGGAGGTTTAATCCCCAGGTCACATCCGCTTTGACCCGGGCGGAGGCCCCTCCACCGGAAACGGAACCATCCGTCGGCGGAGTCGGTGTCGGTCCGCCTGAGCCAATCACATCATACAGAATGACGTGAGCTATGGCGTGCTGGAGGTCCTTTCCCTGAGCATAGCGCGGCATCAGGTAAGTCTTTTTCGTAACGTCGGTCTGATAGGGCCAGGGGTCGAGCATGAGGTAGTCGCCGCCCTCGCGCGCGTACAAAACGACCCAGTGAGTCTGCAGTCCGCTGGCGGGACTGCTATCCACCATCACGATCGCCGGCTGACCGGCTGCCAGCGCCGCATCGATCTGTGCCAACGGCGCAGCGCTGTTGGTGCAGGGAATAAAGGACTTGAGCGAAACCTTGGGATAGATCTGGCTGACGGCGCCCCACACAATGGCCGCGCTAACGAAGCCATTGACATTCTTGAGCTTCTGGTTGAGAGTTTTGGGAGTTTCCGTATATCCGTGCCCGCTCAGGAGCATCGCCACGCTGGTCAGCGCACAGCCAACGTAGCCGATGGTGTCGCCGGGGTCGCCGAAACCAAGGATGTCGTTCTTCCATCGTGCATCCTGCTGAGAGTAGTAGACGAGCTTAAAGGGCATGGGCACCTCCGAGTTGTCACCTTTGGAACGGATCAATTATACAGCGGGCGTGGAAAGGTTTTCAAAACAGAATCCCCCATCTGGCTGATGATTCTGTAAGGAGAAGTAAAAGCCAGGTTCGTCACACGTAGGGTGTCACTCTATCATCTCTTCCATATCGAGATGCAGGGATACATCAATTTTACTTTTACTCCGGCGCTCTCCACCATTCCGTTGAAGCCATTTCCCCTTTTATACAGGCCAAAACACTCGACACCGCCATGCGGACAGGATTGGGGATCGAAGGCCATCTGGTCGAAGCATTTCAGACCGCAGCCGCGCACATCAAAAATGACCGCCAGATCCAGTTTAATATCGCTCTGCCAGTTTTTTGTAGTAGTTTTCAAAACAGACTGTAAGAGAGATTCGAGTTCAGGCATGCGGGTGCAATTCTCTGTATCCACGATCAGGCTCAGGTCGATATCAGAATCGGGATGATAGCAGCCGGCCAGTCCGCGCGAGCCGTGCAGGGTAATCTGCGTGACCTTATTGTGGACCGTCAGATTAGCTGATTTGAGCAAGGTATGGGTGACAGGAAGCAGAGTGGGGATTTGTTCATCGAATCTGGTGATTTTAATCATGCTGACTCCTTACAGAAACTGCTTCACTCATTATAGTGATTTGCCGCCCTTATGCTCATTTCATAGCTTACAAATGGTTTTCAGGTTGTGCTAAACAAACAGGCCGCGTCGATGGACGCGGCCTGTCATTTTATAACTTGTCATCTGATGATTAATCTTTATCGATATATCGCGTCTCCCCACTCACCGCCACACTTGACCCAATCTCAGGAGAATACTTTACCAGCAAACGGGACGGCATGCCCATGTCCTCTCCCTGCAGGATCGTGAAAGTATTTTTCCCCTGCCAGCCAATATCCCGCAAATAACCGGCGAACGCCGCAGCCGCCGCACCGGTGGCCGGGTCCTCATAGACTCCGCCTGCCGCAAACGGATTGCGGGAATGAAATAGCTCATCGGATTCATGCCAGAGCAGGCTAATCGTGGTGAGACCATGCTCCAGCATCAGGCTCCTGACCGTATCAAACGGATACTTCATATCTGCAAGAGTTTTCCGATCCTTTAGGACAAGGATCAAATGCCGGACGCCTCCAAACGCAAAGCGGATGGGGAAAGCGGGATCGAGATTGTCACACGTTAAATTAAATGCCGCCAGGATCTGATCGATTAATTCCTCAGGCGCATCTTCTGAAGATGTCCCGGGAGATTGCAGGGTTGCCACTATGCCCTTGCCTGATCTTTCAGCTCGTACGCTGATCTCACCATCATTCAGGATCAATTTGTACTCGCCTGCCCCAAAGCGCTCACCCAACACTGCACCCAAAGCGATTGTGGCGTGCCCACAAAAAGCGATTTCCATCGCTGGCGCAAAATAACGGACACGCCAACTGCCGTCCACTTGCCTGACGAGGAATGCTGTTTCCGAAAAGCCCACTTCTTTTGCCACTTTCAACATTTCTTCATCGCCCGGCATCTCCTCACAAAACGCCACGCCGGCGGGATTGCCACCTTGTCCGTTATGGGAGAATGCCGCCAGTTTTAGAACATCCATATTGCTTCCTCCAATTCGCATTGATAAAAAGAAACCGCATCCTTACAGATGCGGCTTACTCTTCATAGATTACTGCACGCTGATCGCTGTTTATTGAATCACTCGATCTTCCCCGTGAGCGTCGCCATCTTCAGCTCGCCAATCGCCTTGGTGATCTGGATGTCGCGCGGGCAGGCCATGGTGCAGTTGAAAATGGTGTGACAGCGCGCGACACCGTCCGTTTCGCTGATGACGTGCAGACGTTCCGCGGCGGCCTCATCGCGGCTGTCGAAGATGAAGCGGTGTGCGGTCACCAGCGCGGCCGGTCCAAGATAGGAATCGGTTCCCCAGTATGACGGGCAGGAAGTGGTACAGGCCGCACACAAAATACACTTGGTGGTGTCGTCAAAGCGGGCGCGCTGCTCGGGGCTTTGCAGTCGCTCCTTTCCGTCGGCGGGAAGCGGGGAGTCGTTGATAAAGTAGGGCAGCACCTTCTTGTAGTTGTCGAAGAAGGGTTCCATGTCCACGATCAAGTCTTTCTGAACTTTCAACCCAAGCAATGGTTCGACCGTGATTTTGTCCCCCACGTCGCGCACCAGAGCTTTGCATGCCAGCATGTTCCTGCCGTTGATGCGCATCGCGTCCGAGCCGCACACGCCGTGCGCACACGAGCGGCGGAATGACAGAGTGCCATCGTTGTAACCTTTCACATGTTCGAGCAGATCCAGGATGCGGTCAGTCTCATGCGCTTCGATGGTGTAGGTTTCGTAGTGGAAGGTCTTGTCCACTTCGGGGTTATAACGGAATATTTTTAGAGTGACTTCCATGTTTGCCTCTACTAATAAACTCGCTCTTTGGGTTGATATTTTGTGATGGCCACTGGCTTGTATCCAATTTTCACCTTGCCATCCTTCTTCCAGACCAGTGTGTGCTTCAGCCAGTTCTGGTCATCACGCTTCGGGTAATCTTCACGCGAATGTCCGCCGCGCGACTCTTTGCGGTTCAGGGCACACTCGGCGATCACATCCGCGATCTCCAGCATGTTGCCAAGCTCCCAGGCGTTGAGCAATTCCGTGTTGAAGATTTTGCCCGTGTCCTTCACACAGACTTCCTTATAGCGGGACTTCAGTTCCTTGAGCTTTTCGATCGCTTCCTTCATGCCCGATTCATTTCGATAGATACCGACGAGGTCAAACATGACCTTCTTCATCTCAGTCGTGATGTCGAATGCATTGGCTTTGCCGGACCCATGACGCAGCGCCTCAAACTGGGACTTTGCGTCTGCTTCCGCGTCATCGGGCAGTTTCTCGAATTCGGCAGTCTTTGCATACTCCGCGGCTTTGAGTCCTGCATGCTTCCCAAACACGACCAGGTCGAGCAGCGAGTTCGTGCCGAGACGGTTGGCCCCGTGCACAGACACGCACGCACATTCGCCAGCAGCATAGAGACCAGGGAAAGCCGTGTTCTTGTCATCAATGATGACTTCGCCATATTTATTCGTGGGGATGCCGCCCATGGTGTAATGCGCGGTCGGCTGGATCGGCATCATCTGCGTCAGTGGGTCCACGCCGAGATAGACACGGCAGAAGTCAATGATATCCGGCAGCTTTGCAAGAACCTGTTCACCTGTGATCGTGTAGGGTGTACCATCCGGATTTGTTCGTCCATCCTGCGCAGCATATTTGATCACCGATTCGGGACGTACATCGAGATAGACATAATTCGAGCCATTGATACCGCGTCCCTCGCGGATCTCGGTATAGATCGCGCGCGAGACCACATCGCGTGAGGCAAGGTCCTTTACAGTCGGCGCGTACTTTGGCATGAAGCGTTCGCCTTTGCCATTGATCAATATGCCGCCTTCGCCCCGCACACCCTCTGTGATGAGAATGCCAAGTTTATAAATGCCTGTTGGGTGGAACTGGAAGAATTCCATGTCTTCGAGAGGGATGCCGCGGCGCAATAAAACTGCTCCACCGTCGCCAGTGTAGGCATAGGCATTAGATGTCACTTCGAAGATGCGACCATGGCCGCCGGTGGCAAAGATGACCGCCTTCGCGTGGAAGGTGTGCAATTCACCGGTCGCGAGTTCCACGGCCACCACACCTGCGGTCTTGCCGTTGACGATCAGGAAATCCAGCACCTGATATTCATCGAAAAAATTGACCTTGTTCTTCAAACACTGCTGGTACAGGGTTTGCAGGATCATATGCCCGGTGCGATCTGCGGCGTGGCACGCGCGTCGGACAGGTTTGCCCGTCTCATTGTTGGTGTGCCCACCAAACGGTCGCTGGGAGATACGGCCTTCGGGAGTCCGATCAAACGGAAGCCCCATATGCTCCAGCTCGAGCACCGCGTCGATCGCTTCATTCGTCATGAACTCGATCGCGTCCTGATCGCCCAGATAATCCGAGCCTTTGACCGTGTCATAGGTGTGCCATTCAGGTTTGTCTTCTTCGTAATTCCCAAACGCCGCGCTGATGCCGCCCTGTGCCGCGCCCGTATGGGAGCGTGTGGGATACAGCTTGCTGATAACCGCCGTCTTTGCGCCGCGCGAGGCATATAGCCCTGCCATGAGCCCTGCGCCGCCCGCGCCAACGACGACCACATCAAATTGATGAATATTCATTTACGCTACCGTCCTATGAAGTCCAAATAATGTACAGGCCAATGCCCATCATAGCCAGCATAAATAAGATGCTGATGAAACGCACCATTTGCCGGCCTCGAGAGGCCGCGATGTAATCGTCTGCGATCACGACCAACCCGTGCACGCCGTGTGCAACCGCCAGCAGCAGCAGCGCGCTGGCGGTCAGCTTCCAAAACGGAGTCGCCCAGGGAGCGACGTCAGGAATGTTCGTATTTTCCACGTGGGTCCTGTTCGGCATGAAGCCCCAGCGCATCACGTCGGCAAGATTCATTTGATTGCGCGCCCCCATGATCAATGCGCCGATAATCGCGAACAGGATTAGCGCGTACATCCCCAGTGCAGAGAGACGCGTGAACAGCCACATCAGCATTTCGAAGTTCAGTCCGCGCTTGGAAAGAGGGAGAGTTCTGGATTTGACTGCCATGTTAACCTGCCAGCCCTGTCTGCACGATGACGATCACAGCGACCACATAGATGGGGATAAAGATCGCCCATTCCATCCAGATCGCTTCCCGCTCATGGATCAGGAGCTTTGGAAACAGGTCGAGAATGGTGATCCGCAGTCCGTTGATCGCATGAAAGAGGACACAGAAGAAAACGATGATCTGGAATGCCCAATTCTCATAAATTCCGTTCACGAACTGTCCACCCCGTCCTCCGAGATACGATGCAAGCATATGTGTCGTGATGAGAACCGCTATGCCTATCCCCCCGATCCGATGCAAAACAAAGGTCAGCATTGGTCCCTGTCCCCTGTAACGCAGAGCCGTGGCCAGGCCGACATTTCTTTTCAAGCCCATCTAAGCCTCCTTTGAGAAAATTCTTGACAGAAGAGCCATATTTTACCTCCAGTTACCGTGCGGCGGATACGCAAGGGTAAGAAGTGACAATAATCATCGTGATTTCATACTACAATTCCTCCAATAAAGTGGAGGCAGACCCTTATAATCCGAATAGCCTAAGAATCATGTCATTGCGAGGGCGTTCGCTGCCCGAAGCAATCTCCAATTCTAAACGGGAGACTGCTTCGTCGGGAACCCGAAAGAATATCGGGGCAGGCAAGCACCCTCCTCGCAACCCTGCCGAAAGAAGGCGGGGCAATGACACAACAGCCATTGGAGGTGCTCATGTCGGATCATGAACTGAGCCGCCGGGACTTCATCAAAGTCACGACTGGCATCGTTGGGGGACTCATCGGCGCGGCGATAGGCTTACCCGCCATTTATTACCTGATAGACCCCGCTCTGCGCGCAGGCGGCAAGGACGCGTGGATTCCCATCGGCAAATTGGAAAACATGGAAATTGGCAAACCGTACCCATTTTCGTTCACGCGTGTACAGGTCAATGGCTGGGAGCGAACATCCAGTTCCTTCGGTGGATACGCCCTTCGCAAGTCCGAAGACCCGAACGACATCCTTATCCTCTCCAGCCGGTGTACGCACCTCGCCTGCACCGTGAATTGGCATGAGGAAGCGGATGCCTTCATCTGCCCCTGTCATGATGCCAAGTTTAGCAAGGAGGGCCAGGTCCTGGGTGGCCCTCCGCCTCGCCCTCTGGACAGATACACTGAATTCCGTTTGACGGAAGACGGTCAACTCGAAATCTTCTTCTCTGAAAACAAGAAGACGGGATGATTAGCATTGTGTCATCCTGAGCGCAGCGAAGGATCTCATCTTATGGGGAGATTCTCACCTGTACCGAACACAGGTACGGTGTCGCTCGCTAACACTCGCTCAGAATGACATATACGTGAGTGGAGCAAATCAATGTGGAAAAAAGTTTACGAGTGGCTTGATGAACGTCTCGGTCTACAGCAAATGTATTCCTCCATGCTCGACCGTCCGGAACCAAAAGGGACCTGGTGGAATACGCTTGGCTCGGCCAGTCTCTTCCTCTTCGTATTGCAGGGAGTGACCGGCATCTTCCTAACCGTCTACTATACACCCTCACCCGATCATGCCTACGACTCCGTGCAATACATCATGGAAGGTGTTGCCTTCGGCTGGCTGATCCGCGGCATCCATCACTGGGGCGCGACGCTTATGGTGATCGTTGTTTTCATTCACATGCTGCGTGTATTCGTCACAGCTTCCTTCAAATATCCGCGCGAGCTGACCTGGCTGATCGGCATCGGTCTCTTTCTCGCCACGCTCGGCATGGGCTTCACCGGCTATCTTCTTCCATGGAATCAGCGCGCGTTCTGGGCAACCACCGTTGGCACACAGATCGCGGGGACCGTACCTTTCATCGGGGGGTTCATCCTGAAGGCGCTGCGCGGCGGCCCGGATCTCAGCGCCCTCACCCTGCAGCGGTTCTTCTCTGCCCATATTTGGATGATCCCTGCGATCCTGGCCGGCTTCATTGGCGTGCATCTCTATCTCATCATCCGCCACGGCGAATCCCACTTTCCATCAAAGGAAGACTAGCTTCTTTCCTCTTTGTCTTTCCTCCAAATATGAAGAAAGACGAAAGAAAACTACACGCGCTTCTCCAAAGGACCGCAAAGCATGAACGACGAAACCAAAAAGAAAATCAACGAGCGTTATGAACGTGAACTCAATCGAGGGGAACGTTTCTGGCCTGATAGCATCTTCAAGGATTTAATCGTATCCCTGGGCATTTTCATCCTGCTAATTGTTCTTGCCACATTCATCGGTGTTGCTCCCGAAGCCAAAGCTGATCCCAGCGATACTACCTACATCCCGCGCCCTGAATGGTATTTCCTCTTTCTCTTCAAATTCCTGGCGCTCTACGGGCAAATCCCGCTCCTTGGCAAGATCGAATGGATCGCCACAGTTCTCGTTCCCGGCATTGCGATTGGCGTCCTCACCCTTTTGCCCTTCATTGAGAAAAATCCGAACCGCTATTACGGCAAACGTGTGCTCCCGATTTCCATCATGGCGATCATGGTCGTCGGCATTGTCCTGCTGACTCTCATGTCCGATGTGCCGACAGTCTCTGCGGATGGCTCACAATTACTGGGCATCTTACAAGCGATCGCCGGACTTGCTATTCCCGGAATTGCACTGATCCTGCTCTTCTTGATGTCCTTCGTTTTCAAGTCGTCCACCCGCCTCATGGTCTGGACCACGGTGCTGACCGCCGTTTTGATGGTCCTTGTCTCAGGGACGGTTTTTGCGCTCAAACCTGCCCCGGCTGAGCCAGCCGCAGAGACGGTTGTTGCCACCACCCTCACGGACCAGATCCTCGCGGGTCAGGATTTATATTCAGTGAACTGCACTGAGTGCCACGGCGATGACGGTTCTGTGGCGGTCATCAAGGGTGTGGAAGGACTCGAAGGCAAGGAGATCACGCCGATCAACAGCCGCGATGTCCTTTACACGATCACAGACTCAGCCATGTACGAGGTCATCGCCTATGGACGCCCCAATGAGGGCATGACTCCTTTTGGAAAGGCCTATGGTGGTGAGCTTTCCAAGAGCGAGATCGACTACATTGTCACCTTCATGCGTTATATGTGGGATGACCGCTTCGAGCCTCCTCAACTCAAGCCCTTATTCCCGCGGCTTGCAGCAGGCGAAGTCCCATCCTACGATGTCCACATTCAGCCGATTGTTAAGCGTTACTGCATCTCCTGCCATCGTGCCGGCAAAACGAATGATAACTACTTGATGACCAGCTACGATGAGATTCTCACCACGGGCGACAATAAAGCCAATAATATTATCGCCGGCGATCCAAACAGTTATCTTCTCCAGGTGATCCAGGGTACGCCCATCCCTGATCCCAAAGACCCAGGTAAGATAATGATCAATACCATGCCGCCGAATCATGCCCTCAAGCCGGATATTGTGGATGTGTTCGTCCGCTGGATCATGAACGGCATGCCGCAAACCGCCGCAGATGCCGCGGCGCTATACACAGCGCCAACGCCTGTTGTCACACCAACGCCGTAACATCATTTATCAAAATAGAAAGGCCATCTGTACCGGATGGCCTTTTCTTTTACCCTGTAGAAGCAGTTACAATTATTTGAAACCAACGCTTAGAAATGGAGAAACCATGAAAACAGCAAGCGGACTTGAATATATTGAAGCGGAAGCTGGCACCGGCGCGCAGGCAGAAGCGGGCAAGACAGTGAGTGTCCATTACACAGGTAAATTCCAGGACGGAAAAGTATTTGACAGCTCCGTCTCACGCGGCGAACCGATCAGGTTCCAACTTGGGCGCGGACAGGTGATCAAAGGCTGGGACGAAGGAATTGCCTTAATGAAAGTCGGCGGCAAAGCGCAGCTCATTATCCCGCCGGAGCTTGCTTATGGCGAACGCGGCGCAGGTGGCGGCGTGATTCCGCCGAATGCAACTCTTATCTTTGACGTGGAATTGGTCGAAGTGAAATAAAACAAAAAGTCGGGACATTCAAAGTCCCGACTTTTGTTATTTCCTACTTCTTTGATTTTTTCTTTGCCACCGTCTTCTTGACTGCAACTTTCTTCTTTGCAACTGCCTTTTTCGAGGTCTTCTTAGCGACGGCTTTCTTCACTGTAGCTTTCTTTGCAACCTTCAACTTTGAACCCTTCGACGCGCTCAGGGCATCGCCTTCAACTTTCGCCACTACAGGCTGCGCCTTATCCATCCACTCGATGATTGCATCGCCGAACTCGGAGCACTTGACTTCCTTTGCTCCATCCATCAGGCGGGCGAAATCATAAGTGACTGTCTTTGCAGCGACCGCGCCTTCCATGCCTTTGACGATCAGATCGGCAGCTTCGGTCCAGCCCATGTAGCGGAACATCATCTCGCCCGAGAGGATGACCGAGCCGGGGTTGACCTTGTCGAGGTCGGCGTACTTCGGCGCAGTACCATGTGTCGCTTCAAAGATGGCATGACCCGTCTCATAGTTGATGTTCGCACCCGGGGCAATACCAATCCCCCCCACCTGTGCGGCCAGCGCGTCGGAGAGATAGTCGCCGTTCAGGTTGAGCGTGGCAATCACATCATAGTCACGCGCGCGGATGAGCGTGAATTGCAGGCTGACGTCGGCAATCGAGTCCTTGATCAACAGCATGGACTTCCACTTGCGATCCCCGTGTGTATCCCACAACTTCAGCGCTTCTTCCACTTCCTTCTTGATATCGTTCTGCTGTGCAGGCGACATCATGTCGAAGCCGGGGTCGATCATCTTGGCGTTGTCTTCCACCGTCAAATTCGGGTTGGCTTCCTTGTTGCCCAGGATCCACGTTTCGCGCTCGGTGACGATCTGATTACGGAACTCGCGCTTGGCAACCGCGTAACCCCAATCCTTGAATGCGCCTTCCGTGAACTTCATGATGTTGCCCTTATGCACAAAGTTCACGCTCTTGCGTTTGTTGTCCAACGACCACTGGATCGCCGCGCGCACGAGTCGCTCTGTGCCTTCCACGGAAACGGGCTTGATGCCGATCCCCGCCGTATTCGGGAAGCGCATCTTAGCATATTCCTTCGGGAATGCTTCCTTGAATAATTCCTTGAACTTCTTGTTCTCTTCTGTGCCGTATTGGAACTCAATCCCCGTGTAAATATCTTCGGTGTTCTCTCGGAAAATGACCATGTCCACGTATTCGGGGTGTTTAACGGGAGAAGGCATTCCACTGTAATATCTCACAGGGCGCTGGCAGACATACAGGTCCAGAATTTTGCGGAGTGCGACGTTGAGCGAACGAATGCCGCCGCCGATGGGAGTCGTCAGTGGGCCTTTGATCCCCACCAAAAATTCCCTGAAGGCATCGGTCGTTTCCTCAGGCAGCCAGCTCTGGAACAGTTTGAACGATTTCTCGCCCGCGTATACTTCCATCCAATGGATTTTACGTTTGCCGCCGTACGCCTTCTCGACCGCCGCGTCAAACACGCGTACCGATGCGCGCCAGATGTCGCGCCCAGTACCATCGCCTTCGACAAAAGGAATGATCGGATTATCGGGAACGTGGAGCTTGCCGCCCTCGATTGAAATCTTCGCCCCGCCCTGGGGGACCGTAACGTTGGTGTATGCCATTTCTTGCTACCTCGCTTTGGGAAATTATCGGGCGGATTATATCATCCGCGTCTCTGATAAATAGAGTGACGATTGTAATCCCTCTCGCTTCATTCTGGACCCTTCGACTCCGTTCAGGGCCGGCCGTCGCGTGCCACCGTTTTCGGTCGTCTTCGTCCCCTTGACATGTCCACGAATCAGCGTAGAATTCGGCGCAATGTACAGACAGCCCCGGCCGAGACGATTATTCCCACACCACTTCTTTGGAATGATTGTTTCGATTTTTGGAAATTAGAGAGTCGCCAAAAGCGACTCTCTTTTTTTACCCTGCCACTCCCTCTCCCACGGGATGTGTACCCGTAAGGGTGGAGGCTGGGGTGAGGGAGAGGAACCATGCTAAAACTTCCCGGCCTGATTGACCCCCACGTCCATGTCCGTGAACCCGGACAGACCCACAAGGAAGATTGGGACTCCGCCACCCAGGCTGCCCTCGCGGGCGGTGTGACCATGATTCTCGCAATGCCGAATACGAAGCCGCCGATCTTTGATGCTGCGACGCTCGATCTTGCGTTGGGTGCAGCGAAGCAAAAGGCACGTTGCGACTACGCTCAATTTGTCGGCGCAGGCCCGAACAACGCGGATATTCTTCCCGCCCTGGCATCCAAATCGGCTGGCCTGAAAATGTACCTTGACTCAACATTCGGCGAACTACGCCTCAATGACATGACACTCTGGATGCCGCATTTTGCAAAGTTCCCGAAAGACTATCCCCTCGTCCTGCACTCCGAATCCAGGACGATGGCCGCAGGCATTCTCTTTGCTGCGATCTATGATCGTCCGGTCCATATTGCGCATATTTCATTGAGAGAAGAAATATTGTTGATCAGGGCCGCGAAGGAAAGGGGCATTAAGGTAACGTGCGAAGTTTGTCCGCACCATTTGTTCCTGACGGGAGAGGAGCCACGGATGAGAGTAAGCGGCCGCACCGAAGTCCGCCCTCGCCTCGCAACTCAGGTGGATGTGGACGCCCTGTGGGAGAATCTCGATGTCATAGACTGCTTCGCCACCGATCATGCGCCACACACCGTTGAGGAAAAAGACTCCGAGAATCCTCCGCCCGGGTTTCCGGGGCTGGAAACTTTACTGCCATTATTGCTTACCGCCGTGGACGATGGACGACTGACCATTGACCGCATTATTGAGAAATCAGTCCTTAATCCAAGAAAGATTTTCAATCTCCCCGAACAATCCCAAACATGGATCGAAATAGATGAGAACGCTGAATACGAAATCCACGCCGTCGACCAATTCACCCGCTGCGGCTGGACTCCGTTTGAAGGATGGAAGGTCAAGGGCAAAGTGAGAAAAGTTGTGTTGCGTGGTAAAACGGCATTTCAAGATGGGAAGATACTGGTGGAGCCCCGTTATGGACAGAATGTAAGGAAATAGAGTGATGGAAAATTTTCCCGATGTAAAACTTGAGGTCTTCGTTCCCCAGGAATATGCCCTGAGAATCAGCGATGAGCTGGCAAAAGTCGGTGTAGGGCGGATTGGAAACTATGATCACTGTGCTGCGTTAACTGCTGTCCGTGGCTTCTTTCGACCCCTGCAAGGTGCCAGTCCCTTTGAAGGGGAAATTGGAAACATCAGCGAAGTCGCAGAATACAAACTTGAAGTCAACTGCAAGCGGGACTTAGTGGAACAGGCAATTAAGGTCATTCGAACGGTCCATCCCTATGAAGAGCCGTTAATTAATGTTATTCCACTGGCGAATCATCTTTTTGATGCGGGAAGCGACGGTGCGTCGCACTCCCCATAACGGAATCAACCTTGCCCGCCGTTTGAGTCCGAACAGAGGAATGCCAAAGAAAGAAAAATGTGACTAAACGGGACTTGCCCTCAGCGAGCAACCCGCTCCTCGTATCCAATTACAAATCCCCAATTACCAAGGAGTTCCCATGCCCACCTCATCCCTCAACCCCCACCTGCCCTTCGGCGAAAACAAACTGGCCGACTGGTACGGCAAGGACATTATTTCCGTCAAACAATTCGGCCGCGATGATCTTGAATATATCTTCGGCGTGGCGCACGAAATGCGCGGCATGGTCGAGCGTGTGGGGACGTTCGATCTGCTGAAGGGCAAGATCCTTGCAAACCTGTTCTATGAGCCTTCGACGCGCACATCGTCATCGTTCACCGCCGCGATGGAACGGCTCGGCGGCTCGGTCATCCCGATCAATGAAGTGAAGTACTCGTCTGTGTCGAAGGGCGAGAGCCTGCCTGACACCGTCCGCACGCTCGAATGTTACGCCGATGTGATCGTGCTGCGTCATCCCGAAACCGGTTCGGCGGCGATCGCGGCCAAGGCCGCGCGCAAACCTGTCATCAACGCGGGCGATGGCATTGGCGAACACCCGACGCAGGCCTTGCTCGATACATTCACCATCTTTGAAGAGTTGGGCGCGGGCCAGGTGGACGGCATGACCGTGACCATGCTCGGCGATTTGAAATATGGAAGAACCGTCCACTCGCTGGCGCGCCTGCTTTCGCTATTCAAGGTCAAGATCAATTATGTCTCGCCAGATATTTTGAAAATGCCGAAGGAAGTGATGGATGAAGTCGCCGCGAAAGGCATTCCACAGGCCGAGTTTGGTTCGCTCGAAAAAGTCCTGCCTGAAACTGACGTGTTGTATGTGACGCGCGTCCAGAAGGAACGCTTTGAGGACCCGGCTGAATATGAAAAGGTCAAGGGCGCGTATGTGATCGATCCCGCGATCATGAAAGCGGCAAAGAAGGATATGATTGTCATGCATCCGCTCCCGCGCGTCGGCGAGATCAGCGTGGACTTCGATGAAGATCCGCGCGCAGCCTACTTCCGCCAGATGGAATATGGTTTGTATGTGAGGATGGCGCTGCTGGCGATGGTGCTTGGGAAAGCGTAAAGTGCCTAACCACTGAGACACTGAGTCACGGAGATTTTTAGAAAGGTTTTCTCCGGGTCTCCGTGTCTCAGTAGTAAGAAGGAAACATATGGAATCATTTTTCTCTTTTTTGGAAAAACGCGTGGACGATTGCTCGTCCCTCCTCTGCGTTGGATTAGATCCACATGTCAACGATTTGCCCGAACCCACTGCCGCGTCTGCGCGCGACTTTTGCCTGAAGCTCGTTAAACAGACAGCTCCCTACGCTGCGGCATTCAAGCCCAACGCGGCCTTCTTCGAAGTCTTTGGCGCCGAAGGCTGGACCGCGCTCAAGCAGGTCATCGAAGCGATTCAGGAAGAATCAGTTCGCCTCGGCTCGATGATCCCCGTTGTGCTGGACGCCAAACGCGGGGACATTGCATCTACAGCGGAGGCCTACGCCAAATCCGCATTTGACATGCTCGGCGCGCATTGCATTACGTTGAATCCCTATCTCGGTAAGGACTCGATCGAGCCGTTCATCCAGAATTCCGAGAAGGGCGTATTCCTGCTGTGCAAAACCTCCAACGCTGGATCAATGGACTTGCAGAATTTACTCGTCCTGCCTCCCGCGGCCGATAACCCCGGGCCTCTGTATATTTATGTCGCACAACTCGCGCAGCAGTGGAATGAGAAGAACAATGTCGGCATCGTTGTGGGTGCAACACACCCGCAGATCATGTCCAATATCCGCGCCGCCGTACCTGATCTGTGGTTCCTCGCTCCCGGCGTCGGTACACAGGGCGGTGAATTGGAGATGACCCTGAAATCCGGCCTGCGAAAAGATGGCAAGGGACTGTTGATTCCCATTTCGCGCAGCATCTCGCGCGCCGAGAAACCAGGTTTGGCCGCGGCGGAGATAAGAGATCAGATATTAGAGATCAGGGCACAGATGCTTAGTCACGGAGAATAATCTTTCATATGCAATCACTAGCGACTAATACTCTGCTCTCTACTCTCGCCGACGGTTTGTTATCGGGCGGCTGTATCAAATTCGGCAATTTCACGCTGAAGTCAGGCCTTCAATCTCCCATCTACATTGACCTGCGCCAGATCATCACCTATCCTAAACTGCTGGAGCAGATCGGTGCGGCTTATTTACCCTTGCTCAAAGAATTGAAATTCGACCGCATCGCGGGTTTGCCTTACGCGGCGATTCCGATTGCAACCGCGATCTCTCTTGCTGGGAACTATCCCATGATCTACCCGCGCAAGGAGGTCAAGACTTACGGCACAAAAGCCGAGATCGAAGGCGAATACCACGCAGGCGAGATAGTCGCTGTGATTGATGACCTTGCTACGACGGGCGGAAGCAAATTCGAAGCCATCGAGAAATTGACAGGGGTTGGTTTGGTCGTAAAAGACGTTGTTGTGCTGGTGGACCGTCAATCCGGCGCGAAGGAATCCCTGCAGCAGGCAGGGTACGCTATGCACGCGGTGCTGACGATCAGTCAACTGCTGGATTACTGGGAAGGGACAGGCAAAGTGGAGAAGGATAAAATTGAAGCAACAAGAAAGTTTCTTTCTCAATCTACTGGTTAGAGGTAAACGCGGACGAACCTATGATGCAAAAAAGTATCATCTTCGGCGGTATTCTTGGCGCGATGGTCGGCGCATTGATTGGAGCTGCGTTTGGCGCGATCACCGGGACTTTGAATGGAATATTGATTGGTCTGGTCACAGGCATAATGCTTGGAATATTAACCGGCGCATTGACGGCCGCTCTTACCGTCAGGACGGCTGGCACGACCGGCGGCGTCAGCGTGGGTGCCTATACCGGCATGGGACTCGGCGCGGTGATTGGCGGTGTGATCGGCGCGCTGATTCCAGCTTCTGTACGGATGAGTGCCAACACTCAGAATTTACCTGTCCTGGATGCCTTGATCTCCGGTCGTTTTGAGACGGCGGTGCTCATCTCCTTTTTGCTGTGTGTTTTGGGAACCGCCGTCGGCGGGTCGGTCGCCGGGCGGAATTTGATCCCAAGAAAACTAAAATAAAGAAAGGCGGAAGCCGAGCAGGATAAAATTGAGGAGTCGCTTTTATTCATATGTAATTCAGGATGAGAAATGGATGATCGTGAGGTAATCGATCAATACGATTTAGTCGAAGTGATCCAGGTCCCAGAGCAATATGAAGGTGTGATCGACATTGGTGATGTTGGGGTTGTCGTCAAGAAATACGATGAGGAAAACTTTGAGATCGAATGCGTCAAACCGGGCAGCTCCTGCAAGTGGCTTGCGCAGCTAAATATCATACACATCCGTTTGAAAAGCAGGGATCCTTTCAGCGTCTGGACCCAGGAAGCACTTCCAGAGAAACCGATCACGCGGACGAGCGTTATTTTGGGCTCGGCGATTGGCGCGATCTTCGGCGCGTTGATCGGATGCGGGCTGGGGGCGATCACAAAGAGCCTCAACGGCATTCTGGTCGGACTGATCGTCGGTTTGGTCCTTGGAATTATCACAGGGACTCTCACCGCTGCACTGACGGTCAAAACGGCTGGCACAAATGGCGGTATTGGTGTTGGATATTTTACGGGTATGATATTTGGCGGAATCCTCGGCATGGTCATCGGCGCGCTGATTCCCACATCCTGGCGAATGCGCGCCCATACAGAAGGCCTGCCTGTGCTGGACGCGTTCGCAACAGGTCGCTTTGAAACGGCGATATTGACCGGTTTCGTGCTTTCCATTTTAGCGACGGTTGTCGGCGCATGGATCAGCGCAAAGAATCAAGTTCCGAGAAATATAAAGGAAAGGTATAGATCATGACCCAAAAGCACACCTTTACGGCCACCATCCAAAACGCCGGTGGAGGCGGTGCGTTTGTGGAAGTCCCCTTCGACGTGGAAGAGGCTTTTGGGTCGAAGCGGCCCAAAGTCAGGGCCGTGATCGAGGGAGTCCCGTATCGCGGCACATTGGTTCGGATGGGAAGCGAATGTCACATGCTTCTCATCCTCAAGGAGATCCGTGAAAAGATCGGAAAAACCTTCGGCGATGAGGTCAGGGTGACCGTGGAACCAGATACCGAGCCGCGCGTGATCGCAATCCCAGAGGATCTGATGAAGGAATTCAAAAAAGATAAGGCAGCCAAAGCCTTCTTCGATAAGCTCTCATACACTCATCGGAAAGAATACGTAACCTGGGTCACTGAGGCCAAAAGGGAAGAGACACGCCGGAACCGCGTCGTCAAAGCAATTGCGATGTTGAAGAAGGGCCAGAAGGCAAGATGAGCGCCCTGAAGCGACGCGGTCAAAGTGGATTACACCGGCGACTGAAATACTCAAACAGGGAAAATCGGAAAAGTAACCCGGAGCCAGCAGTGCAGACCTGGCTGCAATTGCCGCGCGGGAACAAAATCATCCTGCCGCCGCGATTCCGCCATGAAAATGTCCGCGCTGCTGATAGCCTGGTGGAATATTGTATTAACAAGTATTCCGAAGAAGGAGAGGTCGTTTTCGATCCCTTTGCCGGTTACGGTACTACCCTGGTGATCGCCCAAGAACTCGGACGTGCCGGATACGGCATTGAATTCAGTGAGCAGAAAGCTAGATATGTGCAGGAATTGCTGGAGCATCCAGAGCATTTGATCCACGGCGACTCCCGCAACCTCAGTGATTATGATCTTCCGCTTATTGACCTGTGTCTCACATCGCCGCCGTATACAAACGAAATTGACGATGAAAATCCATTTGTAGATTACAGAAAAAAGGGATTCGACTACCCGTCTTATTTAAGGGAGATGGGTCACATTTTTTCTCAAGTATCTCCGAAGCTGAATCCATCCGCTCATGTGGTGATCGAGGTTTCAAATTTGAAAAAGAAGGGCCATGTCACCACGCTGGCCTGGGATATCGCGCGGGAAGTGTCCAAGATACTCCGCTTCGAAGGAGAAGAGATTATCTGCTGGGAAGAATATGGGTACGGCTATAATCACAGCTATTGTCTCGTCTTTTCTAAAAAGGAGTCCTGATGGAACTCACAGATTATCTGCGGCACCTTTATGATTACAACTACTGGGCCAACCATCGTTATTTGGCTGTCGCCGAGACACTGACAGAGGAGCAACTCTTCCGAAAACAGGGTCATAGCTGGGACAGTGTCCATGCGGTGCTGGTCCACATGATGAGCTCGGAGCGGATGTGGCCTCAGCGCTGGCGAGGCGAAAAAGCGAGCTTTCTCGACCCGAAGGATTTTCCGACGATTGCGTCTGTGAGCGAATCCTGGGTGGATATCGAGAAGAACCTGCTGGCCCTTGTGGCCGAACAGAACGAAGATTCGCTTTTGCGTGATGTCACCTACACCAATCCGAAAGGCGAGACCTTCACCTTGCCTCTGTGGCAGATGATGGTCCAGCCGCCGAATCACAACACACATCATCGCGGCGAACTGGCAGCGATGTTCGCGCTGATGAATGTGCCTCACCCGGAAGATGAATTGGTGCAGTATTTTTTGAGTAAAAGCGGACAGAAAAAGTTTTGAACATGAATGAAGCCTCAACGAAATGGCTGGAAATAGCGCGGGAGTTATTTTCAATTTCGCAGTCCGGGCTGACCTACTGTAAGAACGAATATGACCTGCATAGTTACCACCGTTTGCAGGAAATCTCTGCGGAGATCATTGCCAGTGAATCTGGATTGTCTTTGGAACATGCCAGAGACGTCTTCTCCATGCAGGCGGGATATGCCACACCCAAAGTTGACGTGCGTGGCGCGGTGATTCGCGATGGGGAGATTCTCCTGGTGCAGGAAAAAGCCGATGGAAAATGGGCCATGCCCGGCGGCTGGGCGGATATTGGCGATACTCCCTCCGAAATGGTTGAGCGTGAAGTCTGGGAGGAAAGTGGATTCAAGGTCCGCGCTTCGAAGGTCATCGCGGTGTATGATGCAAACCGCGTCGAACCGATGGAATTCTTCCACGCGTATAAGATTGTCTTTCTATGTGACCTGCTTGGCGGCGAGGCCAGGCCGAACTTTGAGATTCTCGCCGTGGACTTTTTCGATCCATCCAAACCGCCTCCGCTCTCCCTCGGACGGACGAATGAAAGCGTATTACAGGAAGTTTTGGCACATTTGAAAGACCCGTCGCGCTCCACAGCATTTGATTGACCATAAAATTGAGAAACGGGAATCCTTGATGTATCAATTTCTGCGGCCTTACCTCTTTCGTCTTGACCCTGAACGCGCTCACGCGCTCACTCTCTCTGCATTGCGTATGACGGGGAAGTTTGCGCCGTTACGCTGGCTTTTCACGCAGTTGTTCAGGGTGCCCTCCAACCCTGTGGAGGCGTTTGGCCTGAAGTTCAAGAATCCCGTGGGCCTGGCTGCGGGCTACGATAAGGACGGCATTGCCATTCACGGGCTTGACACGCTTGGTTTCGGGCATATCGAGATTGGTACAGTCACACCTTTGCCGCAGGACGGCAACCCGCGGCCGCGTGTGTTTCGTTTACTTGAAGATGAGGCGGTAATCAACCGCATGGGGTTTCCCAGCCGCGGCACCGAGTTCATGCAGACGCAGCTCGACCCAAATCTATACGTTGGATTGGTAGAGCGCTTGTTTGGGTTCCGGCCACGATTCTTCGTTGCGTACCCGCGCGCTACATCCGCCGTCCTGGGCGTCAACATTGGCAAGAATAAGAACACTCCCAATGAAGAGGCTGTCTTCGATTATCTTGCGCTCCTGCAAAATTATTCTCGCCTGGCCGGCTACATCGCCATTAACGTCAGTTCGCCGAACACGGTTGGACTCCGTCAGCTTCAGGGACGCGCTGAATTGGAATTCCTGCTGACTCGCCTGCATGAGCAGCGCTTGTTGGAAGAGAAACGCTGGGAGAAGAAGGTCCCGCTTCTGGTCAAGCTCGCGCCCGATCTCTCCGAAAGTGAATTGGATGACGCCCTGGGCGTGATCCTGCAAACCCACATGGACGGAGTCATCGCCACCAATACCACCCTCGCGCGCGAAGGGCTGAGGTCAAGCCAACAGAATGAGTCAGGCGGATTAAGCGGAAGCCCGCTCACGGCCCGGAGCGAAGCGGTGCTCCGTCAAATCATCAAACGCGTAGGCGGACAGATCCCCATCGTCAGCGTGGGCGGGATCATGAGTCCCGAAAATGCCAAACGCAGGTTGGATATGGGCGCCACCCTCGTCCAAATTTACACGGGGTTGATATACCGAGGCCCGGGGTTGGTCAAAGAAATCGTGCGTGCTCTGTAGGTCACGCTTCAAGCGTGACCTACTTCATCCGTAATCCACCCGTCGATTCCATCCAATCGGCGATCTTTGTCACGGCGGCATCAAGGTTGTTATCCGAGATATCGAGTTCCAGTTTGGGGAGAATGGACTCGCCCGTCAGGCGCCGCATCAACTCCTGCTCTTCGATGAAAACCTGCAAATTGTCATACTGCGATGGGTTGCCTGAGACCTTCAGCCGCTCCGCGCGCGCTGCTTCGAACGACTCAGGCCTGCGTGTGAGCAGAACAACGTGAAAACCCAGCGGCAGAAGGCGCTCCTCGAGCCAGCGGAAATCGTAATCCCTGTTGTAAATCGTGAGTTGGTAGGCGCGCGTGGAGATGTGAAAGCGGTCCACGATCCATGAGTAATACTTATTCAACTCGAAGAGCTTCGCCCATGTTTCGTAGGTTTCCATTGCCAGCGCTTCCTCCTGCGGCTCGAAATTGATCGGTCCGCGTCCCCACGGGAAATTGGTGAACGCGCACCATTCAGCGGAGATCAGCGGCGAATGATATTTGTACTTGCGCGGCCCCACAATACGCGGATGCTCGTTGAGCCTAAAAGCGATGTCGGTTTTGAACGTCAGGCGCGTGCCTTCGAGGATGATCTTGGGCGTCAGTTTGGACATGGTGGGATTATAAAGGCTCGGATCGTCTACTTGTATGGCAAAGACGGCTCCGGACGGCCCCTTACAGGGAACATCGAGAGTTTTCCGGCGTCTTATGCCTAAATACAGCTTTCAAAACCATTGGTATTTTGAAACGTAACCGCAAACTTCCAAAAACCGTTTTATGGTATATTCTCCCGCTAACAGGTAAACTATGGACGAAAAAATCACCATCATCGAAGGCCCGCCACCCGTTTTTGAACATGTAAACGATGGCTGGGCCATGGGCTTGAACGAGGGCCCAAAACATTTTGTTCCGGCACTTACACGTCTTCGAACTTTCAACGGACCTGCACTCGTGGAGCGCTGCTATCGAGCCTGGCATAGCCAGGGCAGCATTGAACTTCATTATCGGAATGACATGGGGCTTGAACAGACCGTCCCCATTGTTGCCGCACGCAACGTCAGCACCGACGATGGCCAGGTTCTGCTATTATGGGTATATCTCGACAGCGAAAAAGTCGAGATCGAGATGGACACGGGGGAAGACGACCACACGGACGACTCAGATCAATAAAGAGTGGACCGGGCCTGAGGGCCCGGTTCCTTTTTAATTGTTGAGGGGAAAACCTTTGTGACTTGGGGACTTCATGGTAAATTTCTTCCATGATGACCACGCTTCTTTCCACCCTCCAGTCTGGTTCCCTTATTTTGACTTTTAACCGCCCAGAGCGCGCTAACGCCTTTAGCCTTGAGTTGATTCGCGAACTGCAAGAGGCGTTCAAGCAAGCCGCGGCGGACTCGGAAGTCCGCGCGGTGGTGTTGACGGGTGCCGGTCGTGTCTTTGGCGCGGGGCAGGATATCGAAGAGATCAAATCCCATGGCGCGGACATTTCCTACCGCCAGCATTTACTGGAAACCTATAATCCCCTGATTCTGCAAATCCGGCGGATCGAGAAACCTGTCATTGCAGCGGTAAATGGTCCCTGTGCGGGAGCCTCGCTGGGAATTACGCTGGCCTGTGACATTCGCCTCGCGTCCGAGAAAGCCAATTTCGTGGTCGGCTTCAATGGGATTGGACTTGTCCCTGATTCAGGAGTCTCTCTCTTGTTGCCTGCTCTCATTGGCTTCGGCCGCGCACACGAATATACATTTACCAATCAGCCAATTACTGCTCAACAGGCAATGGAATGGGGCCTGGTCAACCGAGTTTGTCCGCCGGATGAGTTGATGCCTGAAACGATGAAACTTGCCGCACAGCTTGCTGACGGCCCGACCGGCACATACGGCCTGACCAAGCAGGCATTTAACAAGGCGGTCTTACCGAATCTTGAAGAAGTGCTGAACGCCGAAGCGGACTTGCAGGAGATCGCCGGTCATCGCGAGGAACATAAAGAGGGCGTGGCGGCATTCTTGGAAAAGAGAATTCCAAAGTACAATTAAACACAAAGGGCACAAAGTAAACAAAGTTTGGAGCACTCCAAGGAAGAATCCTTGGTGCCCTTTGTGTCCTTCGTGTTTAAAACGATATGCAATTTGAACCAGTCATTGGACTTGAAGTCCACGCGGAGTTACAGACACGCTCCAAGATGTTTTGCGGCTGCGAAGTGGTGGATAACACAGTCGCAGAGCCAAACGTGGCAGTGTGTCCCATTTGCGCGGGGATGCCGGGGACACTGCCGGTGGTCAACGCGCGCGCGGTGGAATATGCGCTGCGTGTAGCGCTGGCGCTTGGGTGTGAGATCAACTACACCAGCATCTTCGCGCGCAAGAATTATTTCTATCCCGACCTTCCCAAAGGGTATCAAATCTCGCAATATGAAACGCCGCTGGCTGTGAACGGACAGCTCGTCATCAAAACCAAAGCGGGCGAGCGGACCATCCGCGTGCGGCGTGTGCATCTGGAGGAGGACACGGGCAAGTTGACCCATGTAAATGGCGGCTCTCTGGTTGACCTCAATCGCGCGGGTGTGCCACTGCTGGAAATTGTCTCTGAACCGGATATGCATTCGGTTGAGGAAGCCAGGGCTTATGCAGAAGGACTGCACGAGATCCTCCGTTATCTCGAAGTCAATTCGGGGAATATGGAAAAAGGTGTGATCCGTTTCGAGGCGAACGTCTCAGTGCGGGAGGCAGGCACAGATCAGCTCAACACGCGCGTGGAGATCAAGAACCTGAACTCTTTCCGCGCACTGGAACGGGCTACAGAATTCGAAATCGCGCGGCAGGCCGAGGTTATTGCGACGGGTGGAACGATTGAACAGGAAACTCTCGGCTGGGACGATCTGAAAGAGCAGACGTATTCCCAGCGTAGCAAAGAGGAAGCGCACGATTATCGTTACTTCCCTGAACCGGATTTGCCTCCGTTGGTAGTAGAGAAGGATTGGGTCGAAGAAATTAGAGCAAAATTGCCAGAATTGCCGCGCGCCATGTTCCAGCGGTTTGTGATGCAATATGGCCTTACCGAATACTCAGCCGGGGTACTCGTGGCAGAGCGTGCGGTGGCTGAGTATTTCGAGAGTGCGGTGAAATCCCGCAAGGTCTCGGCGAAATCTGTCGCCAATTGGGTCGTTGGCGATCTGTTTGCAGTGGCGAATCAAGCCGGTGAAACAGTAGCCAGCTCCAGGGTCAAGCCTGAAGCGCTGGCCGAGCTGGTGGAGGCTGTAGATGGTGGTGTCGTCAACCAGACAACGGGAAAAGAAATCCTGATTGAGATGTTCAAAACGGGAAGGTCTGCCGGGGAAATCATCGAGGCCAGAGGGCTGAAACAAGTCTCTGACGTGGATTTCATCTCAAAAATCGTGGCTGAGACGCTGGCTGAAAATCCTAAAGAGGTGGGGAGTTTCAAGGCGGGGAAAACCGGCGTGGCGAACTTCCTGTTTGGGCAGGCGATGAAGAAGGCAGCGGGGAAGGCTAACCCCGCGGTGGTCAAAACAGAACTTGACAGACAACTTCTCCTATAAATCTGCTGATTTAAGTCATATTGACGGGTATTTGAATCTCGTGTAAAGTTTGAGGGTCTTCTGGCTTTATTGGAAGAAATCTATGCTCCAATGTTTTGACATAATCGCGGTTTAAAGCGGGCACCCCGTTCCGGGATGCCCGCTTATAGTTTGTCAAAATTCAATACTCTATCTCTTAGGAGAAACTCATGTCCGGACCATTAAATGCCTTTGAAATGGCGCAAAAACAATTCGACGGCGTCGCGAAACAGCTTAATCTGGATCCCGGCGTAGCCGAGGTTTTGCGCTGGCCGATGCGCGAATATTCATTCCGCATTCCCGTCCGCATGGATGACGGCTCGCTCCGGGTCTTCCAGGGCTTCCGCGTCCAGCACAACGATGCGCGCGGCCCCAATAAGGGCGGCATCCGCTTCCACCCCGCGGAGACTCTTGACACCGTGCGCGCCCTCGCCACATGGATGACGTGGAAATGCGCCGTGGCCGACATCCCGCTCGGCGGTGGTAAAGGCGGCGTGATCTGCGATCCGTCTGCGCTCTCACCGAACGAGAAGGAACAGATTTGCCGCGGTTGGGTTGGCGCGATGTGGAAGAACATCGGTCCCCGCAATGATGTCCCCGCACCCGATGTTGGGACAAACCCGCAGATGATGGGCTGGATGATGGATGAATATTCCCGCCTCGTGGGTCAGTTCACCCCCGGCGTCTTTACCGGCAAACCACTCGGCAGCGGCGGGTCGCTTGGGCGCACAGAAGCCACAGGCTTTGGCGTGATCTATCACGTTCGCGAAGCCATGAAGCACCTCAAAATGGATTCAACGAAATCCGTTGCAGCCATCGAAGGCTTCGGCAACGTGGCTCAATATGCAGCCATTGGTTTTATAGATATGTTGGGCGGCAAGGTAGCCTGCGTGTCCTGCTGGGACCGCCACGCCAAGAAATCCTTCACCTACAGTCACAAGGATGGTGTGGATCCGCACTTCCTGCTGACCATTGTGGATGAATATGGCACGATTGACCAGAAGAAAGCCGAAGCCAAAGGATATATTGTGGAAGATGGTGATGCCTGGATCACCAAGGAAGCTGATGTGTTGATCCCCGCGGCCATCGAAGGCCACGTCAATGGCGACACGATCAAGAAGATGTCCAGCCGTGTGAAGATCGTGGCTGAAGGCGCCAACGGTCCCTGCACACCTGAAGCTGACGAATTCTTGAAGTCCAACAAGATCTTCAATATTCCGGACTTTCTCTGTAATGCAGGCGGTGTCACGACTTCCTACTTCGAACAGGTCCAGAATGATATGAACTACTACTGGACGAAGGATGAAGTTCTTGAGCGCCTCGACACCAAGATGACGGATGCGTTCCGTGGCGTGCTCGAGACGAGCGAGAAAGAAGGCGTTTACATGCGCGACGCGGCTTACATGGTTGCGATCACACGTGTGGTCAAGGCGATGGAACTGCGCGGCTGGCTGCACGCGACCTGGTAAGCCAGTTATCAGTTGGCAGTAATCAGTGAACAGAAAAGACGCGCCCGAAAGGACGCGTCTTTTTATTTGGATATTCGCTTCGTTCCCCGTCGGTAGCTGATCCCGTTACGAACTAATCCTCCGCCGCCCGGGCCACTTCCTCTGGCTCGAAGACGACTTCCTCCTTACCGGTGAGTTTGTCATCCACTTTCGAGATGATCAGGCGCAAATGACCGGAGTGGGCCACGTAATCCAAATCATCGGCGGGGACAGCCAGCACCGGGCAAAGCGTGAAATTATCGATCCAGCTTTCATAAAGATGGTTCAGGCTATCCAGATATTCGGGTGCGATGGTCCTCTCATAGTCACGACCGCGGCGTGAAATGCGCTGTAAAAGCGTGGGCACAGATGCCCGCAGATAGATCACAAGGTCAGGCGGCGGCAGGAACTGAACCGCGGTTTCGTACAAGGCCCGGTAAGTCTGATAATCGCGTTCTGAAATGTGTCCCTGGTGGTAGAGATTTTGAGCAAAGATTTCCGCATCCTCATACACACTGCGGTCCTGGATGACGGAATTGGGATGCTGTGCCAGTTGGAAGTGTGAGCGCAGGCGATGTGCCAGAAAGAAGACCTGTGAGTGAAATGACCAGGCTGACATGTCCCTGTAAAAATCTGCAAGATAGGGATTCTCGGTAACCGGCTCGTAGAACGGGTCCCAGCCCATTTGCTTGCACAGCATTTTTACGAGTGTTGATTTTCCCACGCCGATATTGCCAGCGATAGCTACAAATTTCTTCATAAACCCTCTCCTCTCCATACTTATGGTAATGAAAGGGGCGGCTCGTTTGCCGTCCCTTTTTTCTTAGTTGCTTGCCAGCTCGGCATCAATAATTTGCTTGAAGTATTCGATGGGATAAGCGCCGCCAAGGCGATGTCCATTGATAAAGAAGGTTGGGGTTCCGCCTACCGCCGCCTCACCGTTGGAATCCGCTGGCAAGCTGTTGGCGTATGCCATGTCATCTAGGATGGACTGCTGGTACTTGTGGCCGGTCATGCATTTTTCAAAAGAGGTGACATCCAATCCGAGAGTGGTCGCGAACTGGTTGTAGGCTGCCTGGTCGAGCACTGTACCCGTTTGATTGTTCAACTGGCTTTGGGCATCGAACAGTGCATCATGCATTTGCCAGTAAGAGTTTTGGTCACCTGCACAGAGCGCGGCCTCAGCGGAGGCAAAGGCATTTTGATGGAACGAGAGCGGGAAATTGCGATACACAAAGCGAATCTTGCCGGGATACGCCGCCAGAAGTTGTTCATAGACCTGGGCGTGCCAGCGATAACAGAACGGGCACTGATAATCACTGAACTCAACTATGGTAATCGGCGCATCGGCCGGGCCAAGACTCGGATAGCCTTCCGTTGCAATTTTATACACCACCGGTACAGGAGTGGCTTGCGGCGTCACTGCCACCGGCTGACCGCCTGGCTGCTGTACAGGCTGGGCAGCGACTGGCACGATCTGAGCATTCCGTCCCCAGGCTACATACCCGACCAGCACTCCAACCGCAAAAGCCAGCACGACCAGTACCGAATAAAAATGGCTGCGTTTGAAGGTAACGGTATCTTCTTCACGGACAGGAGGATTAGTTTCATTCATGAGCGGGATTATACCGCGTACTCTATTTACATGAATTTGGAGGCGGTACCAGGGTGGGATGACCTGCGACCTAAAAACGCGTCGAAGTCCGGGGTTCCACGTATATATTTTACAGGAGATAAAATGTCAACTCATTCCAAATCACATACCCCCTGGTACCTCTGGCCTTTTGCGGCAATCTGGCGCCTGCTCGCCGTCATCGTAGAAATGACAGGCCGCCTTGTAGCGATGATACTTGGAATCGTCCTGATCATCGTCGGCGTGGTCGTCAGCCTGACGATCGTGGGCGCCATTGTCGGCGTTCCGCTGGCAGTTGTCGGATTGTTGCTATTCTTTAGGGGGATCTTTTAGAAGAGGTGTCAGAGATGTTCCCGCGTCCCCTTCTTCCAGCACCATGTTGATGAACACGGGGACGATATTAGGATCAAAATGCTTCCCTGCCTGCGCCCGGATGAAGTCCAGAGTATCGGCTTGTGACCATGCGCGCCGGTACGGTCGGTTTGTGGTCAGAGCATCATACACGTCGGCCAACGCGAACATACGTGCGGCAAGAGGAATACTTTCCCCGCTGAGACCATCCGGGTAACCTCGCCCTTCCCAGCGTTCGTGGTGGGAGTGTGGAATGGGAAGGGCGGGGGCGAGATAGGCAATTGGTGTGAGCAGTTCGACCGCTATAAGCGGATGCTGCCGCATAATTTCCCATTCACTTTCGGATAAGGGGCCAGGCTTAAGCAGAATAGTGTCCGAGATGGCAACTTTCCCTATGTCGTGCAGAATGGCGCCGCGCCGAATATGGATCAAATCAGCTTCGGGAATTTCCATGTGGCGGGCCAGCCGCAATGTCAGCTCGGTGACGCGGCGTGTATGGGTCTCTGTCTCCCGGTCCCGAAGGTCCAGGGCGCGCGACCATCCATCGATCGTCTTATCATAAGCCTGCATCAACTCTGTGTTTGACCATTGCAGGTCTTTGAACAAAATGGCGTTATCAATTGCGATGGCGGCCTGACCTGCAAGCGTGTCCAGGAAATTGAGCCAATCACTATCAGCTTTCGGAGATGTGCGCTGGAAGATCTCCATGACACCCAATGCCTGCCCCTTTGCAATCAAAGGGACGGCATAATAGGACATGAAATTCTCCTTACTGAAAAAAGGAGAACGCAGGAAGTCTGTCTGGCGGTTTTTCAGATTTGAGATATGAAGCATCTTGCGATGCTGTACGGCCTGACCGGCATAGCCTTCCCCGGCCCGTAATCGCGTATACTGCAAAGCCGAGGTGTAAAAGCCCCGGCCCGCGGCATACTGAAGAAGCTGAGACTTCGGGTCTAACAGGAGGATGCAGGCGGCGTCTATGTTCAACTGGGCATGCACGTGATCCAGGATCACGGACATCATCAGATGCAAATCGAGGCCGGAGCTGATGGCAAGGTCAATGGAGCGCAGGGCGGCCAATTGGTCCAATTGCCGTCTGGTTTGCAGCTCACTCCGTTTATAGCGGGTAATATCCCGGACAAACATCACCCTCTGATGATTGGTAAATGGCACCAGACGGGCCTCGAACCAGCGTTCACCGGTGGGAAGTGGAAGCACGTATTCGATCTGAGAAACCGGACTCCCCTTGTGAAGTTCAAGCAGGGCATCGTCTATTTTCCGTCCGACGGCCGGCGGCATGATATCCTGCATTTTTCGGTGCATGAATTTTTCAGGCGATACATAAAGCTGCGACGGATCCCCGGCCCTGTAATCCAGGATCTTCCCATATCGATCGAGGATAAACATCAAATCATCAAAGGCCTGGAACATAGCTTCCAGCCTTTGATCTGAGTCGGGGAGGTTCTGTAACATGAATTCTGTAATCATTTTCTGCCAGGGCGCGGACGCGGGGCGCGATAATTCCCTATTTACCGCGCCCCCTGCACCACCGCGTCACTCAGGTAAAACATCAGCATGAAGGGGAAATAGACCTCTGATGCTTTATGTTTGGTTAGAAATTACTCAGTGATCTATTCACCTGACGTGCGAGATCTGAGAGGGATTGTGCACGGATGGAAATCAGTAGATCTCGCTCCTCCTTGCTAATCGCAAAAGCCTCTCCCAAATATCCCTGATCGAGGGCCCGATGAGGATCCCGCAGCAGCAATTCACAGAACTGCCGGCTGACAACAGCCGCGGCAAAGACACGACTCAGGCCAAGAGATCTATCAAGGTCCCGGCTGTGTTCAACTTTGAACGCAGACTGATATGTAAATGGAGCAATCATGGTCAACTACCTTTATTCATATGGTTTGGATTATGCATACTCGGGTATGCAAGCAACCAAAAAACGCCAATGGCGATGAGAATGTCCCCGAGGCTGAACGCCACCTTATAGTGGAACCAGTCCGGGGTCAGAAAACGATCCGCCAGCCATTCCAGGCGGGTTTCCTGAGGAGAAAGAAGGATGTCCTTTGTGCCGAAGCGGCTGCCGGTCGGGATCCCCTGTATCACTTTCTGGGAGACCAACTGGCTCGCCGTGTGTGGGCTGATGGGCATGAAGCCACCGTTCACTGCAACGACCGTCAGATTTAATGCCGCTCCCAGGATCAGGATAGGCATTCCTGGGAGCCGCCAGTTGAGCAGGGCAAAAGCCAGGAGCAAAACCTGTGAAGTGACGAAACTGGCTGCGGCAAGCCAATCGGGGGTGTGTTGACGGACAGACGGCAGATAGATTGTGACGAACTGAGGCAGAAAAGCGAGCGGCACGAGCCAAAGATGGCGGAGGTCTGGTGCCGAATACGGATGTCCTCGCCGACCCGCCCGCACAATTCCTGCCAGCAAACCTGCCACAATAGCCAGTAGCAGGATCACTTCAAGTTAACACCGCCACCATCGGCCGGGGCCCCGAGGCCGAGAACAAGCATGGCAAGGGAAAAAATGATGAAGGCGAGTTGGATATGCTGTCGGTTGATCTTGGCGACAGAGGCAGCGAGGATGGTAAGTTTGGTTTGCATGCGATAGATCCTTTCTTTTCTCTTCTTTCATGAATGAGTTTGATGCCCACACAATACCCCCCCCCAGGCTTCAAAACAGGCTTCAAAGTGGACAAAAAACAACCCCTGAAAAGGGGCTGTTTTGGGGGCTTCGTGTCAGGCTTCACTTGCTCAATGTTCGGTGGAGTTCTATTGTTTCATCGGAAGGCGGCATACCCAGCCGTTTCTCCATCGCTTCCTGGCAGGCCTGGTACATTCGGGATACCGCGCCACGGTTTCCGAGTCGGTGATAGATTTCCATGCTCAAACGGTATGCGGCCTCGTGGGTAGGCTCATATTCGATGGCGCGCTGGCAGACGGCCAAAGCCTTTTCAGGGCGGGACCGCCTGAAGAGCAAATCGGCCAGGGAAACCAGCGCCGAGAGGTAGACCTGGTTCATGCGCTCCCGTTCAGGGATGGCCCAGTCAACATCCATATCATGTAGATACGGGCCATGGACCAGATCCACTGCCTTCTGATAGAGCGCAATCTGTTCGTCAATGATATTCGAGGCGCGTGCGCTTGCTAGAAAAGACTCGAAAGCATCCACATCGTATTCATAATCCATGTTACGGTTGAACGCATAAAAAACGCCATCGAAGAGGATGGTTTCCTGACCTACCGCCCGGCGCAGGCGATAGATTTCATTTTTGAACCGCAGTTTCAAATGTGATGGTTCATAGACATCCGGCCACAGAGCGGCGCCGATCTGTTCCTTGGTCAGGGGTTTGTGCGCGTTCAAGAAGAAAAAGAAAAGGTCACGCACAGACTGTGTCTGCCAGTCTGATGATGAGAGCGGTTTGCCGCCAATGCTGACGACTACGGGGCCCAGGGACTGAATGGTCAGATAGGGGGCGGGGACGTGAATTACCTGCGCCTGACGGCGTAGCTGCCGCCGCACATTCGGGAGTCTGGCAGAAAAACGACTCGCGCGTGTGAACAGATCTCCCGCAATACGGCGGACCTCCGAGTCGCTCGGAAAATCAAGCGGCAGTTCGCGTGCCTGATGGACAGCAACGAGTATGACATGCGGGGCCGACTTCCTGCCGGCGATGACGGATTTCAGTTTTTGCAAGGATTCGGTTTTCTGGTTGTTCTGATAATAGGCCATCGCCAGCCAGTACCGACTCACCGCACCTTCCTGGTCGCCCACATCTTCGAAGTGGTGCTCAGCCTGTTCAAGTTCATGGATCGCCTGTACAGCATCACCTTCAAGGAGGTGAAGCCTGCCATACAGAAGGCTGAGCATCCCGTTTTCATATTGTGACTTTCCTGATCGGATCGAATCCGCTACTCGTGAAAGTGTTTTGCGGGTTTCGTCTGCATTCTTCTGCAGCAGGTCAAGATTACCTTGAGCCAGAATCAATGAGTTCGAGAGGAACTGATCCTCCATCCTTTCGACGAGCTCAGAGGCAGATTGATAGCTTTGCTCGGCGACACTGTAATCCTCGATCTCCGTGTATAGATCCCCGATCCCAATGGAAATCAGTGCTTCGGCGCGCGTATGATGACTGCGGCGGGCGCAGATCAGGCCCTCTTCATAGGCCAGAGCGGCTGCCTCGTATTCGCCTTGAAGGTGATGAAGCACGCCCACGTTGTTTAACAGATTTGCTTGCCAGGTGAGATTTCCACTCTGACGCCAGATCTGTAAAGCTTTCTCATATGACTCTGCGGCCTGTCTGTAATTTCCAATTGCTGGGTAGACCATGCCTGTTTCCATCAATAGAACCGGAATACTGGACTGGTCATTCAGACGGGTATACAAATCCGAAGAGTGTTCAAGGAAGTCGATGGCGTCCCGCGCCTGTCCCAGGCGATATAAGGCCAGTCCCTTTAGCCGCATGGCCTCGGCACGGGGCCTCTGCAAATCATCGCTGGCCTCAGTCAATTGAATTACTTCCTCGGCATCCTCGATGGACGCCCGGTAATCCCCGAGGAAGCGATATGCTGTTGCGCGGCGTGTGAGTGTAACTGCCAAATCAGGCATATTCCTCATACGGCGAAAGGCTTGCTCTGCTTGAGAGAGAAGATCCAATCCTTCCCGTAGATTGCCCTTCATGTACGCAATGGTGCCGCGTATCGAAAGCAAGCCCGGTCGGTTCCGCTGTACCGACGGCGGCAAATCATACACCCACGATTCGAGCGTCACAATGGCATGTCGCAGCATGGGAGTTCCGGACCGTTCGATCATGGCTGCGAGCGCGTTCATATCGTTCAACTTCTTATAAACGTAATGGGCTTTTTCCCACTCGCCCAGCCCTTCATACGCCCTGCCAAGTTCGATCAAAATTGGCCTGACTTCCTGTGAACGCTCGTTTTCCATACGCGTCCGCAAAAAATCACGGAAGAGATGGTGATAGCGGATCCATTGCCCATCATCGCCGACCGGGAGGGCAAATAAATTGTTGCGGACGACAGTGTTGATCCAACCCTGCCAATCCTGCTCCTCCGGATAGAATTGCGCCAGAGCCGCCCGGCATAGACTTGCATCGAACTCATCCATCAGGGATGTACGCAGCAGGAACTCACGCAAAGCCGCGGGCTGCCGATCGAGCACCTGCTGGCCCAGGTAATCGAAAAGCCCGACGCCTGCAACTGTCGCGGCCTTTGCAGTGGTCCCACGCGAGGGCTTAATGTTGGAGAATTGAAGGCCCGTGATCCATCCCTCGGTTTCGTCAACCAGTTTCTGTGCTTCAGCGTCCGGGATTTGAACGTTGTAATTTTGTTCGAGCAGGGCCTGGATTTCGTCGACATGAAATGCCAGGTCGGAGAAATTTAAGCCGCTGACATGCTCGCGCGCGATCAGTAAAGGCAGGTCTGGCAGGCCGGTCAGCGCACGCGAGGAAATGATGAGATGGCAGTTCTCATCCACCATCTGCACGAACCGATTGAGGAAGTTTTGGATCGGCGGAATGTCATCCACAATGTGGAAGTCATCGAGTACCAGAATAAAGTGTTCGTGGATTTGTTCGTAGGCCTCATTGACCAGGGTAACGATCAGACGTTCCATATCCTGCTCAAGTGAAGTCAGCCTGCTTAACGTCCCCATGGACATAGTCCCGAAATTCTGGAATTGCTCGGCGATGGCGGAAATGAAGTAGGCGATAAACCGCTGTGGGTCTCGATCCAGTTCATCAAGTGCGAGCCAGCAACATGGCAGTTCGCCCTGATGGGCAAGGTCTATCAGAAGGGATGTTTTTCCATACCCGGCCGGGGCCGAAATCAACAGGAGCTTCTTATCGAGCGCCTCGAAGAGCATATCCAATAGCCGCTTGCGCGAGAGTAACTCCTCCCGGCGGCGCGGAGCAATGATCTTCGTTTTGCTAATAGGGATCGGTACCATTGTAATTACCAGCCTCCCTACTGTACAACAAAAGTCGAAATCTGTAACGGGTGGGGAGACTCTCTTCGATTGTATCGCGGTCACCGAAATTTTAAGCATATCGCCCAATTCATTCCCGAACACGCGTGCTATAATCGCCCTGAGTTCAGTAGTTATGTAGTCTGGTAGTTTCGTAGTTGAACTACTGAACTATCCAACTACTGAACTACATAACCATGAGTTTCGCCCACCTTCACGTTCACACGGAATATTCCCTGCTCGATGGCTTCTCGAACATCAAGAAGCTGGTCAGACGCGTGAGGGAGATGGAAATGCCCGCGGTCGCCATCACCGACCACGGCACAATGTTTGGGGTGATGGATTTTTACAAGGCCGCCAAGGCGGAAAATATCAAGCCGATCATCGGCCTCGAAGCTTATATGGCGGCGCGCGGGATGAAGGACCGCGACTCCAAACTGGATCGCTCCTCCTATCATCTGCTTCTGCTTGCAGAAAACGAGACCGGCTACAAGAACCTGTTAAAGATTGCCTCCGCCGCGCAGCTCGAAGGCTTCTACTATTATCCCCGCATCGATCGGGACTTTTTAGCTGCTCACGCCGAAGGACTGATCTGCACCTCGGGCTGCATGTCTGCCGAAATTCCAAGCGCTTTGTTGGAAGAGAAACCCGAAGAGGCCCTCAAGCGCTGGGACTGGTATCACGACGTCTTCGGCCCGGACCGTTTCTATGTTGAGCTTCAACAGCACAACATCAAGGAAATCACGGGCTTAAACAAGAAGTTAATGGAACTTGGGGCGCGCTATTCGGCAAAATATATTGCCACCAACGATGTGCATTACGTCAACCCGGATGATGCGCGTTTACAGGACATTCTCCTGGCAATTCAGACCAACTCGCTTCTGAGCGATAAAGAGCGCATGAGAATGACGGACGATTCGTATTATTTACGTCCGCCGGATGAGATGATGCGGCTGTTTGCCGAGGTGCCTGAATCACTGAGTAACACGTTGCTCATTGCTGAACGCTGCAATGTAGACCTGTCTTTCAAGGGCTATCATTTGCCCGAATTCCCTGTCCCTGAGGGATATACGGCTGAAACGTATCTGCGCGCGTTGTGTGATGACGGGGCGCAGAGACGCTACGGGGAACGCGCGGGCAGTCAGGACGTCCACGAAAGACTCGAATACGAGTTGAACGTCATCCATAAAATGGGGTTCGACGCATACTTCCTGATCGTGTGGGATCTGTGCCGTTATGCGCGTGAGAACAATATCTGGTACAACGCGCGCGGTTCTGCAGCTGGCTCCATCGTCGCCTACACCTTAAACATTACCATAGTGGACCCGCTTGAGCACGCGCTCATCTTTGAGCGTTTTCTCAACCCGGGTCGCATCTCCATGCCGGATATTGACCTCGATTTCCGTGACGACCGCCGCTCGGAAATGCTTCAATATTGCACGGACAAATACGGCAGCGACAAAGTCGCACAGATCATCACCTTTGGCACCATGGGGTCGAAAGCCGCGCTGCGTGATGTCGGCCGCGTGATGGATATTCCCTTATCCGAAGTGGACCGTGTAGCCAAGTTAGTCCCGTTTGTCTCGGGCCGGCAGACCACGATGCAGGACGCGCTGGCCGTGGCGGACTTCAAGAAGATCTATGATGAACAGCCGCACCTGCGTGAGCTGATCGACATCGCCTCCAAAATGGAAGGCACCGTCCGCAACGCGGGGACCCATGCCGCTGGCGTGGTGATCTCGGATAAGCCGATTTTCGAATATCTGCCATTGCATCGACCCACCTCCGGCTCGGAAGAGACGCCCATCAAAACGGTGACCCAGTTCGAAATGGGTATTCTCGAATCGCTCGGCATGTTGAAGGTGGATTTCCTCGGCCTGATTACGTTGAGCGTAATGGCGCGCTGCTGTGACATGATTGAGAAGCGTCACGGCGTTCACTTCGACTTGAGCAATATTCCGCTCCAGGACCCCAGGTCATATGAATTGATGGGTGAAGGCAAAACTGCTGGCGTGTTCCAGGTGGAAGGCGGGGGCATGACGCGCTGGCTGGTCCAGATGAAGCCCAAGACTCTGGATAACATCATTGCCATGGTCGCGCTTTATCGTCCTGGCCCGATGGCGTTCATTCCCGATTACATCGCGCGTATGCACGGCGAAGCGGAAGTGGAATATCGCGATCCCTCGCTTGCGCCGATTTTTCAGGATACGTATGGTATTCCCGTATATCAGGAACAGCTCATGCGCGCCGCGGTGGAACTCGCGGGATACACGCCCTCTGAATCCGACGAATTGCGCAAGGCAATTTCGAAAAAGAAGAAAGAAGATATTGAAAAGCACCGCAAGAAGTTTGTGAACGGTGCGGTCAAAAAAGGCATGCAGCAATCTACTGCAGAAGCCATTTATGCCGATTGGGAAGAGTTTGCGAGATATGGCTTCAACAAGTCTCATGCTGCTGATTACGGTGTGATCGCGGTTCAGACTGCGTATCTCAAAGTCAATTACACCGCGGAGTATATGACCGCGCTGCTCTCGGCGTCTGCTGGACAAACCGAGAAGGTCGCGTACTACGTGGCTGACGCGCGCAGTATGGGTATTCCGGTTTTACCGCCCGAGATCAATGCATCCGACTGGGATTTTGATATTGAGGATATCGACGGGAAGCCCAACATCCGCTTTGGCTTGGGCGCGATCAAAAATGCAGGCGAAGCTGCCGTGCAGCTAATCGTGGACGAGCGTAATGCCAACGGCAAGTTCAAGGATCTCAACGATTTTGCCCGTCGTGTGGATTTGCGCGCGGTGGGTAAGCGCGCTCTCGAATGCCTCATTAAGGTCGGTGCGATGGATTGCTTCGGCGACCGCGCCGCGCTGCTCGATTCGCTCGACCGCATCGTTTCCCTGAGTAACAGCCACTTCCGCGCGGCCGATGCGGGCCAGATGTCTCTCTTTGGCGGTGACACAGGTGTGAGCGATGAGATCCATCTTGAGAAAACATCGAAAATCGAGCACCGCGAAATGCTCAACTGGGAACGCGAACTGATCGGCCTTTATATCTCCGACCATCCGCTCACAGAGTATCAACAGACCCTTGCACAGCTTGTCAGTTATTTTTCAGGCCAGCTATCTGAAGCCAACCATGAAGAGAAAGTCCGGGTGGCGGGGCTTGTGACCAGTGTCCGCCCGTACACGACCAAAACCGGTAAGCCAATGGGCTTCGTTACCATCGAAGACATTCAGGGCAACATCGAGCTTGTGCTTTTCCCGCGCACGTGGACGCAATATCAGTCGGTCTGCACTGTCGGCGTGATCGTGCTCGTCGAAGGCAAGGCAGACCAGAGCAACCCGCCAACGAAAATTCTGGTGGACGCGGTCAAGACAGAATTCAAGATGCTCGTTTCTGCAGACGAGGCTTCCCACAGCACGGGGCCTGTGACCCTTCGTCCGCGTACGGAAGAGGAATCTCCGAAACGACCTGTCATATCTGTCCCGACGCCGAAACCTGCTCCCGTTATGGAAGCCGTTGTGACGCCCAGGTCGACACCGCCCAAACCGAGCATAGCCGAGGTAACTCCCGCTTATACAATACCCGTGGTGGGCGACCTGGTTCCGCTGGATGATGATATGCCTCCTCCGCCGGATAACTTCCCCGACGGCTGGGATGATGAATGGCAGCCATCCTTTGACGATGCAAATATTGCTGCGCGTCCTGAAACGCATGCCGGTCACGCTTCCAGCGCGACACCCACATCTCAGCCGCGCTCGTTGGCTGAAACCATTTCAGTGGAATCAAAGCCCACGAAAGCGGAATCCACTCCAGGTCCCATGAAAGACGCGGGGATGGGAGTCCGGCCAGCCATCCCTGAGACCATCCAATTCCCATCGTTATACATTCCGCTGGCCAAAGAGGAAAAGGATAAGGATCATCCACCGCGGCAGATCACGGTGCTGCTGCGCCCGACGGGCGACAAGGAACGCGACAAGCGCCGCATCAAAACGCTGCACGGTATCTTGACCTCCTATCATGGCCGCGACAAATTCAGTTTTCATATCTTTGAAAATGGCAAGGGACATCTCATTGATTTTCCCAATGACACCACACGTCTCTGCGCGGACTTGCTTGGCACGCTAAAGAAACTGATGGGAGAGGAAAGCTGGCGCGTGGAGGAAATTACGTTTCAATAAAGTTCCTGTGTAGAATCCTCTGAGCGACTTATGATCTCCCGCTCCTTCGCTGATTGGCTCACAGAGCGTGAGCAGAAGATGAATCCCCTCGTTTTTATCTTTGAGTGGATTTTTATATTTATTTTCTCGCTGGTGATCTTCACTATCTTCTTGATTTTTCAGGATAAATTGGTACCCACCGCGATCGGCTCCACTGCCAGCTCTGCCCTGTTTGCCTGTATTTTTGTTTATGTGCGGTCGCTTCGGGCGACGGGTTGCGCCAAATGTGGAAGTCCATTGCCATACTTGAGAGAAGAACTTGACCGGAAGGTTGTGGGGGAGCGTGAGAAATATGCGGAAGTGGGACGCAGTTGGAGTCAGGGACCGGCCAGCCTGGTGGATATCTATTTAAAGAACTGTCGCGTGGAAAGAGTCAGATTCTGTTGCAGGAAATGTCGGGTGGAATGGGTGGAAGAACAGCTGTTCTCGGTATCCAGTTATCGATTAGATCACTCCATTGATTTGAATGACCAGCTTTGATTGAATCATTCGATGCGCTGCATCTCGAATATGATTCCCTGTTAAGTTCAAGGCAGGGATCGTTTACTTATTCCTTATTGACTGTATAATAGCGCGCTGAAGAGGAAGCAGAGGGCTTCGTCCCGATGTTCGTAAAGAAAGGAATCGTAGCAATAAAAATGGAAAGTACACCAAAATACTGGGGGCTCTCCTCCTGTATTGACTTGTACGAATGCGATCTGGCCCTGATGAAAGATGCTGAGGCGATCCGCGAGTTTGTGCGGATTCTATGTGACCGCATCAAGATGAAACGTTTTGGAGACACACAAGTGGTCCACTTTGGGGAGGATCCGCGCGTGAATGGATTCAGCATGACGCAGTTGATCGAGACCTCTTTGATCTCTGCACACTTTGCTGAGGCCACCTCCGCCATCTATCTCGATGTGTTCAGTTGCGCCCCATATGATCCCGAAGATACCGCGAAATTTGCATTGGATTATTTCAAGGGCAAGCGATACAACCTGAGTGTCACGGAAAGAAAATAATAGACCCCCACCGCCCTGCGGGCAACTCCCCCATTTTCGCCGAACTACAATCGAAAATGGGGGAGGCTGGGAGGGGGGCCATATCATTGGAGCTTCATCATGAAAAAAGTAGTTTTCGCAGTTTCAGTTCTTTTGCTGGTCAGTGTGGCCTGTGCGCGAGCTTTGCCCACCCCGACTCTCGTCGTGACCGAAACACCGGCCGAGGATACAGCTTCACGCCTCGCGCGACTCGGCGGCGTCCCCTGTCCGGATAGCGATTTCACGTGCGTCACGCTGACTGTCCCGCTCGATCATTTCAACCCGCAAGATAGCCGCACAATCAAAGTTGTTTTCGGTGTACTTCCTGCAACGGGGGAGCGCAAAGGCATGTTCATCACGGCCACCGGCGGACCCGGTTCTGCTGGCCTGCAAAGCGCGGATAGTTATACGGGTGCGTTCGATCCATCCATCCCCGAGCATTTCGACATCGTCTTTTTTGATCAGCGCGGCGTTGGACAATCCGGCGGCCTGACCTGCCCGGATGCAGCGGCTGTTTATTATCGGACGGAGGCAGACGCATCAACTCCCGACGGGGAAGCTGCTCTCGTTAAATCGACAAAAACCTTCACGGAAGATTGTGTCCGTGAAATGGGGAACCCGGACATTCTGCGGTATCTTGGGACTGACCAGGCCGTTGAAGATCTGGAGTCGTTTCGCCAGGCCATGGGCGATGACAGGCTCTGGCTGTACGGCGAAAGCTACGGCACGCAATACGCGCAGACTTATGCCGCCGCACATGGCGACCACCTGGCGGGTCTCATGCTCGACGGCACCGTCGATTTGACTCTCAGCGGTCCTGATTTTCTGAAGGGTCAGGCTCAGGCTTTTGCAGATACATTGCAGCTCACCCTTGATGCCTGTAACGCTGACGACATTTGCGCCGAGTCCATGGGCGGAGGCGATGCCGTGAGGGCTTATGGAAAGCTGGAGTCGAAGTTGAAGCAGAGCGCGCAGGAATTCAATTTCCCGCTGGCAGCCGGCGGTTTTGACAAACGAACGTTCAGTTTTTCCGGCCTTGAATATGCCGCCTCCAGCTATATGTATTCCGAGGCGGCGCGTATGATGTTCCTGCGCGCGCTGGCGGCGTACTCGCGCAGCGAAGACCTCGTTCCGATGGCGCGTATCCTTTACGACTCTTTGAGTGTCGATCCCGAAACATTAAAGCCCATTCCAGACCCTTCCTGGTCGGATGCGATTTACTATGCCGTGGAGTGCCAGGATTATTCCTATTACAGCGGCACGCCGGATGAACGTGCGGAAGCCTATCTGCGCGCGGGCGATGCTGTGGATGCGTCCATGCCGCGCATGTCAGCCATTTTTTATGGAGATTTCCCCTGCGTTTTCTGGCCAAACGCAAAACAGGAGGACACTCGGCCTGCGCCGCTGCAGGCAGCCGGTATTCCCACTCTGGTGTTGAACGGCACCGCGGATCCGGCCACCCCTTATTCCAATGCTCAGAATGTTTTTGCCCATCTGGTGGATGGATACCTCATTACTGAGAACGGCGGGCCGCATGTCATCTTCGGCTGGGGCGTGACCTGCGTGGATGAGGTCGTCACCTATTTCCTGGTCACAGATTTTATGCCGGAGCGCCAGGTGATCTGCGACGGCGTGGTGGCAGATGCTTTCGTGCCGCTGATGCCGCTTAACGCGGGGCAATTCACAGGTCCGCTCGAAGCGATGCGGGCCGTGGACGATGAAATTTATTACATGCCCCAGTACTATTACTGGGACGGGGATACACCTCAGTCCTTCGGCTGTCCGTTTGGAGGCAGCTTCTCCTTCGAGCCATCCGACGCGGGCGAGACCTTCAAGTTTGAGAATTGCGCCTTTGCCGATGATTTCATCCTGAATGGCAGCGGCTTGAATGACCATGATAAAAACCTGCTCACATTTGATGTGACGGTCAGCGGCCTGAAGGAGGGGACCCTCTCCTACACGCGCGACGCGGACGATGTGGCCCATGTCACTGGCATGTACGACGGCCAGGCTGTGGACCTCTCTAAGTAAGTCTCAAGTTATGGCATTGCGAGTAGGGCCAATCCCTACTCGCAATCATGCCCACGTTTTGGTATACTGCGGGTGCACACCTAACTCATGACAACTCAGGGAATCACATGCGCATCGCCAGAAATTTAAGCGCTGATCAGGAAAACATCAAACGTTTCCTAGCCGCGCTCGGCGGGGGCTCCGTAGCGATTGGCAGCAGCCGACTTGCCCGTCCCAGTTTCTTCATCTTTGCCCACGGCTTCATTTCAGAATACATCGAGGGCTTCTTCAAGAAGGAGGAGCTTCTCATCCGTGCCCTGGAAGAAGGCGGGTTTCCATCGGATGATGGGCCGATTCGCTTGATGAAGAATGACCAGAAAAAGAGCCGCGAGGCTGCACAACTGATGCTGGAGGCCGCACGCCAGTGGCAGGCCGGTGACGAATCCGCACGCCCCGAAGTGAGCTGGGCCACCAGCGAGTTCAACTCCGCCATCCGAGCCCATCTGGACCGGCTCAAGAACCATATCTTTCCTCTGCTCGAACAGACGATTACCATCGAGGAGGAACATAAAGTCTCCGAGGGGATCAATAACATTGTCTTCGAAGGTGACCTGAAGGAAGGTCCGGAGAAATACCTCAAGATCATCGAAGCGCTCGAGGAAGAGCTGAACGACTGGCGCTAAGGCTTATGATACATGGAACGGGCGGACTCGAATCCGCCCGTTTTTGTTTGGTTAGGGGAAAGGCGGGTAAAATACTTTGACCGCAGACGACAGACCACAGATGGTGTGTAGCGGTCCGTCGTCCACCGTCTGTGGTCAGAGGCCCCATGCAATCCTTTGAATTGACCCAACTCATCACCCAGCGCGCAGACTTGAACAAACTCTATCTGGAATTCCTCAAAGTCCCTGATCTGAGCATGGGACTGTACGTCCTCCCCGCGGGCGGCACGGACCCGCAGTCACCGCACACCGAGGACGAGGTCTATTACGTGGTAAGCGGCAAGGCAAAGATAAAAGTCGCGGATGAAGATCAAGATGTGAAGGCAGGAAGTATTATCTATGTGGCGAAGAATGTAGAGCATCGATTCCATTCGATCGAAGAAGAGTTGACGGTGCTGGTCTTCTTTGCACCAGCGGAGTATTCAAATAGACCGTAAACGATAGACTACAGACAATAGACGATGTAGTCAATGGTCTATGGTCGGTGGCCAGTATTTAGAAGCCTATGTTCCAACTCAAAACCACCCCTTTCCACGAACGAACCTCCAAACTCTGCCTTCCCCAGAACTGGCGGCGTTGGGCGGGATATCTTGTTGCTGGTTCTTATGAACTGACCCTCGACCGCGAGTATTGGGCGATCCGCAATTCGGCGGCGTTGATCGATGTCACGCCCTTGATGAAGTACATCATCAAGGGGAAGGATGCGGGCCGTTTGTTGAACCGCGTTGTCACCCGTGACATGGACAAGTTGAAGGTGGGTCAGGTCTATTACACGGGTTGGTGCGACGACGAAGGCAAGATGATCGACGATGGCACGATCAGCCGCCTCGATGAATCAACATACCGCATGACCTCGGCGGACCCCAATTTGCGCTGGCTTTCGATGAACGCGGTCAGCCTGGATGTGGAGATTCACGAAGTCACTGACAGCCTGGCGGCGCTCAGTTTTCAGGGGCCAAACACCCGGTCCATTTTGAACCGCTGCTGTGATGTTGCGGTGGACGGGCTGAAGTATTTCCGGCTTATGCAAAATTCAATGGACGAAATCCCGGTCACGATCTCGCGCACCGGATATACGGGCGACCTTGGCTATGAGATCTGGATGGATAACAAGTATGCGCTTCAGGTCTGGGACCTGTTGATGGCCGCCGGCGCTGACTACGGGATCACCCCTGTGGGCATCCTCGCCATGGACATGGCGCGCGTGGAGGCGGGGCTGTTCATGATCGAAGTGGATTACACATCCACGAGCCACGCCTGGATCGAGCCGCAGAAGTCCTCGCCGTTCGAGCTGGGACTCGACTGGACGGTGGCCCTCGATAAGCAAGGCTACTTTGTCGGGCGACGCGCGCTGGAACGCGAAAAAGAAGAGGGTTCAGCCTGGAAATTGATGGGACTCGAAGTGGACTGGGATGGGATGGAGCGACTGTTCAAAGAGGTCGGCCTGCCGCCGCAAATCCCCGGCTTGGCGATCCGAGGAAGTTTGCCGATCTGGGCTGGCAACGTGCAGGTGGGATATGCGTCCACCTCAACATGGTCACCGTTGCTGAAGAAGTACATTGCACTCGCGCATTTGCAGAGGCCATATTACGAAGTTGGGACGAATGTGAGAATGGAAATTACAGTGGAACATCATCGTCAGCACGCGCCGGCGAAGGTAGTGAAACTGCCGTTTTACGAGCCGGAGTGGAAGAAGAAATAATATGTCATTGCGAGCGATGGTCGACTAGTCCGAAGGGCATATCGAGACCGAGTGCAGCAATCTCAACTAACAAGTAAAGACGAGATTGCTTAGTCGTACTACTCTCGATACGTACCTCGCTTTGCTCGGCACACTCGACCAGCGGCTCCTCGCAATGACAAAAAGGAATTATCCATGCCTGCAGATCAATACGACGCAATCATCATCGGCGGTGGACATAATGGTTTAGTAGCAGCTGCTTACCTGGCAAAAGCCGGCAAGAAGGTAGTCATCCTCGAGCGGAGACATATTGTCGGCGGGGCGGCGGTGACGGAGGAGATTTTCCCTGGCTACAAGTTCACAGAGTTTTCATATGTGGTGAGTCTCTTGCGACCGGAGATCATCCGCGACCTGGAATTGCCAAAACATGGATTAAGAATACTTCCTTTGCCCAGCACCTTCACTCCCATGGAGAACGGAGACTATCTCGCGGTATGGGATGACCACGATCTGACCCGCCGCGAAATTTATCGTCACTCACCGAAGGATGCCGAAGCCTATGACGAATATGCCCGTGTCATGGCACGTGCCGCGAAGGCGATCAAGCCGATCATCAACCTCATCCCCCCTGATCCCTCTTCCTTATCCCCTCGTGATTTATTCGGCTTGCTTAAAGTCGGTCAATACGCCAGAAGTCTCTCTGAAAAAGAACTGTACATGATCGCCAAACTCGTCACCGAATCCTCGGCGGACTTGCTCGAGGAGTGGTTCGAGACCGACGCGCTCAAAGGCACCAAAGCTGCCAGTGGGATCATCGGCACATTCCTGGGTCCGCGCTCGCCCGGGACGGCGTATGTGCTGCTCCATCATTACATGGGCGAAATTGACGGCGCGTTCCGTGCCTGGGGCTTTGCCAAAGGCGGCTCAGGCGGAGTCAGCGGCTCCATCCTGAACGCGGCGCAAGCGCTTGGGGCGGAGGTCAGAGTCAATAGTGCGGTGAAGCAGGTCAAGGTCAAGGGCGGACGGGCTGTGGGGGTAATTCTAGAGAATGGCGATGAACTCGATTCCAGGGTCGTGATGTCTGCCGCCGACCCGAAGCGCACCTTCCTTCAATTCGTTGAGCCGAAACATTTCCCCGATGAATTTGTCACGTCGATCCAGAACTTCCGCACGCGCGGTTCCTCGGGCAAGGTCAATATTGCGTTGAGCAAGCTGCCTGAATTTACCGCATTGCCGGACGAACCCGCGTTGTATCGCGGCGCGGTTTCCATCAGTCCGAGCATTGATTACATCGAGCGGGCCTACGATGACGCCAAGTACGGGCAGATCTCGAAGCGCCCGTATATTGACATGGTGTTCCCGTCCATGATCGACCCCGACATGGCGCCGCCCGGGCAGCATGTGATATCGTGCTTCGTGCAATACGCGCCGTACGATCTTGAAGGCGGCTGGGACGACGCGAAGCGCGACCAACTCGGCGAAGCAGTCATTTCCACTATTGAGCAATACGCACCGAACATCCGTGAGTGCATCGTCGGGATGCAGGTTATCTCGCCGAAGGACATCGAAGCGATAGCGGGCATCACTGGCGGCAATATCTTCCACGGCGAACTATTGCTGCACCAGATCTTTTTCTTGCGTCCCGTGCCGCAGTGGGCGGACTTCCGCACCCCGCTCAAAGGCTACTACTTCGGTGCAAGCGGCGCGCATCCAGGCGGAGGGGTGATGGGCGCGGCAGGGATGCTGACGGCGAAGGAGATATTAAAAGATGGTAATTGGTAATAGGAATTGTTCATGACAGAAAATCAATACGATACCATTATCGTTGGTGCCGGGCACAATGGACTGGTTGCCGCCGCATATCTCGCTAAAGCCAGGAAGAAGGTACTTGTGCTGGAGCGGCGTCCCATTGTCGGTGGGACAGTTGTCACCGAATCTTTTGGAGAAGGCTTTGACGTTGATTCCGTTTGGACAGGTGGAACTCTCCGTCCCGACATCATCAAAGATTTGAAACTCTCCCTTCCAACCGTCACTGAGAAGCCAGCATTTATTTCCTTGCTTTCTGACGCCGAAAATCTCGTTATTGACTCTGACCCTGCGAAAGCTGCAGAGTCCATCAAACACTTCTCTGAAAAGGATGCGGCACGCTGGCCGGAATTTGTCCGTTTTATGAATATGGCTGCTGGCATTCTGGATGTGGCCTATTCCACCATCATGCCGCGCCTGCCGAAGAATTTCAGCTTTGACGAAGGCTACGGTCTCTTTGAACTTGGACTCGAACTCCGCCTGGCGGGCCGCAGGGATATGCTCAACTTTATCCGTGCTCTTCCGATGACGGCACAGGAACTGTTGGAAGAAAATTTTGAATCAGAAGAATTGAAAGCAGCGATTGCATCGGTCGCTGTTCATGGACAGACACTTGGCCCAATGGAAGCAGGGACTGGTTACACCTTGATCCATAACTGGCTGAATCGCGGCGGGTTGGCCCTCACCCCATCCCCTCTCCCGAAACCGGGAGAGGGGCAAGGGGTGAGGGGAATTGGCTCGATTTCCCAGGCTTTAGCTGAGACTGTAAAGGCTCACGGTGGCCAGATCCGATGCGAGGCGGAAGTAACGCGCATTCAAGTTGATAAACAGCAGGCAAAGGGCGTAGTACTGGCAAGTGGCGAAGCGATTCCTGCCGGCACGGTCATTTCCGCGGTTGACCCGAAGCAGACCTTTTTATCCCTGGTCGGACCGATGGAGTTGCCGCCCGAATTTGTGTGGAAGACGCAATCCATCAAAATGCGCGGCTCGGTGGCAAAGGTCCATTTGCTGACGAATGGGGATCATGGGATTCCCGAGGAAACCATTGTCCTTGCTCCCTCTATAAAATATCTGGAAAAGGCCTACGACGCGGCGAAGTACGGCGGGATTTCAGAGAAACCTTATCTGGAAGTGACGACTTCAGGAAATGTGGTCTCCGTACATTTTCAGTACGCTCCCTACAAATTGAAAAATAGCGCGTGGAAAGTGGAAGCTGAGAGAGTCAAAGATCTGACGATCAACACCCTCGCTGAATATTTTCCTGCCATCCAATCACGAATTACCAATTACCAGATCATCACCCCTCTCGATCTCGAACAAACCTACGGCCTCACCGAGGGCGATTTGAATCACGGTCAGCTCATGCTCGACCAATTCCTGTTCATGCGCCCCATTCCGGGCTGGTCCAACCACAAGACGCCCATAGATGGGCTCTATCTCTGCGGAAGCGGCGTTCACAGCGGAGGGGGAGTCAGCGGCGCGGCGGGACGGAATGTGGTGAGGGTGCTCGGATTTTGATGTGAAGATGAGGCGGTCAAGGCGAATTGCTCTGACGGTGGGATCCCTGCTCCTGATCGGAATCCTCATCCAGGTCCTGTTTGACCCGATTTCATCGGTAAGGCATGACTGGGAAATCTCGAGAGTCCGCGCAGAGTTTCCAAATGCGCACGCGAAATGGGATTCACAAAAAATCACTGATTACACATTTGAAATCAAGACTCTCGAACCATTCGTTTGCCAGCCTCATGCAATGATCGAAGTCAAAAATGATGTAGTGGCACGAGTGGAGACGATCTCCAATGCAGGTTTGCAACTCCTTCCACCGTATCAATGGGCAGACGCCGATTGGGGGAATGAAGTTTTCCTGTGTGACTATGCCAATTTCACGATGACCCAAATCTTCAGCCTGCTGGATAGCGCTTTGCACAATGACTCGTCCGTTATTCTTCAGGCGGACTTTGATCCGGAGTATGGCTTTGTTGCCAGATATAGTTATGGTCTCTTCGTCGGGCACGGACTGCTAAGCCCCAAGATCAGCGAATGCTGCGGCGGGTTCAGTATCAGTAATTTTGAACCTTTGCAGCCCTGACAATATCAATCCCCACTTACTTTTTCCTCAACCCAAAAACTGTTGTAAGAATCCCGCTGACAAACGACGCGGCCATCAGACCGAAGAGAACGCGCGCGGTCTGTTGGTTTTCCCTTTCGGTCCTATGCTCTCTCGCTGAAGAAACCGCTGTAACAGGGATGGCGACAGGCTGTCCTTTCAAGTCACGGGTTTCTTTGGACCGGACTGATTCCATCGGCTTTTCATCTTCAGGAACGATCTTAGAACCATATTCGTTTGCGTAAACCTGAGTGAATTCTGCGCCAAAGAAGAAGATTTGAGCTGAATAATAAAGCCAGACCAGAATGAGCACCAACGAGCCGGCCGCGCCGAAGGTTGATCCAACCGTGCTGTTGCCCAGGTAAAGCCCGATCAGCATCTTGCCCAATGAAAAGAAGATAGCGGTCATGAAAGCTCCCACCCCGACATCTCGCCATGCAATTTCGGCATCCGGCAGAACTTTGAACATCAAGGCAAACAGGATGGTGATCACGCCGATGGAAATGAACAGGTTCACGATTTGGATCACGAATTCAGAAAATGGAAGCAGGTTGCCAATCGTCCCCTGACTCGCGGAGAGTCCGGTGCTGATCACGAGCGAGACCAGCAAAAGGAACCCAATCCCAAGGATCATCGTGAAGGAGAGCAAACGGTCGAGTACGATCTGTTTGATGGACTGCAAAAAGCCCTTTGCTTCTTTCTCTTCTACTCCCCAGATAATGTTGAGGGATGTATGCAGTTCGTTGAACACACCCAGGGCGCCCAGCAGCAAAGTAGCAATACCAATAATCGTTGCGATGATATCTCTGCCCGGGCTGCTGACACTGCTGATCAGATTTCCTATGAAGGCCGCGCCTTGCACGCCCACCAGGCTTTGGATCTGGTTCAGGAGCTGTGTTCGCACCACATCCTGATTCCAGATCAACCCGGTGATGGCGATGACGATCACAAGCAGGGGCGCAAGCGAGAAGATCGTGTAGTAAGCCAGGGAGGCGGATAGCTGGGATGCACGATCTTCCTTCCACTCCTGGTACGTATGTTTAAGGAGATTCGGCAAATGCAATAAAAGTTTCATTTACTATCTCAAACGAAACTGGCCTGTGGTTGTTACTCCGGGCCCTGCGGTATTAGATGATAGAATACGGGACAATTGGTTTTTAATTGTTGAATTTGGATTGGATGCTAAATGGCAAAACCGGTCATCTTTACTGTGGATGATGATCCCTCCGTGTTGAATTCTGTCGAGCGCGATCTGCGCTCACGTTATGGGCAGGACTATCGCATTATCCCGATCAATTCGGGACGCTCCGCACTTGATTATTTGAAGAAACTGGAACAGCGCAACGAGACCGTCGCGCTGTTTTTGGTTGACCAACGTATGCCTGAAATGAGCGGTGTGGATTTTCTGAATGAGGCCATCAAATCCTATTCGCAGGCCAAGCGCGTGCTGCTGACCGCCTATGCGGATACTCAGGCCGCAATTGACTCGATCAACCAGGTGGGCCTCGACTATTATTTGATGAAGCCCTGGCATCCGCCGGAGGAACGTCTCTACCCGATTCTCGACGACCTGTTGGAGGATTGGAAAGCCCATGTGAAGTTGCCGTATGAAGGCATCCGTGTTGCAGGGACGTTGTGGTCGCTCACCAGTCACGAGGTGAAGGATTTTCTCACGCGGCATCAAATTCCCTATCAATGGCTGGATATCGAAAAGGATTCAGACGCGCGTCTTCTGGTGGAAAAAGATGCAGCAAAGACGCCGAAACTGCCGGTTGTCTTTTTCCCCGACGGAACGGTTTTGACTCAGCCTGATTTGAAAACTCTCGCGGACAAAGTTGGTTTACAAACCCGTGCGTCGTTGCCGTTCTATGATCTGGTTGTCCTCGGCAGCGGACCCGCGGGGCTGGCGGCCTCCGTCTATGCTGGCTCGGAGGGATTGAAATGCCTCGTCATCGAAAAGGCCGCACCGGGCGGGCAGGCGGGCAGCAGCCCCAAAATTGAAAACTATTTGGGCTTTCCCGCAGGCATCTCCGGCGACGACCTCACTCGCCGCGCGGTTTCGCAGGCCAGGCGCTTCGGCGTGGAAATCCTTTCGGCACAGGAAGCGAAGCACGTATCTGTGAAGGATGCGTATCGAATTGTGCGTCTCTCCGACGGCACGGAAATTTCCTCTCACGCGGTGCTGATCGCGACGGGCGCGTCTTTCCATACACTCACCATGCCCGGCGCGGATGCACTCACGGGTGCAGGCATTTATTACGGCGCTGCATACACCGAGGCCATGCATTACAAGGATCAGGATGTGTTCGTCGTGGGCGGCGCGAACTCGGCCGCGCAGGGCGCGATCTATCTCAGCCGCTTTGCGCGCAAAGTGACGGTCTTGATCCGCGGCCACGAACCGACCGCTTCGAAATATCTGGTCGACGCGATGCAGAGCAACGAAAAAATCCAAATATTGCTCGATACAGATTTGATTGAGGTGACGGGCAGGAATACGTTGGAGCAAATTATTGTCAAAAATACGAAGACTGGAGAAATACAAACCTGCAATGCCGCGGCTCTGTTTGTGTTCATCGGCGTTCGTCCGCAAAGCCATATGGTCGCGGACCTTGTGATGTGCAGCGGCAAAGGATATATTCTCACCGGCCCCGATGTGATGGTGGATAAGAAGCCGCCTCCGGGCTGGACTCTGGAACGGGATCCATATCTTTTGGAGACCAGCGTGCCCGGCATTTTCGCGGCCGGCGATGTGCGCTTCGGGACCAATCACCGCGTCGCGTCCGCGGTGGGCGAAGGCGCGATTGCGTATGCGCTGGTGAAGGAATATTTGAAAACACTGTGATCCCTCGGTGGTCGAGTACCCCCGCATGTTCGTCGTAGGGCGTATCGAGACCACCAGTTAGATGTAAACGAAAGATAACTTGAAAACGTGCTGGTCTCGATACGGCGGACGTACACTGCCTACTCGACCACCGGTGAATGATGAACCTCAACGACCTCCGCAAATCCCCGCTTTTTCAAGGCCTCTCGGATGAAGAGCTCAAGCAATTGATGGACATGGCCGAGCCGGTCTCTTTGCGCGCGGGGGAACGTCTCATCCGGCAGGGCGATCCGGGCGATTCCGCCTATGTGCTCACGAAGGGCGAATTCGAGATTCAAAAGCAGTCAGGTCAGTCCCTGATTAAGATTGACGTGCGTAATCCCGGCGATGTGGTTGGCGAGATGGCTTTGTTGTCCCGTTCGCCGCGTACCGCCTCTGTCCTCTCAAAAACGGACACAGAAGCATTGCGCATCCCACAGGAAGCATTTGAAAAACTGTTGTCCACGAGCACAAGCGCAGCGATGGCTGTGCTGCACTGGGTAATGGCCCGCTTGACCCAGAATGAATCTATGCTGCATCAACAGGAGAAGATGGCCGCGATGGGCACATTGAGCGCGGGACTCGCTCATGAACTGAACAACCCTGCCGCGGCTGCGCAGCGCAGCGCGTCTGAGCTCGGCAAGGCCTGGCTGAAGTGGCAAACCCTGACCCATCAGACCGAATTATTTGCCCACAAAGAGGGGCTCGACGCCTGGCTTGATAATTTGATGAACGAATTGACTCGTCGGCTGGGAGCGCCGCTCAAGCTTGGGGCGCTGGACAGAATCGATCTGGTGGACCAGCTTCAAGCCTGGTTGGAAGCGAATGGTATCGAGTCGGCCTGGGAGCTTGCGCCTGCCATGGTCAACTTCGGATGGAACAAAGAGTCGCTGGAAAAGATCAAAAGCGACCCGGCAGTCCATCAATCCTTGATCAGTTTATGTATTCAGTGCATCGGTGCGAGTTCGCAAATGATGTCGCTGGTGTTGGATGTGCAACAGGCGACGGAACGAATTTCGCAAATCGTGCATGCCATGAAGTCTTATATTTATCTCGGCCAGGCACCATTGCTGGAAGTGGATGTCCACGAAGGATTGGAAAATACGCTCATTATTCTGCAACATAAATTGAAGCAGGGCGTGACTGTCAGACGCGACTACTCGCCGAACCTGCCCCACATCGAAGCCTATGCAAGTGAATTGAACCAGGTCTGGACCAACATCATTGATAACGCGATTGATGCCATGAGTGGAAAAGGTGAAATCACTTTACGGACTTATGCCGAAGATCATCACGTGATCGTCGAAATCACGGACAACGGCCCGGGCATTCCTGAAAATATTCGCCCGCGGATTTTCGAGCCTTTCTTTACAACGAAGCCGCCCGGTCATGGTACGGGATTGGGACTTCACGTTTCCCATGATATTGTTGTCAACCGTCATCATGGACAGTTATTGGTCGAATCGAGACCGGGCGAAACGAAATTCAAAGTTGTTTTGCCGGTGAAGATCAACTCGTCATCCTGAGAGGGCCTCGTGCTGCAAAGTCCCAGGATGCTTCTGGGGAGCGTAGTGAGGATGCGTTCTCCGAAGGAGTCCGAACGCAGTCGAAGCGCCGCGACAAAGATTCTTCGCTCCGCTCAGAATGACATTACCAATTAGAAGGAGAGAACAAGCATGAACAGCGATCAAATCATGAAAGAAATTCTGATGTCCGCTAAGACGGTTGCCAGCGTGGGCGTGTCGTCTAATCCACAAAAAGATAGTTATGGCGTGGTCGAATACCTGAAGCAGCAGGGATATCGAATCATTCCTGTCAACCCGACGGCTTCTGAAATCATGGGTGAAAAGGCTTATCCCGATTTATCGTCGATTCCGGAGAAGGTGGATGTCGTGCAGATCTTTCGCAAACCGGAGGATGTGCCAGCGGTGGTGGATGAAGCGATCAAGATCGGCGCAAAGGTGGTGTGGATGCAGGAAGGAATTGTCCATGAAGCTGCAGCGATGCAGGCACGCGCAGCCGGTTTGCGGGTTGTGATGGACGCCTGCATGCGCGCCAATCATCGCAGGTTGATCGGGTCAAAGACCATCAGGTTATAGCTTACCCCCGCTTCGATGAGATGAGGGAGCAGGTACCCTGCTCCCTTGTTTTCTTTTACATCACTGCGACTATTTGAACAGCCAGACGATCTCCCATTTCGCATCCGGGCCCGGGCCTGTGTACCAGATCTCACGCGGAGGCTGGGTCATTTCGTAGCCGTTCTTCTGGATCCAATCTGCGGCGGCATCATAGGCGCCGAGCAGTTCGGGATAATGACATTGGTCTCCAGTGATGACAACGCACGCTGCTTTCCCGCCCTCGAGTTGTTTCACCTCGATGTCATCGCGACCTTCGACGCGTCCAGCCACCGCGAGACAGGTCTCGATGGGACCATCCTCCTGCTCGCTGACGGGACCGTGGTAGATGCCAAATGGCGCTCCACGTGTATGTGCGCCAAGCTCATTCGCCAGTGAGAAGAGCGCACCGATATCCTGCTCCTCCTGCTTGCCAAGCCCGTCCACGGTGTGACGACGGGTAATGCTGATAATCTGTTGTGTCGGGATTTCCTTTACTTCCACTTCAAGACTCATTTTATTTGCCTCCGGTTTTAATTGTTGAGCAAATTGACGTGCCAGTCCGCGGATCAACTCGAGTTGTCGCTCACGCATCTTCAAATGCTCCTGTATGAGTAATTCAGCCTGTGCCTGAGAGAGGGGTATGACTGCAAGCATCCTACGGATGGTTGCCAGCGGCATGTCCATATCGCGCATGCTCCGGATCATGCGCGCGCTCGCGAGTTGGTCAACGCCATAATAACGGTAGCCAGTTTGAGGGTCGATATGACGCGGCTGCAGGATGTTCAATTGGTTGTACAAGCGTAATGCCTTGATCGAGAGCCGCGTCAGGTTGGCAAACGTCCCAATGGACAGTAGATCCTTTGGCTGGTTCATGGGGTAAGTATACAATCTTCCCAAGGGGGAGAGTCAAGAGGCAACCAGGCGGACTCTCAGTTCTATTGCACGCGGATCGCGGCCAAAGGCGAGACGCTTTGCCCAGGTCGAGGGGAAATTGCGGAGAGTTGTTTCATTCATCATCGCCGGTTTGCTGACCTGCCAGCCTGCCTGAATCATGTTCTGATAGATTTGCTCCGCTCCAGCCTCAAGAGTCCAACCTGCCTCAGCCAATGCGCCGCTGTTCAATCGAATACTCACTGGAGCGTTGGGTCTGGAAATCGATTCTAGTCCGCGCATCAATTGCTCATCGCACCTTAATAGGCTTTCGAGCAGACTGCCCCACGGGAAGTTGATCGTCACATGCGAGGTGAGTCCGTTCAACTCATGCGGCAAAGCCTGCGCGCTGGCAATGACAAAGAGCGCGTTCGGCAATTTCTTCTGTGACACCTCACGCAGGTTTTCCCGGCAAGAGTCAAGGCCGATGATAAAGTGATCGGGAAATTTACCGGCGAGGTGATGCACGTAGCGGCCGTCACCCGTTCCAAGGTCCAGGATGATGCGGTTGTAGCCCGCGAGTCGTTCGGTCAATCCATTCAAATCTAATTCAAGGGACTTTCTGCCCCGAATTGTTTCCATGAGAAACCTCCATTCTGTCGAAGTGAAAAAATTGAGACAGAATGGGGCGGGGCGGACCGCGGGCGCGCGAAATCAGACGGCCATGTCAGGCGCCGTCTAGATCATCAGGTGTAGGGTTACTTTTAGGGGGAAATACGAAACAGGCTCGTTGGGCCTTAAGAAGACTGTGTCCCTGTTCGGGGAAAGCTAAGACTTAGCAGGGTGGCCGGGGGAGGAAGTTATTCATAATGAAAAATTATACTTCATCGGTCGGAATTTTGGAGTGGATAGTGGATATCAAGAAACATCCGAAATCAGGTGACTTCGGATGTTTCTGGGCTGAGCTTATTTCATTAGTAGGGTAAAGCCCTTCTGCTTGTGCCACCTAACAGGAAAGTAAGTACCATACCGGTGGCAAATCCGCCGACGTGAGCCATGTAGGCCACACCACCACCTTCGGTCTGAGTGGAGGCAGTGAAGGCACCCACACTGCTGAAGATCTGCAGGATGATCCAGAAGCCGATCACAACCAGGGCGGACATCGGGGTAATGAAGCGACCAACCAACACGTTGACACGTGCGCGTGGGAACATCAGGATGTAAGCGCCCAGCACGCCTGCGATTGCGCCTGATGCACCCAGGTTCGGAATATTGGAGTTCAGGCTAAAAGCCAGTTGGGCGAGCGTGGCGCCAATCCCGCACAGGAGATAGAAAACCAGGAATATGGCGTGGCCAAAACGGTCTTCCACATTATCGCCAAAGATCCACAGGTATAGCATGTTGCCCAGCAGGTGCACCCAGCCTGCATGCATGAACATGGAAGTGAAAATGGTGAGAAATTCGCCGGCCGGATTGGCAAGGAAGCGGGCCGGGACGAAGGACCATTGCACAATGAACGCGTCACCACTGCTGAGTTCCAGCACGAACACAAGTACATTGATTGCGATCAGCACATACGTTACAACCGGCGTCAGTCTTCGGCCGGTATTATCATCGCTAAGCGGCATCATATCATTATCCTCATTTCTCCAAATCTTTTGGATCCGTCGAACGAATTGTTAAATGCATCATCCCATGTATAGACGCAGGGCCAGATTGTCTACGATTCTTAACGGCGTAGGGATAGTCGTGTTATACGTTTGAGTTGTAACAGTTCAATTCATAACACGTTAACCCAAAAAGGAAAATAGATGAAGTGGCTCTTGTTATGCCTGCTGCTGGTCATTCCTGCAGCTTGTTCTGGAGAAAAGGAAACACCGGCACCCGATCTTATGACATCAACCCCCGCGCTTTCGCCCACTAAAAGCAATCATCAGGTTTCCGCAACACCTCACACCGATCTGGCCGGCCAATCCCTGCTGGACGTCACGTACTGTATGGTTGATGGGGTGGAGCTAAAGATGGATGTATATTTCCTCGCGGATATGAGCCAGCCGGCTCCGGCAACGGTCTACGTGCATGGTGGAGCGTGGCGAAGCGGTGACAAGCGCAGCGGTGTGGGGACGAGCGAAGTCTCGGTATTGACCAGTACCGGATTTGTGGTCTTCGCGATCAATTATCGTCTTGCGCCGGAATATCGCTTCCCGGCCATGATCGAAGATGTCAAATGTGCGATCCGCTCCATCCGCGCGCATGCTCTCGATTACAACGTTGACCCGGACCGTATCGGTGTGTTCGGCGCTTCCGCGGGCGGACATCTGGTCGCGCTGCTCGGAACGACTGACCAGAGCGCGGGTTTTGACGTGGGCGAATATCTGGAATATTCCAGCCGTGTACAGGCAGTGGTGGATTTGTTTGGCCCCACGGACCTGACACTGCCCTTCAGTGATGAGCAAACGCAGCGAGCCAGCACTGTTTTCACAAAAGACCAGTTAGTGATGGCAAGCCCGGTAACTTACATTACGCCCGATGACCCGCCTTTTCTGATCCTGCAAGGGGACAGAGATCAGGTTGTGCCACCGGAACAATCACAGGTGTTATATAACCGGTTGATGGAGAAAGGTGTGCCCGCTCAACTTGTGATGGTCCAGAATGCCGGGCACGGATTTGATCCTGTGGGAGGAAAGATTCAACCGAGCCGGGAGGAACTGGCGCTCATGATCCTCTCGTTCTTCAATCAGCACTTGAAGCAATAGCTGATGGAACTTTTTGCAGGATCAATAGCGTCAGGCCCTGCACGATCAACGCGGCCAGTGTCGCGGCCCCGAAAGAGATGGCGAGACTGCTTTTCTCGATGAGCAGTCCCAACACCAGATAGAACGCCGCGAAGGCGAACAGCCCATAGACCAGTCCGCGCAAAACGCCGATCGCGCCCGGGCTCCCCTGATGACGATGAGCGAAGACCGTCAGGATGCTGATGTAGAGCGGGATGGTGGTCAGCAGACCGGTCAGGCGCGAACCGATGTAAGGCGCAATTCCCGTGACCAGCAGAATAAAACTTGTCCCAATCAACATACGCGCGGGGATGTCCCATTTGCCCGGGGTGGAAAAAGCTTCAATATTTTCCTGCTTTGGCATCAGCCACAGTCCAAGCAGGATGACCGCAACGATGCAAAAGAACAGCGGCAGGAAAGCCATTGAAAAATTTTGCAAGAGCATGGTCATGACCGAGAAGACGATGACACTGGCCGAAATAGAGATGACCCAGTTAAAGCGACGCGTGGCCCAGGCATAGACGAGCGAATAAGCGATCAGTGAGAAACCGCCGCTCAAGACGCCGCGCACCGCGTCAAAGGCGAAGGCTCGATCATGGCTGAGAGTGAGAATGAAGACGACGGGTCCAGACGTGAGCGGCAGGCCAACGATCCAGCCGCTGACCGCTGATCCCCAGCGCCGGCCCGCGAGACTCGCCATGCTGATCATGACCGGGGCCATGACCAATTTCAAGATCAAGATATTCATAACGAAGACATCCGATACAACACCATCAAGATTGAAAAATCTGCTGACATGTGCCCGAGCACGGCTGCGAGCAGACCGTGATCCCGGCGTATCACCTGCCGCCAGAACCAGCCGGCCAGGGTGAGCACAACAAGCGCAAACAGGATTGAGGAAACGGGCACTTTCCCAAGTAGGAGGAATACATGGTAGCCAGCAAAAACCGCATCGTAAATATGGAACCCGGTCCTCGGGCTTCCGAGGTAGCCTCGCCAGAAATATTCCTCAATCAACGGATTTACCAGTGAAAAATACGCAATGAATAAGGGCCAGGTGGAGGCACGCAATCCAATTGCTTGAAGTTGAGTCGACAAATCCTGTGCAATCCCAAACCGCGACCGAAGAAGATATACACAGATCCCGCTGCTGCCGCAAAGCAGAACACTCAGGACGATCCACTTTTTGTCAGTGGATTTGAAAAGAAGCGCAGGAGACACATCTGGCTTTGCAAGCAGGAGCGAAATGATGATCCCAAGATGGAATGCGAGCAATGTCCCCCAGGCGCTGTGAGCAAGGAACAGGCCAGCAGCGACGGTGAGGTAAGCGATGAGAGGTGCGATCCATTTGAGATGTTTCATGAGTCCGCGGGACGCCTGATGTTATGGGTGCGCCATGCATTGATTCGATGATTTGAACTCGTCTGATAGATACATCGCTTCCTTCTCGCCATCCCTGACCAGCGCGAACCAGGCTCTGGTGGCTTCATCTTTATCCACATAGACCAGCACATCCGAGGCGTTAGGAAAGAATGCCGGCGATTCGGCCATGTCCAAAACGACAAGTCCATTGTAATTCCCGGTCATCAGGAACACGAGACGCGGCTGATCTGAGACCTGGTAGCCAAACTTCAAAGTTGACTCGCCCTCACCCGCTCCATAAAACCGTGGGGATAGAACTCTCCCATCCGTGGCTTGAAGTCCGTTCTGTGCGATGAATCGACTCATGCAGGCCACATCCAGCCCGGATTCTGCAAACGCCTTTGAAGACGAAAACTCTGACCAGAGTCTCTCCTGGGTTTGAGGAGGATATTTTTTCGGGAATATCTTTTCACTCAGCGGGATGGATGCGCCTACGACGAAGAAAAGCGCGCCGGCCAGGACATAGTGGCTCCATGCTCTGCGTGGGATCACCGGTACTTCATGCAGTTTCAAACTTTCATACCATCTCAGGATCATCGGCCGCGTGGCGTTGAGCAGGTACATGAATCCACTGATCAAGACGAACAGGCCGATCATATAGTACATGTAGATGCACCAGTCCATGGCCAGCAAAAATCGCCCGCCGGAGAGCAGCGTGATCGAAGTCCACAGGTTATAGAAAAGGTTGACGCCCAACGGCGCGAATGCCAGGAGGCCAAGACGCTTCCAACTCGCCGCCAGTCCCAGCCCCAGCAGGAAAAGATAGAAAATCGGCAGTGCGGCTTGTGGCGCGGTTGGCTGCCCTCTCCAATCCTCCCAGAAAGAGCGGCCTGGCCGCCAAAGTTCATTCAGGTTCATCAGATCATTGCGCAATGGCAGGATCAGGATGTTGTCCACGCAGTTATTCAGGAAACGGTTCACGAGAACGCGGACGGCTCCAACAGGGTCCGCAGAGACAGATTTAATGAAAATCTTCATGAGCCTGTCGTTATATTCAGTGTTGCTCTCGCCCGGCTGACGGAGGACATCCGCCTCCGTGCCGCTGATGGCGCTGTAGTGTTGGGCAAGGTTGATGGTCTGCGTGGCAGGGCTATCGAAGATGAATTGACCGGTGTTTCTGTAATTGCGCCAGATCCACGGGGAGATCACGATGACAATCCCAAGCGTCATCAATATCGCCCCGCGAACGATGGACATGAGTCTTTTTCGATCTGCAAGCCAGGCGAGAAATAACAGCACAGGCAAAGCTGCGACCGCCTGTGTGCGGATCATGATGCCGATGCCAAGTAGCCCGCCGGCAATAAAAGCAAGGTAGTCTGGATATTTGCTGCGTGCCCACCGAATCGCGAGCCCGATAAAAAGCACAAGGAAAATGGCGGTTGGTAATTCAGATAAATACAGCTTGGAGTAGCTCAGGTTGTTGGTAAAAGGCGCGGCGATGTTCGATGTCACATCACGCAACGCGGCCAGGACCGCGATGCCAACCCCCACGGGTCTTCCATAAAAATCCTTGCCGATCCAATACAGTATGACCGGGAGAAAAGCGAGCAGTAGTGACTGGACCGCGATCACGTTGTTATAGCTTTGGCCTACCACAGTATGCAGGAACGCCAGAAACACAATGTACAAAGGCCGCGATGGGATCTCCACTTCACGCATGCCATTCCCGATCAAGATGGACTGGGCGTATTCGTCATAGACCTGTGCGTCAATGTATGGATAGACTTCGTAATTTGGCGCACGCGGCGGCATGGCCGAGAGAGCCGGGACGATCGGCTGGCTGAGCCATAACAAGGTGGTTCCAAGCCAGAGGGCAGCCGCGATCCAAAGATCGACATGTCTGATCCTTTCTACACCGCGCCTGGCTTCAAACCAGATCACTACAATAAACAGAACGCATGCAAGGAGGATTTGCCATTCGAGCAAAGGCACGCCAGGCAGGCCCCAGGTCCCCGTTCTGTCCGGAATGATTCCCAATCCTGTGAGCATAACAAAGACGGCGAACAGGCCAAGCAACCCCCACGCTATCAGGGAACGTTTTAGTAAGTCCCTGCCTGTTATTCGAATGGATGCAAAGATGCCCTGACGATGCAGGACGATCCAGAGAATCAATTCCAGTGCTGATAAAGTAAGTACATTGAGGACGGGAGCAGAACGTGTGGCATATGCAGCGTACTTGAAGACTTCACCACGCTGCGAAAGTCCCCATAAAATTGCCAGCACGATTTGAGAAGTGATCCCGATAAACAGGGATGCTACCAATAAAATATCCCCGCTTTGCGATGCAAAAATTGGATTTAGCCGGCGCTCCCTCCACGCTGGATCGCGGTACGATCTGACTGCGAGCGCACCGGAAACGAACACCCACAGGAGAAGGAAACCTATCCCTGCCAGACGGGATGCAGAGAAACCAAGGAGCAAACCATTCTCAGCGTCAGATGGCAGGGAGGCAAGCTGCCAGAATCCGATGAGTCCCTGGATGGCCCATAGCGCGAACAAATGAGTCCACGAAATATTGATTCTTGGACGTTTCATACACAACGTGGCGATTATATGTCGCTCTGGCCGACCTGTGTGAGGATCACGTTCTTCGCCCCCGCCTCTCGCATGGACCTGGTCACTGCTTCCGCTGTCTCGGCATTGACCAGTGCGATCATGTTCCCGCCGCGTCCCCCGCCGCTCATTTTTGCACCCAGCGCGCCGGCAGACAGCGCAGCTTTCACCAGCCGGTCCAGCTCCAGCGAAGAGACTTTCATCTCCTGCAGGAACTCATGATTTTCATTCATCAACTCGCCGAGCACTTCCCAGTGTCCCGCTTCGATAGCGCGGCGGGCGGTAAAGGAGATAATGCCGATCTTGTCGAAGATGGTCTCCCAGTAAGATCGGTTGTCCATCCATAGATGACGCACGTCACTGACAGCCTGTTTTGTCGGCGCGGGAATACCTGTATCGCCGATGACAACGGTAAACGGATATCCCACTGTGAAAGTTTCGATCGGTTTGCCACTGGTGAAGTAGACCGGCTTCGAGTACGTCACCACGGTATTGTCAATGCCGGAGGGAGTGCCGTGATGGATCTTCTCGATCTCATAAACAAACGCGTTGACTTCTTCATCGGTCATTGAAACATTCAGATGAGAGGCAAGCGCGCGTGTCAATGCGACCGAGACTGCCGCGCCGGAACCCAGGCCCGATGCAACGGGGATGGTTGAACGAATTGTTATTTCGAGTGAGGGAAATGGGGAAATGCGACGGAGGAAGAAGAGACTGTGTATAACGGCAGCAATCGGATGGCCGGAAGGAAGCGAGTGAAGCTCGGCGTGAAGGTCGATGTCCGGGGCCTGAAGCCAGATTCCCGCGCGGGCGGAATCCAGGACTTCGGCATCTGCATGGACCTGCGTAACGGGAACGGCGAGCGCAGGTCGCCCGTAGACGACAGCATGCTCGCCGAACAGAATGATTTTGCCGGGTGCGGATGATGTAGTCATGTTGTACCGGCAGCCTGGACTACGATAGATAAAAAACAGCCAGCACGGTCAGCGCCCACAGGACCATTCCAACCTGGAATGGCCGATCCGTGAGCAGGACTTCCTCCGGCGCACCGCCTGCATGTTTGACCTCGATCAGATACATATAGCGGAAGATGGTGTAGACCACGAATGGAATGGTCAGCATCATGCTGTGATTATCGGGCACGTTCGGCGCTGAGAACGTGTAAAGCGAATAGGCCACGATAGTGGTGCCTGAGACAATCATGATGTATTGGTCGAGCAGCGGCAGGGTATAACCTTCGAGCACCTTGCGGTGTGAACCGGCTCCGTGAGCAAGCAGGGCCAGCTCTGCGCGACGCTTGCCGAAACCGAGGAAAAGCGAAAGCAGGGTCATCACCACATAAAGCCACGGCGAGAATCGTTCGACATCAATCAGGGTCACGCCGGCGTGCACGCGCAGGACAAAACAGGCCGCCAGCACCAGCACATCCAGGATCGGCACATGCTTCAACCACTTTGAGTACAAAATATTGAGCACGAGATAGAGGGCTAACACGGCCATGAAAGCAGGCGCGAGAAACCACGCCAGGCCAAGTGCGACAATTGTCAGCAGGACGCCCGCGCTCCATGCAATGCCAACAGGCAATTGACCGGAGGGAATTGGTCTATTCTTTTTCTCGGGGTGCTGGCGGTCTGCTTCAACGTCGAAAAGATCATTGAAAATGTAAACAGATGAGGCGATCAGGCAAAAAAGGAAAAAACCTGCGAGGGTCCGCAGGAAGGAAACGGGGACGAACAGTTGTTTGTCGAAGACGAGCGCTGCGAAGATGAATATATTCTTCGACCACTGGCGCGGACGCATGGTTTTGATGAGGGCTTTGAGCATTCTGCAATTTTACCTGTGTTTAATGAACAGGGAATGAAGTGAATACCATAAAGAACTTATTCCAACATGGAAGTAAAATACGAACATGCCTAAACTCCGTCTGGATGTGCTGTTGACCGAACGCGGACTGGCCGAATCGCGTGCCAAAGCGCAGGCCATGATCATGGCCGGACAGGTGCGGGTGGACGGTCAGGTCGCCCTGAAGCCTGCCACCGCGGTCGATTCAGAATCGGCCCTGACAGTTGACTCCGGTCCGCGCTTTGTCTCACGCGGCGGCGAAAAACTGGACGCGGCACTTGAAGCGTTTCAAATTGATCTGACAGGCCTCATCTGCGCGGATGTTGGCTCATCCACCGGCGGCTTCACGGATTGTATGTTGCAGCACGGCGCAGCCAGGGTTTACGCAATCGATGTTGGCAAAGGCATCCTGCACTGGAAACTGCGCAACGATCCGCGTGTGGTCGTCATGGAAGAGACCAATGCGCGCTTTGTGGAGTCACTGCCGGAACCAGTTTCTTTTATAACAATTGATGCTTCATTCATTTCCCTGAAGATTTTGCTGCCGGCGGTGAGAAGGTGGTTGACCCCCCTCCATCTCCCCCCATTTTCGGAGAAAATGGGGGGAGAGCCAGAGAGGGGGGTCGTTGCCCTTATCAAACCCCAATTCGAAGCCGGCCGGAAAGACGTTGCCCGCGGCGACGGTGTGATCCGCGACCCCGAGGTGCATCAGAAGGTATTACTCGATATCCTGACCTTTGCTCAAAATGAAGGCTTTGGGATTCGCGGTCTGATCAAGTCCCCGCTGCTGGGGCCAAAGGGGAATGCTGAGTTTTTGGTGTGGCTGGGGGAAGAGGAGATGGATGTGAAGATTAGCGAGATGGTGGAAAATCTGTTTCCAAGATAATCCGGTAGTCGAGTAGCCCCGTGAACGTCGGGGCGTATCGAGACCAGCGGTAGTTACTCATGCAAATGCCCATGCTGTGCCACCTGCTTGCGCGTCTCGGCCAGCATGTCATCAATGCTCATGTTCTTGCGTGTCGCTTCTGCCGGGTGGTAATGCACGTGGACATGGCTCATGCTCGGAATTTTCTCGTAGATCAGGCCCTCCACCTCGGTGGCGATCTGGTCGCCTTGACTGACTGTCAAAGTGCCATTGATGCCAATCGTCAAATTGACCGTGAGATGAGGTCCGAAGCGATGCGCCTGTAATTCCTCCAGTTGCTGCACGCCGCGCACATTCTGGATCAAGGTTGAGATTTGCTCTGCCAGCTCCTTGCTGGGAACTGCGTCCATCAGCTCAACCGAAGACTCGCGTAGGATGAAAATCCCCGTGCGAAGGATCAGCAATGCAACCAACGCACCCGCCAGCGGATCCAGCCACGGCAGTCCATGCTGACCGAAGTAGATGCCAATGGAAGCAGCCGAAGCAGAGAAGATGTCATTGCGGTGATCGTAGGCAAGCGCATCCACAATGGGATTGCGAGTCTCTTTTCCAAGTCTGCGAACGTAGAAAAACAGGAAGATTTTGATGGCAACCGTCGAAAGCGCAACCCACAACGCAAACGGATGCGCGCCAAGAGTCTCCAGTTGACCATTGAGCAGCTTCCAGATTTTTTCAACGGCATCCCAGAAGACCGCGATCGCCGTCGCTACTACGAACGCGCCAACGACGAGCGAGGCGATACTCTCAAGCTGGCGGTGCCCATAGGGATGTTCATTGTCGGCCGGTTTGGTTGCCAGCCGCACGAAGATGCTTGCGACCACGTAATAGGCCACATCCGAAGTGGAGTTGATCCCTTCGGCAAGCAGCGCGGGACTATTGCCGAGAATGCCAAATATCGTTTTGACCGCAGACAGGACGATATTGATCCCCAGTCCCAGGTTGATGGCCCACAGACTCTTGCGATCGCGCTCGTACGTCATGAATTCATTGTATTTTGCCCTCCGGGCAAGTGCAATGGACGAAAATCCTGTTTTGAGAGTGATAGCAAAATCGATGGCGGTGATAAAATCATGAACGACGATTCTGGTTCTGTTTTTTATTGGTACCCGGCAAGGAGAAAAAATGGCAGATGATTATCTCAAAGGTTTGATGGGCGAAAACGAACGCATTCTACTGGCGACGCGCCAGCATTGGTTTATCCTGCTCAGCAACATTCTATTGGAAATCATATTGATCGTGGTGCTGCTGGCAGCGGTTGGCACGGCGATTGTCTTTTACCCGATTGCCGCCATTGGCTTTATTCTTGTGCTGGTTCCATTGGCTGGAATGATGCGCGATATCCTGATCTGGTCCAACCGCCAGTATATTGTGACAAATCGGAGGGTGATACAGATTTCCGGTGTGTTTCGCAAGGATGTTGTCGATTCTTCGCTGGAAAAAGTAAACGACGTCAAGATGAGTCAGTCCTTTTGGGGCAGGCTGTTCAATTTTGGTGACATTGAGATCCTGACCGCGAGCGAGTTGGGAGTGAACCTCTTCAAGAGCATCAGTGATCCCATCAAGTTCAAGACGGACATGCTCAATGCCAAAGAGGAACTTGGCTTTGGCGAGACTCGAGTCGGGCGCCCGGAGGAAGAAGATATTCCAACCCTGATCGCCAGGCTCGACCAATTACGCAAGCAGGGGATCATCTCGGAAGCGGAGTTCCAGAAGAAAAAGGCGGAACTGCTGGCGAAGCTATAGCGGAGTCCAACGTCTCCTGACGTTGGAACCCCAAAGTCTGGCCTCCAGGGGGATAACAAGACTTCGGACTCCTTTCAGCAGCGCATCAACCGACGCGCTGTTTTTCTTTGCAAAGAATCGGTTATACTTTCGGCGCTAACATGACAGACCATATTCGCAATTTTTGCATTATTGCCCATATTGATCATGGAAAGTCCACGCTGGCGGACCGATTGCTTCAGTTAACGGGTGCAATCTCGGAACGCGAGATGACCGAGCAGGTGCTTGATACGATGGACCTCGAACGCGAGAAAGGCGTCACCATCAAGGCCTCCGCAGTCCGCATGTATTACACGGCCAGGGACAATCAAAAGTACGAGATCAACTTAATTGACACGCCCGGCCATGTGGACTTCGGCTACGAGGTCAGCCGCGCGCTCAAGGCGTGTGAGGGCGCGGTCCTTGTGGTGGATGCGACTCAGGGGATCGAAGCCCAGACTCTCGCGAACCTGTATCAGGCGCTCGAAGCGGACCTGGTGATTGTCCCCGTTATCAATAAAATCGACCTGCCCTCAGCCCGTCCCAATGAAGTGGCCGAAGATGTCGGGAGCCTGCTTGGGGTCCAGCCTGAATCGGTCATCCGCATCTCGGCGAAGGAAGGTGTAAACGTGGACCAGGTCCTCGAGGCGATTGTCCAGCGTGTGCCGCCTCCCAGGGATTTGGACAATATCCCTTTACGCGCGCTGATTTTCGATTCGCACTACGACTCTTATAAAGGCGTTATCGCGTATGTGCGCGTGGTGGAGGGTTCGCTCAAGTCCACCGATGTTCTGCGGATGATGAACACCAAAATGGACATGAAGCCGGTGGAGATCGGCATCTTTGCTCCAAGTATGAAACCAACGCAGACTCTGGGGTCAGGCGAAGTGGGCTATATCGCGACCGGTTTCAAGACCGTGCATGAGTGCCGTGTGGGCGATACGATCACACACGCGGCGGTCCCGGCCGCGGACCCTTTGCCTGGATACCGTTCCCCCAAGCCGATGGTCTTCGCCGGTATCTATCCTGTGGAAGCAGACGATTACACGGACTTGCGCGAGTCCTTGGAGAAGTTGCAACTCAACGACGCTTCGTTGACTTTCCAGCCCGAAACCTCACAGGCACTGGGATTTGGTTTCCGTGCCGGCTTTCTTGGTTTGTTCCACATGGAAATCATTCAGGAGCGCATCGAACGCGAATATGATTTGGATGTTTTGTTCACTGCGCCATCGGTGGAATACGAAGTGGTCAAGCTTGATAATGAAGTCATCACTGTAGATTCGCCTGCCGACCTTCCCGACGAGGGCATTCTGGAAATCCGCGAGCCGTGGATGACCATCGAGATTATCACGCCAACGGATTACTACGGTCCGATTATGGAATTGGTCACGAAGCGTCGCGGCATTTTCAAGCAGCAGGAGTATCCTGCGCCTCATCGTGTGCAGCTGGATTATGAAATCCCGCTTTCTGAAATTATCGTTGATTTCTTCGATGACTTGAAATCACGCACGAAAGGTTATGCTTCGCTGGATTATCAGTTCCTCGAATATCGCCCGGACCAATTGCAGAAGCTGGAGATCCTGGTCAACGGTGAGCCGGTGGATGCGCTGGCGGCCATTGTCCATGAAAAGGACGCGTATCACAAAGGTCAGCGCCTCATTACAAAGCTGAAGGAGTTGATCCCACGTCAGTTGTTTGATGTGGCTGTTCAAGCCTCCGCTGGCGGACGGGTGATCTCGCGCGCGAATGTCAAAGCTACGCGCAAGGATGTGCTGGCAAAATGCTATGGTGGCGACATCACCCGCAAGAAGAAATTATTGGAAAAGCAGAAGCGCGGGAAAAAGCGTCTCAAGATGATTGGGAATGTGGAAATCCCGCAGGAAGCATTTATGGCGGTGTTGAAATTGGAAGAGGAGTGATTCACCACAAAGGACACGAAGTACACGAAGGAAGATCGGCGGGACGGCTATTCGTTCATCGCTCTCGAAACCTTGGTGCTCTTTGTGTCCGTCGTGGTTAAAAACCATGAAAGACATCAAACGCTGGCTGCCCGGTGTGCTGGTCAGTATTGTGCTGATCGCCGTCATTCTTTATTTCGTGGATTTGCGCGCCATGCTGGAGGCAGTTCGCAAAGCAGATTTTCGATTCCTCGGTGTGGCGATGGCCCTGTCCTTTGTGTGGATGGCTGTCCGCGCCAAGGTCTGGCAGACTTTGCTGCGTGACAAACCCAAATACATGGATGTGCTTTATTCCGAGGGCGAGGGTTACCTGCTTAATAATTTCCTGCCCTTCCGTCTCGGTGAACTTGGCCGCGCCTTTTTACTCAGCCGCAAGTCAGGGATGCTGTTCAGCGAGATACTGCCCACCATCGTTATCGAGCGCGCCGTGGATCTTGCCATCTCCGCCGCGGTATTTCTTGCCGCGCTGCCCTTTGTGGTCGGAGCGGCCGGCGCAGGACGGATCGGCTACATTGTCGGTGGACTGGTGATTGTCGGGTTGATCGTGATGTTCATCCTGGCGCGCAACAATCAGTGGGCGCTTGATCTCTTCCATAAATTGAGCGCGCGCTGGCCGTCCCTGCAGAAATTCGGCGGACGGTTCCTCGAATCCTTCTTTGCCGGCCTGACTGTCCTGACGGATGGATGGCTCTTTGCCCGTTTCCTGTTTTGGATGTTGCTCGACTGGGCGATTGGCCTCCTCGCTTATTATCTGATGGTGCTGGCCTATTTCCCACACGCGACACCTGTCTGGGGCATGTTCGGGATTGGGGCTGCGGCCTTTGGCGGGGCGATTCCCTCTGCCCCGGGCGCAATTGGCACATTCGACGGGGCCATTGCCGGTGCATTGACCCTGCTCTCGGGCGACCAGGCCAGATCTCTGGCGGTCGCGTTGACATCACGCCTTTACAACTACCTCAACAGCGGCGTGATCGGTGGCATCGGCCTGATGCGCGAAGGCGAGACACTTTCGGGAGTTTACAAAGAGTTGATGAGTTTTAGAACTAAAAGTGAGTAACGATGATCCCACTGTACGACACTCTGCGTCCGCGCCGGTTTCCACTGGTCAACTGGGTGTTGATCATTGCGAATGTGCTGGTCTTTCTTTATGAAACGCGTTTGGGTCCTGACGCCTTGCGGGGATTCATCGAAACGTGGGGCGTGATTCCCGCCCAGCTTCGCGCTGCCAGCTATGCAGAATGGCCCACTGTGTTCTCGTCCATGTTTCTCCATGGAGGCTGGTTCCATCTTCTCAGTAATATGTGGGTACTGTTCATCTTCGGCGATAACATCGAAGACCGCATGGGATCATTCAATTACCTGATCTTCTATTTGTTGTGCGGCGTTGCTGCCGCCCTGATGGAGGTATTTGTACTCACGAATAGCCATGTACCAACGATTGGCGCGAGCGGTGCAATTGCGGGAGTGCTGGGTGCTTATCTGATCTTTTTCCCGCGGGCGCGCGTCGCCAGCCTGGTGCCCATCCTTTTCATTTTTACAATCATTGAAATCCCGGCCGTGCTCTTTCTGCTGTTCTGGTTCGTCTCGCAATTGTTCTCCGGTGTGATGTCCCTGGAAGGCGCAAGCGGAGGCATTGCCTGGTGGGCGCACGTCGGTGGATTTTTGTTTGGGATGCTCGCGTCGAATCTGTTTGCGCCGCGGCGTGTAGTTCGGACTTGGTAAACATTACATCTATGTCATTCTGAGCGGAGCGAAGAATCTCATGTCAGGAAAGTGTTATGTAGTCTGAGATCCTTCGTCGCCGTAAAGCGGCTCCTCAGGATGACACAAATGAAATTGGGAGACCCTTTATGCCTCGAAATTATCTTGTTACCGGCGGTGCCGGATTCATTGGTTCAAACTATGTAGCGCGGCTGCTGCAGCGCGGCGAGAAGGTGACCATCTACGACAACCTGTCACGGGCGGGCGCGCCGCGTAATCTCGAATGGCTGAAACGAAACTATGGCGAGAAGTCCATTGACGTGATCGTCGGGGATGTGCGTGATGCGTCGCTTATAGCGGAATCAGCCAAAGGGTCCGATGTGATCGTGCATCTGGCCGGGCAGGTCGCGGTGACCACGTCCGTCACGGATCCGCGCGATGACTTCGAAGCCAACGCGCTGGGAACCTTCAATGTGCTCGAAGCGGCGCGGCTCTCCGGGCGGAATCCCATCTTCATTTACGCCTCCACCAACAAAGTATACGGCGGCATGGAAGAGGTGGAGCTTTTCGAAGAAAAGACCCGTTGGCGCTACAAGGATCTGGTGGAGGGCTGCCCTGAAACACAGCCTCTGGATTTTCATTCCCCATACGGCTGCAGCAAAGGGACAGGCGATCAGTATGTGCGCGATTATGCTCGTATCTACGGACTACCGTCTGTCGTCTTTCGTCAATCGTGTATTTACGGTACGCGTCAATTCGGCGTGGAGGATCAGGGCTGGGTGGCATGGTTTGTCATCGCCGCCGTGACCGGGCGTCCGATCACGATTTATGGCGACGGCAAGCAGGTGCGCGACGTGCTGTGGGTGGAGGATTTGATGAGTGCCTACGATGCCGCCGTTGAGAAGATCGATACTGCCAGGGGACAGGTCTACAACATGGGCGGCGGGCCGCGGAACGTCATGTCGGTCTGGGCGGAGTTTGGGCCGATGCTGGAAAAATTGCTGGGTGAGACGATCGAAGTGGCACGCGGCGACTGGCGCCCCGGCGACCAGCGGGTGTTCTACGCGGATATCAGCAAAGCCGAAAAAGAATTGGGGTGGAAGCCAAAAGTCGCCGTGGAAGAGGGCGTGAAGAAGCTGTTCGATTGGGTGAAGGCGAATAAAGAGCTGTTCTAAAAGCAACGTCCCGAAGGTGCTTCGCAAAACCTTCGGGACGTTTTCTTCTTCTGGCCCGTTCTTTTATTGCGGCAGTTCCGTCATCACAAAATTGTCAAAGGTGACATTTGCACCATTGGCCTGTTTATCCGTCCATGCGAACAGGCCGACCTTGCCGGTCGTGAAGGTCGCGTCCTGCGCAGAAGCGATCTTCTTGCCGCTGACGTACAGGGCCAGGTTGCCGTTACCGCAGTCTGCGCCCAGGGTGAAGGGCCCGCCACCGGTTGGGACTGACGAGTCAGTGCCGTTCGTGAAGGATACATCATCCTTGCCACTTTCAGATTTGGAGATGGTGTAATAACCGTCAGCGGCCACGCCCAAATAATAAAAAGATTGTGTCTCCTGTTCATGACAGATGATGCCGAAGATCGCCAGTGGATCGGGACTGCTGTTGGTCACGGTCACTTCCACATGGTAATTCTGATATGTCTTCGTGTCCGGGTTGGACCAGGTGATGTAATAGCCGGTGTAAACGATAAATTGCAGCGCGCCGTTTGTATATTCCACGGAACTGTTCGTGTCCGTGCCTGTGCCCCAGCCGCTGGAAGTGTTCGAGAAATCATCCTTCAGGATGACCTTGGCTGTGCCGCCTCCTCCACCCCCACCTCCGCTGCCCGGCAGGCTGAATGAACTACAGGCCAGCGTCAATGTGACCAGGCTGACAATGGAAAACAACACTTTTATGTTAAGTCTCTTCATTTTGCATCTCCTCAGGTGGTTACAGGTGGGCGTGATTTTAGCATCAGGCCCAACATGGAAAAGGGTACTTTGCTCCCATCCTATTCAGCAAAAGATTCGAGCGCGGCCTGTGTGCTTTCATAGTTGGGGATGTTCTGCAGAAAGCCCGTGATGCCCAGCACATGGTAGATCTGAGGCGGCGCATTGCACATCTTGACGCGGGCCACCTTGAAACGCTCATCCTCCGGCGTGTACATTTTGTATACCTTTTGGATGGCGCGCATGCCTGCACTGGTCAGTGTATCCACCTCTTCAAGGTCGAGCAGGAGACAGCGTGCGCCGTTGTTGTATGCCTCCCGCGCTTCGCCCAATAACTGCTCCTCACTTTGCGCATCCAGCCAGCCTTTGATATGAAAGACCATGACGGATGGCGCACTCTGCGACTGCTCCGAACGGATTGAAAACCCTGATCCCATGACTGCCTCCACAAAATATTGGTTGTAAATAACGTCTCGAAGGTCCTGCCGATCCAGGCCCTCGGGGCGTTTTATCGGTTAATGAACTGTTCGTTCAGGCGAAAAGCCTCGCCTCGCGCGTGGACCGAGAGCCGGTCGCCGCCTCGATAGAGGGTGACTCTGCCCGCGCCATACGCCGTCCATTTGCCGTCCGAATCGCTTAACATGCCAGTGGCCTCGTCAATGCCGATCAAAATGGCATTTGGCAGGGATTTGGTCAGATTTTCCACCCAATTTTTTCCGGCCTTATTGTGATGCGGCAGGACGCAGGCGTTCGCGACCAGATTCAACCCGCGCAGCAACTTCCTCTCGTACGGATCATAATAATGCTCGCACAGAACCATGGCGCCGGCACTCGACCCTGCAATGACTGCGCCATTCTGCCACGCGGTCAGCGCGGCCTCCCAGGCGAGGCTGTTTGCCAGAGTCTCTCCCAGATGCCGCGGAAAACCTCCGAGCAGGTAGACCAGCTTCGAGGTCCGAATGGAAGCGGCCAGGGACTCATCGTCCGCTGACGAGCGGTCGATCACATCCACTGTTTTCACGTTTGTCGCGCCCAATCCCTGGAACCAGCGTACACCGTTCCCTCCTGCGCGTTTATGATTGTTGTCCGGCGCGGCAGCGGTGGGAAGGATGACGATAGAAGCGTCCAGTCCGCCGGCCCGTTCAATGGCACGCAGGTCCGGCTCGGACATCTGCCCGCCAAACTCTGCTCCGCCTTCCAGAAGAAGATTGCCCATGCTATTCCTGGAGGACAAACGAATCGAGGGCTTCCTGAATGCCGGGGTAGATGGGGATGTTCTGAATGAAGCCCGCCAGGCTGAGAATGTAGTAGACCTCTGGCGATGCACCGGCCAGCTTGAAGTATGGCGACTTGAACATAAGGCCGGGGTGCTCGTGCTGCCAATTTTCAATCTCATCGTGCGGCGTGAAATTCATGAAGCCATTGTGAAGGGCAAGCAGGCCCGCGCTGGTGATCATCCCCACGCCGCTCAGGTCAACCAATAAAAAGCGCGCACCTGACTCTTTTACCAGACGCGCGTGCTTGATGAACATCTCTGCTGTATTGGCAGTCAGATGACCCTGAAGGTGAAGAATTTGCACCCGGTCACTTGTCTGTGTGATGGCTAGACTATCCGCCATGGCTCTCCTACCAGTAAACACCTGCTGTGGTCCAATTAAGTGCGGACATTATACTCCGAATATTTCGGTGCTTACTCCAGCTTCAGAATAAATTCCTCCACCTCCTGCCCGCCGTGGTTGATATATTCATCTTCGCCTGCAAGTTTAAAACCACACTTTTCCAAAACGCGCCGCGAGGCAATGTTATGCCTGGCCACGTGCCCATGCAGCGGGCGTTTCTTCTCAATGTCAAGAAACTCTGTCAGCGCCCGCGTCGCGATACCTTTGCCCCAGAATTCCCTTCCGATCCAGTAGCCGACCTCCCGCTGACCGTCCAGTTCAAAACCCATCATGACCCCGGCCACCTGACCGTCAAAGACAACGGTTCTGGCGATGTTTGAATTGTCAGCCAAGACCCTGGCCCAGTGTGCATGGAAAGTATCCCTGTCTCTGGCAGGGAAAGCGGCCATGGCGGTGGCTTCAGGGTCCAACTGCTGCTCGAAGAGGATCAACAGATCAGATTGCGTTACGTCGCGGAGGATAATTTGAGGTGCCATGAGGATTTCCAGTGATTTTGTTATGGATGGCTGTGAAATGCCTAACGATGATTATAGAATTCGATCTGCCAGCGCCACTCACTGCCATCCACAGCATTCCACCATGTCAGCAGTTCTCCCACTTCTCCGCCCGGCAGGATAACCAGACGGCCAATATCTTCTGCCAGCGGCCACAGGTCTTCACGGACGATTTCGTCTCCTCGGCGGGTCAGGCGCGCCATCGGGCGATCGGCGGTCTGTGACAGGTCCACGCCCATAGCCAGCCGGTGGCCTCTCTCGCTGCGGACTTCCACCGTCAACATGGGTGGCGCGGCATGGACAAGCAGAACATCTGTCGAGTCGATTCGGCCGCGCGCAAACGGGACACCGGTCGCGGCGGCCTGGGGATACCATAAATCCCATATTTGAATTTTGAAATCACTTTCCATGGAATACACTCCTTTTACCTGTAAAACGCCCCGAAAGTTTCCTCCATTCGGGCTCTTTTTGACCAAACCTTCGGGACGGTGTATATATCGATCATAATATCAATTAATTTAACGACTGCGCTGGCAAGAATAATGCGACTTCTTTACTCGGCCCATCCGGGATCGCTGCAAAACTCGTTGATCATCCCCTGCTTCTTTTCTTCTGACATCCAGGATGTCCTGATTCCGTTCAATATCAAATCCTTGACCTCGGTCCGCGTGAAGCCATGTTTCTCCGTCAGCAGCAAGTACTCTTCTGCCAGCGAATTGCCGAACATTTTCGGATCATCAGTGTTGACGCTAAGGACGATGCCTCGCTCGAAATACTTTCGCACCGGGTGACTCTCGTACGATTTGACAACGCCTGTCCGTACATTCGAAATGGGGCACATCTCAACGGGAATCTTTTGCTGGACGAGATAATCCAGCAGGGACTCATCTTCCTCCGCCCGGGTCCCGTGCCCGATCCGGTTGACCCGCAGGCTGCGTATCGCACTCCAGACACTTTCTGCACCGGCCGCTTCCCCCGCATGCGCGCTGGTGTGGAATCCCAATTGACGCGCCTTCTCGAAAACAGACTCAAACATCTCAGGCGGGAAATTTTGCTCCGAACCCCCGATCCCCACGCCGATCACGCCTAACTGCTTCACTTCATTGATCTCTGCCAGCGTGACTTCTGCTCTTTCCGGGCCAAAGTCACGGACCAGATCCGCGACCAGGGCAATCTCAATTTCCTTCACCTTCTCCAGCCCTTTGCGGACTGCTTCTGTAATGAGCTGTGTCTTCAATCCCCGGCGCGCGAAATCGGGCGGTGAAAAGAAGACTTCTGCATAGCGGATATTTTGACTTGCCAGGTCACGCGCGACCGCCTCTGCAAAAAAGGTAAAGACCTCGCACTCGTTGATGAATTGATTCTTCCAGATCCAGGTTTCGATGAAATGCGGAAAATCCACGTACTTGAATTGACCCTTGAGCGTGTCCTTCGTAAATAACAACGTATCCCCGCTATACTTTTGAACAAGTTCCCATAGTGCGTCGTAGGGAATAGCGCCCTCCAGATGCAAATGAAGCTCGACCTTGGGCAGCCGTTCAAACCAGGCAGGATTAGACTCTTGATCTGTCACATGGCCTCTATTGCTTCAACCATTCCTGAATTTCCTTCGTATGATATTGATAATCACCAGCAAGTGACCGGATGATCTTCGTCACTGTGGCAGGGATACCGCTGTAGCGAACGACGCCATGATCTGCAGTCAGTTCTTCGGCAGGCAGGCCATGAATAAAAGCAATAAGCCTTTCAAAAGACGATTTTAGTTCCGCGAGGAGTTCCTGCTTTGACTCCGATGAATATTTTGCGGTAAAGCCTGCATTGATATTGCTGTAATCGTTTGCAGCCTCATCATAGTACGCAGGCGGCTCCCCGTCCAGAATGGATAGCGAAGACTCGATCATCAGGTCGTTCCAGCCGATCAGGTGCGCCATCACGTCCCTTGGCGACCAGCCGTCCATGGAAGACAGGAATTGTACGTCAGAGAGGGAAAGGATGATGTCTGCAAACTCATCGTATGCCTGCTTCAAGGGAAGCGTAACATTTTGAGTAGACACGGTGTTATTCCTCTCTAAAAGTGATTGTGAAAGGTTGAGGTTTGTTTCTCCATACGCCCCGCAAGAAATAATTCTATCCTGCACAAAACTCGTTGACCACGTTCCATAACACAGGCAAACCACTTTCAATGAAGGACAGCGGTAGCCTTTCATCGTGTCCATGGCCGAGAGAAATGACCGGAAATTCTGGCGGCAGGAGGCCGGGTGTGAAGCCGTACATCTTGATCCCCGCGCGTTGATATTCAGAAGCATCCGTTGCGCCCGGCATCAATAGAGGGATGACAAGGCCCTCACTGTCCAACTTACGTGTCTCACGTTCCAGTAATCGATAAAAGGGCGTCTCAGTTGAAAATTCCGCGCCGGGAGAAGTGTGTAGAGGCTCAAGCGTGACTCTATCGCCGGTGATCGCCAGGATCTCGCGCATGACATCCTCCAGTGATTGACCGGGCAGCTTGCGACAATCCAAATGGACTTCAGCCTGCGAGGGGATGACATTGGTCTTTGCCCCGGCCTGCAGGATGGTTGGAGAGCAGGTATTCGTGGTCAGCGCCATCAACATGGACTTGTTGCGTCCCTTTGTTGCACGCAAGAGCAGGTTCACTACTGCCTGGTTCCCTAATAAGCCTGCTAGTTTTCCCAGGGGCGAATGGATCTGCCCGGAGGCGGCTCCCAGCATGCTCTTGAAAGTTGGCGTTATATGGACGGGTAAATGACCGGCGCGCCGAATCCGCTCGATGGCCTGGGCCAGGTAGAACACAGCGTTTTCATCGTGAGGCAGTGACCCGTGTCCCGGCTTGCCGCGTGCGGTCATGCGCAGCCAGCATACCCCTTTCTCTGCGACTTGAATCATGTAAGCCCTTGTCCTGCCCAGGTACATGGTGAAGGCGCCGCCTTCTGTGATGCCATATTCGGAGTCGATCAACTCGCGATGCTGATCCACCAGAAACCTGGAACCGTGAGTGAAGCCGTCTTCTTCATCGGCAATGGCAGCCAGGATCAGGTCCCGTTTGAGCGGGAGTCCCTGCCGGCGGGCCTGCAGGAAGATCTGCAAATACATCGCCAGAAAGCCCTTCATATCGAGCGCACCACGTCCCCATATCTCACCGTCGATGACTTCACCGCCAAAGGGATCATGTGTCCAGTGTTCACGCTCGACGGGAACCACATCCACATGGCCGGAAAGCAGCAACGGACGCTGTGAGCCGTCGCCGCGCAGACGTGCGATCAGGTTCACACGGTTCGGAGCCGATTCCACGATCTTGAAATCTTCCGGGCCGAAGCCCTCGCATTCCAGAATTTCCTTCATCGCCAGAATTGCCGGCAGCTCATTCCCCGGCGGATTTACGGTTGCGGCCTGAATGAGACGCGCAAGATGTCCAACCGTTTCGCCTGTGGCAGATTTCCAATTGATAGAAGTGTTCATGGCAGCTCTCCTTTACTTTGTACCCAACCCAAGAGTGAATGGCAGTCCTTAAACGGCTGCCATCTTGATGGAAAGATAAAGAACCGGGTTCTTATTTCACCATGAAAATCATACATCGCCCCTTCGTTATTTTCATGTGTCGAAAGTCATGAGGGGGACTGGCCGCTATTTTTCCTCTGAAGCGTTCAGCCTCCATACGGCCAGGACAAAGAATAGAACAGCATAACCTGCGAGCGCCGCGGCCGGCAGCAGCACGGATCCAAATCCCAGACCGCGCGCGACGATGTTCTCGAATCCGTCCATGCCCCAGGCAACGGGCGAGACGTGGCCGATAGCCTGGAAAGTAGGTCCGGTTACTTCAAGTGGAACCCAGGCGCCGCCCAGACCAGCGAACACGAACATGGGAATCAGCGAGAACATCACTGCCTGTTCCTCGCTGCGAGCAAAGATGCCGATCAGAAGCCCCAACGCTGAAATACACAATGCCGCGCTGAACGCCACCAATAAGGTCGCGGCGGGCAGGCGCAGATAATCTACGTGCAGCGCAAACTGACCGAATATGATCAGGATCATGAACTGGGCAAAGATCAGGATGAAGATCGCCAGATAGTGGCCGAGCACAACGTGGATTTTGCGCGTGGCAGTGGTCAGCAGCCTTTGCAGCGTCCGTGATTTGCGCTCTGAGACGATGATCTGGGCCGCGGTCAACAGGCCGGCAATGGCAAACTGGAGCATCATGCCCGGCGCGGTGTGCGCCAGCGCCATGCCCTGATCGTCTGTCTTTTGCACCGCCTGGCTGGTCGTCTCTTTGATGGCGATCGGCGGTTCGTCCCAGGCGGCCAGGCTTTTCTTGAACGCAAAGCTAAAAGGGATGCGTTGTGAGTCGATCCCGTCCAGGATGGACGCGGTGCGGATGGCGTTATCCAGCCGGCTGGTCAGAGTTAATAGTTCGGCCTCGACAGTTGTCCATGCTTGGGTGCTGGTATCAGCAATGACGATGAGACGCGCTGACTTCGCCTTGAGAACAGCTCGGCCGTATCCTTTCGGGACAATGATGGCGGCCGCGAGTTTCCCGTCCGCGACCAGCTTCTCGAGGTCCTCCTGGGAGCGGAAGATGTTTTCATCCAGATGGATGACTTCTGATTTATCCAATAGGCCGTGAAGCGAGTCAGTGACCCAGTAATTGTCCTGGGAAAGATAACCGACCGGCAAACGCGAGTCCGATGTCCCGCCGCCGAAACCACCAAAGGCAAAGCCGAACAGGAACGTGAAGAGGATCGGCATAATGAGCAGGAACATGAACGTCTTGAAGTCACGCATCAACTGCATGAGGTCTTTGAATGTGATGTCAAGGATACGGATCATGAGTTTTTTACCACGAAGGACACAAAGTAGCACAAAGGATTTATATATATCGCCTGTTGAATCTCAGCACGCCGACAATAAAGAATGCTACACTCCAGGCGAGCATGACCAGGGCCGTGACCAACACAGCACTCACCGGCTCTCCATTCATCGACTGCATCAGTCCGTGGATGGCCCAGCCCTGTGGCACCATCAGGGAGACCGTATCGCCCAATAGCGCCGCGCTGGGCGAGTTCATGGCAAAGATGCTGATCATGCCGACCATGCCGGTCACGGTCAATACGCCGCCGAAGATCGCGCCGCCCTGTTTGGTGCTTTTGAGAAACGAGTTGACGAAGATGCCAAACGATGATGCGCTGAAGATGGTGCCGATTGCCACCAAAGCCACTGATAAAAGGTCGCCCCACTGGATCTTGAAGATCAAGTGCGCCGCGATCAAAAGCACAACGACTTGCGTGAACACGGTCATGAACACAGATAAAAACTTGCCGGTCAAGATCGTTGCCTGCGATGTGGGTGTGGTAAACAGCCGCGGCAGCGTGCGTTCCTCTTCCTCTTTTAGGATACTCTGCGCCGTGGATGTGCCAGTGAAGAAGGCATAGAAGATCATCATCCCGCCCATGATGGGACCGATGATACTGAGTAAAACATTCTGGCTTTCCCTGGCTTTGTTTTGCGGCAGGCTCGCTGGCGCGCGCACATCCAGCAGTTCTCCTTCGAGGTTGTCGCTGAGCGCGAGCGAATCATCCAGATATTGCTGGACGACGATTCCCATCATCCCATATTCAGATGGATCGGCTTCATCCATAAAAACATTTACCGCGATCTTGACGCCAGCCATACCGCTCAGGAAGCGGTTCATAATGGATTTTATGATCGCAGGGCCAATGGTCAGGGTGGGGTCCTGATAGAACTCGATGACCGCCTTCCCCTCTTCCAGGTCCGCAAACTGTTCGGAGAAATCCGGCGGGATGATGAGCGCGACCTGGGCTTGCTGACTGTCAACGGCCGTGCGTGCAGCCTGAGGGTCCGGGGCGAACGAGACCTCGATCAGATCGGCCAGGTCTTCGCTCTGAAGAATGTTGACGATCAGGTCGCCCATCGTCTTTGCTTTCCGTCCGCCGGGAATATCCTTGGGGTTGAACTGAAACTTTGGCCCGCCCTTGTCCATGTTGGCAATGATGACCTTGGTCCTGGGCAGATCGAATCCGCCATTGTTCGCGATGTTGCCGAACATAAAATAGAACATGCCCGTTACGAGGAGTGGCACGCCGAACATGAACATGACCGCGAAGGCACTCCGGAAGGAACGGGTCAGGTCTTTAAGAGCAATGTCCAGAATTTTCATGGTTTCCTCAACCGTCTACCGTCCCTTGTCAATCCCTCAGCGCTCTTCCCGTCAGATGCAAAAATACCGCTTCGAGGTTTGGCTCGCGGATATCCACCGAGGTGATGCGCGCGGCACAGCGCGTGGCCGCCTCAAACAGGCGCGGCAGAACTTCATTGCTGTCGTTTACAAGGACGGTGATCACACCATCCTCCGCGAGGACACGCTTCACACCTTCAACCGACTGCCATGCCTTCATCACGTTCTCGGCATTTGTATTTAAGGTCAAATCAATGCGCGTTTGCTGGCCGACGAGCTTCACCAGTTGGTCGTTCGTGCCCCAGGCGATCATCTTCCCGTGATCCATGATGCCGATATGATTGGAAAGTTCCTGCGCCTCTTCCATATAGTGCGTGGTGTAAAGCACCGTCATGCCCTGATCCTTCAGCGCCACCACGCTATCCAGAATGTTGCGCCGAGACTGCGGATCAATGCCAACGGTCGGCTCATCCATGTAAATGACTTTGGGTTTGTGCAGCAGCGCCACGCCAATGTTGACCCGGCGCTTCATCCCGCCGGAATATTTGCCGACGCGTTCATTGGCCCGTTCGCGCAGGCCGATCACATCCAGCACTTCGTTCACACGGGACTTGAGGGCTGATCCCCGTAGCCCGTACATTTTCCCCCAGAAGGTCAGGTTCTCGCGCGCGGTCAGGTCTTCGTACAGCGCAATCTCCTGCGGCACCACGCCCAGCACAGACTTGACTCCCATCTCATCTGTGCGGATCGAGTGACCCATGATGCGTGCATCGCCCTCGTTGGGCCGCAGCAGGCACGACAGCATGGAAATAGTGGTGGTCTTCCCGGCTCCATTTGGGCCGAGCAGACTAAAAATCTCACCCTGTTCCACGTCAAAGCTGACGCCCTGCACAGCATGATTTTCCCCAAATGATTTATGCAGATCCTGTACTTCGATGGCCTTTTGATTCATTGGGACTCCTAAGCGTGATTAGGTCTTCTTCATTGTAACCTTCGCAAGCGAAAACTCCCCCATCGCTGGGAGAGTCTTTACCTAGCCAAGTGGTCAGGCAACCTTCTGCCACACACTCTTATACGGAAAATTGTTGCTCGGGTTTTACCGTTTTCCAGGGAGAACGTCCCGAAGGTTTCTTAAGAAGACAAAACTCCATCGTAGCGCTGCCATTCAACCTTCGGGACGTTCATTTCGATCAGAAGCGGCCACGCAGTGACTGGTAACTCTGAAATGCCAGAAAGCCGAACAGGAATGCCATAAATAAACTACGCAGGAAAATCAGGCCAACAATGGCGAGAACGGCTCCGGTTACAGTCGAAAGCCAGAGCGATTTGCGCACTCCATCCGCCGGGTCAGCTTTTAGCAGCGCATAACGGGCTACGTTTCCACCATCGAGCGGGGAGACAGGCATCAGGTTGATCAATCCCCAGAAGATGTTGACCCAGAGCAGCGTACCTACTAATATATTTGCAATGGCTCCGCCCCAGGGCACGGCAGCGACAGGGATGGGGATCACACCAAGCAGCATGCTTACCCCAACGGAGCCGCCTGTGGCCGCGACCCCGGCCATGACCAGACCGGCCAGCAGGAATCCAGAGAATGGTCCGGCCAGGGAAATCAGGATTTCCTGGTTGGGTCCGATGGAGACATTGGCCCAGTTGTATCCCCACTTGACCGGCTCCGGGACAGTCAGGCCGCCTCCCCAGTAAAGGATGATATTGGAGGGCATCCCGTATCTTCGCATCGCCAAGGCATGTCCCAGCTCGTGAACCAGGATCGATACAAAGACCACCACGACCCAGATCAGCAGTTGAAGCAGGTTCGTCGAAGATCCCAGTATCAGGGCCAGCAGCCAGAATAACGGATGCACACGGACCGGGATCCCGGCGATAGTGAAGTTAAGATCGTAACGAGTAGGAGGAGGGGGCTGGAAGAGGAGCATGAGCTGGTCTCATCCTTTGCAGGAAACAATGAAAGTAGTATTTTCTGGAACGGTGATCGACTCTATTGTACACTCTGTTTAGGATACCTCTTGTCGGCTGAATGCTTCAAATAAGTTTCCATAGACTTGCATTTCCATCGATATCGTCATGGAATTGCGCAAGATGTCCACCGCCCATTTGAAACTATTTTCCACGATTGGCTATTTGGATGTGGAAAAACATCAAGTTCGTTGTTTCCAGGAAATTCATTGACTTTTTCTGCCAAATTCCAACGAACTGTTTTACTTCAGCCATATTGGGCAACTCTGGTTGCCGGTTTCAATGGATAGTCGTTGGATTGAGTTTTCCTCGCCGAGTTTGTGGAGGAACAGGTCAGATCCCTTGTCTCGAATAGACAGATAATCCACATACTGGCTATCTGGCGACCAACCGCACAGGATGGTGAGGTTAACCCCTTCGGGGCGCGTCATCTTTTCGATGGTTGTGCCCTCGGTGTTCATGATGATAATGTCGGATTGGCTGGTGGTGGTATCTATGTTTATGGCCAGAATGGTACTGTCCGGTGACCAGAACAGGCGGCTGATATAAGCGCCCGCAGAGCCCAGTTTGAAATCTGCGAAGTTGTCTGAGCGGACAATAAATACTATGCCATCCAGGCTGCCGATGGCGATGTATTTTCCGTCAGGAGACTGGGCGACTGCAAAGGATGTGGGAGTGGGCGCCAGCGCGCACAAATCACAGGGAACGCTTTGTTCGTTCGAGCCGTCACTGTTGATGACATGCCAGCCGTCTCTGAAGAAGTAGATCTGTTTGCCATCGTAGGTCCAGAAGGCAGCATCGGCGGGCGGGAGTTGGAGAACATTGCCGAAGTCCTCCGCACCAGTGCCGATGACCTGTTTTTCTGAGGCCTCTTTAGCCCCCTGAATCAGCAATTTGTCACTGGTGGGCGACCATGCCAGAGGCCCGCCCTGATACGATGTAAACTCCACTTTTGTGGCCAGGTCCACCGTGCTGACGTAAAGGCGATCATTTTCGCAGCCATATCCAAGGACTCTGCAGGTCACCACGGCCAATTTCGTGCCGTCGGGCGAAAGCTCCGGGGATACAAGAGGGACGCCGGTTTCTCCAACAGTGGGAAATGCAACGTCAAATTTCTCCTGCGGGATGAGAATACTCTGTTCCGTGCTTCCGTACGAAGGATCTGCCGGAATGACCACGACCTCCCTATTCATCACGATCATCAATCTTCCGGGTACCGGTGTGGGAATGCTGGTGGCGGTTGGAAGAGGCGTGGCTGTCGGTGCGGGTGTATTTGTGGATGCTGGAGCGGGAGTGGTGCCAACGAGCGGTCCTGGTCCGCAGCTGGAGAAGAAAAGACTCGCTGCCAGAATAACGATGGCTTTGGACTGTTGCTTTCTGTTCACTTTGCCTCCTGTGCTGTGACGGGCGTACGCGGTAACTTCTCAAATGGGCTGCCAGGCTTTAGGGATGGAGGCCGCAGCGCAACTCCTCATTCAGCGGGCGGATGAGTCATGCTTATGAGTGCGCTGCACAAAGTCTTACACTTCCTGAACATCAGGCTGTAAAAGGTTGATCTCAATTGAGTATATCACCCTTGTTATTTTCATCACTATCTGCTGTACGTCTCAGTTCCTAAGACGCTTTATTTGACCTTCCAGAGACTCGCATACTTCTTCCGATATTTCGGGTCAACTTGGGTTTCGATCAATTCCAATGCTTACTCCTCGATTTTCTCGTTCTTCGTCACCGCAAGCAGGGCACGGAAGTCTGTGAGTCCGGGTCACTCTTCGCCAGATTGCGTAAAACTCGTGCCGCGATGGCCCGTACATGGTTATCTTTGTGCCGCAAATTCCGATCTTGAGAGTGAATGTTATCCATTACTTAACCTGGCTGAGTCTCACGGGTCTTGGCTGCGACCGGCTGGCGTAAATAACCGTTGACGACGGCTACAGCCAGAATGATAAAGCCGGCCAGATTGACAAGATGGCTGATATCCCCCTGCCCGACTGCAAAATCCAATATGGCGAAAGCCACCATGAACACGACCACAATGCGAGGCACAAGCGGCGAACGCCAGGCCGCGATGGCAATGGTCAACGAGCCAAGTACTACTCCACCCAGGAACATAATAAAAAGGACGATCCCCGCGATGCCCAGCGTATCGCCGTTCAAGACTGTGGCTGCCACAGGCAAATTTCCGGAGAGGGTAAGCCCAAACGCCGCCAACTCGTATCCGTGTGCCGCGGCGAGACCAGTCATTCCAAACGTCATGAAGATGCCGCCAGCCCAGGCCAACCGCCGGGAATAACTCTGCGTGAGTGCCACTAAAATCACACTGGCACCCAGCAGGAAGGGGATTGCCAGCAATCCGCTTGCCATCGAAAGACCCGTCTGCGCGGGGTGAGCCGCCCAGAATGCGACCCGCGCCGCGTTGTCGTCGGCCTCATCGCCGGTCAAGAATTCGATCACTTGCAGCAATGGACCGATGACCAGTACGGCCGCGGCCATCCAGCGCACAGGACCGGTGAAGATTGGTGCAGTGGATGGGGCAACACTCTTACGATCAACACTAAGATTGGACATCAGAACCTCCTACCAATAAAGAATAATCAAAAGAGGAGCGGCTTCGTCCCGTCCACTCCTCAGCGAAACCATGTCTCAGGCAAAAAGCTCGCGGTCTCGAATCCTGACAGGAATGGTGTAATCCTTAACCCACCAGGCCTCTTCTCCGGGTTTTCGCGGAGGCCTGGATAATTGAAGTTTCTTCTTTGCCTTCTTCGCATCCAGTTGAGCCACTCTAAAATGATAGTGGTCAAAAATACGCAGCGCTTCAATGGCATAGGAAACTGCAACCCGACGGTCGCGGATGAGCAGCAGGTTTTCTCCGTTTTGCGTATCGGCTGGGACAGAGAAATTGTACGAGCCGAGATACACCCGCGCAGTTGGCTTGTCGAAATCGAGGACCAGGAATTTGTGATGTAAACGGTTGCCGCCGCCTCCCGTCGGTTCAGACTTGAACGGCTCCGGAATGTTCTTCCCGCACAGCGCCGAGGGGAAGACCGGCGACACATTGCCATCTGGCTTCTGCAAGTCGATCCCGCCCACCTTTCGATCGGAGATTCCATAAACGAAGAGATTGTTGTTCTGCGAGACGGTCTTGATCGCATCCTGGATCACCCCGGGAGTCTGGTACAGGAACGCCAGAGAATACAACAGGGACGAGGTCACATTGTTGCCAATATCATCCGCGATGGACTTCAGCAGCGCGTTCGTAGAGACATGCGGCGAGAAGGCGATTTTCGCGTCGATCCCTTTGAGGCCGAGATTAGTCCAGACCGCGGACCTGGTCGCGCCGAAAGTTGGCGGGGTCTCGTTATTCCAGTAATCCTCGAAGGCCGTCATGAACAACTTGACCACGCTGCTGCCATGCAGGATCATGGCGTTGTTGGCCTGGACGAAGAATCCGCGCCATGTGAAATTGGTCGAACCACAGACGGCCGCCTTCACTTTTGGCCCGTTGACCACGATGGTCTTGTTGTGCTGCAGGTGGCCCATGTGCTGCCGCTTCACGTTTGCAGCGCCAGCCGAGGCCTTCAGGCGCGCCTCCGCCTGAGCCTCCCCGGAATGGGGTTTGCCATGAGCCCCATCATTGTCGATGATGATCTTCAGGCGTGGACCCAGCTTCTCGAAACGGGAGACAACATCCGGCTCGCTCAGATCGTACGCCACCACCCTGACCTGAGCCTGCGTGTCCGCAATGGCCTGGTCCAGCACCTCGAGGATGGCTGAGCGCGCCTCGAAGCCCATCCATGCCAGGGCTTCCCTGGCCCTGGGGTGAGTCGGGACAAAGGTCAATCCATCGTCGGCTCTCGCAGGAATCAGCGTGGAAACAGGCGCAACGGACTCATAACGGTCACAAAACGCCTGTGATGAGACAAAGCCGCGGGTGAAGGTCACGTTGAGTTTGCGCGGATAGGTCTCGCGGCGGAGTTCGATGGCGGCCTGCTGAGGTTCGCCATAGCTCAGCTCATCCAGGTTGTTCATGAAGACCGGTGTGACCTTATAGACAAATTCGCCGGGCATCTCCGCATTGCGCGGGAAATGCACCCAGCGAAATTTCTGGATCGGCGAGATTGTGGTGGAAAGCTTATTCGGATTGACATCCCCATCGGCGCCCGGAAATGCGATGCGATTCTTCAGCGGGAAAAATTTCTGCCCGCCCGGCTCCTTGTATTCGATGGCAAAGCCGACAAAGTCCTGCGGCGGCTGGCCGTTCTTCCAGTTCATTCCCACGAGAGTCATCCCGTCGCCGCGATGGAGTTTTAGAGTGAAGAGCGCTACGGCGTTCGTGCCACTGACTTGAAACTCACCAGACATAGGGCCTCCCAATTTTGAACTGAATAATAATTGCCCGAGAATTTCCTGTCACAACGATGAATTAATTATAGCGTGCCTGTCAACCCTCCGTGGAACATCTGTCATTGCGAAAAGGGTGATCGCCTACCCCATGCTTTTCGGGGTCCCGACGATGCAAACTCCTTGCAGAACAAAAAATGAGATGAGCCTCCTGTTTATTGCAGACGGTCTTCGATCTCCCAAACGTGATCCAGGATGTGCCACGCAGCCCGGCGGACGAAGTAACGCGGGGTCCAGCGCATGCCTCCGCGCGGACCTCGGGCCGGGATCTCCCCGTTGGCTGCCGCTTCCAGCCCATTCAGGACGCTCTGTCGGGTTTGCTCCAATACATCGGTAGAGTCACTCAAGTCAGCTTTCCAGCCAAGCGCGGAAAGATAGCCTGCCTCGGCACCCAGAACGTGCTGGCGAATCTTTTCCAAATCACGGCCGCCCCCGCGCGGACCCACGCGAAGAGTATGACCCGTAGCAGCCTGCGTGACTTTATCAAACTCCCGCCAACAGGCTCTGAGGATGGCCTGTAATCTTTTCAGCGCTACATCATTCATCGGCCTCGCATCCACAGAGGGAGCAGCATCCGGCGCGCCGAAGTCAGTGGTTGTGTTCCCTTTGAGCCGTTCCAGGATGACAAAATCAGAGACACCGGCGGCTGCCTTAAAGCCGAGCCGCGCGCTTCTCAGCACCCGTGCATAACGCGGACCTGCCTCATACAGCGCCTGCAGGGCCGAAGCTTCGTTGCGACCACTGCGGCACCAACCGGGCCAGTCGAGGGCGCCCGCGAAGACACGTTTTTGTCCAACTTCCAAATATACATCGACCTGGTTTGAAGAACGTGGCATGTTCGCTTAATCCGAAGTATTTAACTTATTGTCCTCATAAAGGCTTCGACGATCTGTGGTTCAAATTGAATACCGGCCTGTTCACGGATATAGGACAGAGCATCTTCTCTTTTCCATGCATGGCGGTACGACCGGTCTGAGGTCAATGCGTCGAATGTGTCGACCACCGCAAACACACGTGCAGGCAGCGGGATTTCTGTGGCCCTCAGTCCACGCGGATACCCGCTCCCGTCCCATTTTTCATGGTGGAAATATGGAATATCAAGGGAAGGTTTCAGGAATGGGATTTTCGACAGCATTTCATAGGCGAAAACAGGGTGCAATCGCATGATCAGCCATTCTTCCTCCGTGAGCGTGCCGGGTTTGAGTAGGACATGATCGGGAATTCCCATTTTGCCGATATCATGCAGGATGGCCCCGCGGCGGACATGGATCAGCTCGGACTCCGGAATGCCAAGTTCGCGGGCCAGTTGAACGGTCACATCTACCACGCGTTTGGAATGTCCATCTGTGTTGGGATCGCGCAGGTTCAGTGCCCGTGACCAGCCCTTCAATGTTTCATCATAAGCGATGAGAAGCTCTGAATTGAGCGTTTGTATCTGCTGCTCCGCTTTCTTGCGCTCGGTGATGTCGGCGATGATGCCAACTGAGCCAATGATTGCGCCTTCGGGATCGTGCAGGGGAGCGGTCCAGAGCTGCACATCCACGGATGAACCGTCTTTGCGTCTGCGTCTCGTCTCCTCTCCGGATACGGTCATCCCGCTCAGCTCCTGTTTGATTTGTTCCTCCAGCTCATATTGTCCGCCCTGCACAATAAAGGGAAGTGGGCGACCGATAACTTCACCCGCGCTCCATCCAAAAAGCCGTTCCGCGGTCGGACTCCACAGCTTTACATTCCCCTTATTATCCACCATGTCGATTGCCACGGGGGAGGCGTTGACCAGCGCCTGAAGCAGTTCATTGGTACTGCGCAGGGCCTGCTCTATCTGCATGCGCTCTGAAATATCACGAGTGATCGAGAGAATGCACCGTTCTCGGTTGATTTCGATGATCCTTGCCGACATCAGGCCAGTCTTTTCCCGCCCATCTTTCATTCGAAAGGTCGCTTCAAGGTTTTTGACCAGGCCCTGGGATTGCAGCCCCTCAACCAGGCGGGCACGATCCGCCGGATTCGCCCAAATATTGATTTCAAGAGAGGTCCTTCCCAGGACATCCTCCCTTGTATAACCGGTAATATCTGTAAATCCCTGGTTGATGTCCAGGTATAAGCCGTCTGTCAATCTGTTGATATTGATGGAATCTGGCGAAGTGTGAAAAGCGATGGAGAATTTATTCTCAGAGGCTCTCAGCACGGACTCCGCATGTTTTCTTTCCGTCATATCCCGCAGTGCTGTGACTCTTACCTGGCGGCCGGAAATCCAGGCTGTCCTGGCGCGGGCTTCCACCGGGAAAACCGTCCCGTCTTCGCGCAGCCCCTCCAGTTCATAAGGTTCCAGCCGGCTTGTGCGTATGGCTTCCGCGACGTCCTGACGGGATTCCGGTGCAACGATGGTCATCACGGACTTCCCGATCAGCTTGCTTCGGGGATAGCCCGTCATATCGGCAAGTTGGGAATTAAGATCAACGATCACGCCGTTTTCAGATATCAGGATCCCTTCGAAGGAAGCATCTGCAAGCGTCCGATATCGCTTTTCGCCTTCGCTTAGTACCCCCTCCACGCTCTCACTTGGCGTCACTTCCGCCTGGGGATTCCGGTTCTCCAACTCCAGGACGCGCCGTTGCAATGCTTCCAATTCCCGAAGTAACTCTGCCTTGGTCTGTGTCTTCCGGTTGCTCATGACACACCTCCGGTACCGCCCGCGGCGGCACGTACTGATAAGTGCGTTCTCTGGCTCCCGTGTGAGTTGGCGGCCGACACTGCCGCAAGATTAAGCGTGCCGGACTTATTTAAGTATAGCATTCATGTCAATCACCCCACTGCCCCGTGCATACATGATGTTCTATGGAGTTGGCGTAATTTCAGGTGTCGGTGTTCCATTCTCGGGCGTTGCTGTTGTTTCTGGTGTTGATGTTGCGTTCTCTGGTATCGCTAGTGACTCTGTCGCGGTAACAGTCAAATTTGGCGTGGGAGTGGGCGGCGCGGCCTCTCGTTGCACATCCACCTGCATCTCGGTTCCATCGGTGCTCACGTCGATCCAGCCGTTGCGATCGGTCCGCAGGAACGAGTGGCCTTCAATATTTTTGAGCGTATCTTCATCAGGCATGCCGTCCGGGTCGCCGGCTGCCACGCTGAGCACGATCAACTGCGGGTTCATGTTCTGGATGATGTCCGGCGGATTGGTCAGCGCGAAGCCCGAATCGGCCAGCAGCAGCACGTCCGTTTTACCGATGACGTTACCGTATTCCAGCGCCTCCCAGGTCCCGTCGGCGATGCCCAGAGGCAGCACTGCGCTGAAATCCTTGTAGCGGATGACAAGCACGCTTCCGCGCGGACCCGTGGCCTGGACCTCGATGAACGCGCCGTCGCCCAGGTCGAGCTTTTGTCCCTTTTCGGCGCGGGTGACAGGGATTCCCTCTTCCGCGAAATATTCATCCAGCAATTCCGACGAGAACGAGGCCTGGACGTTTCCACTCCATAACACGTTGCGCGGCGTGTATCTTTCCACGATGCGCGGCAGGGACGAGATTTCATCCTCGCGCGTCGATGCAATGATGAGCCAGTCCAGTTTGCGGTTGAAGAGCGATAGCCGCCGCCCGAGTTGATCGGAAAGCGCCGAGGTACTCGGTCCGCCGTTGATCAGCACATTTTTCCCGCCGGGCGTGCGGATCAGAACGGCATTGGCAGAGCCTACATCCAGGAATGTGACGTGCATCTTTCCATCGCCGGTGTTGAAGGCCTCGCGCCAGGTCACGATGGTGCAGATGAAAAGGACTGTCAGACTCGCGGTCAGGGCCAGAGCCTGGATGCGCGCGCTCCGGGCGGCGAACCATTCTTTGATGCGTGACCAGTTATAAGTCATCGGAAGAACCGTTGCATAGAAAGCCAGGGCCAACCAGACCGAAAACTCTCCCAGATAAATGGTCCCCTGCTTGACGTTGAAAAATTCCACTGCTCGAATCGTGTAAGCGGAGAACGGCCACGCGATCCATGCCGCGAGCTGCCCCAGCGGATGGATGATCAGACTGATGAACATCGCCAGCCCGCCGAGAATCATCACCGCGGGTTGGACCGGCAGGATGAAGGGATTGGCAATGAACGAGATCAGGGAGATGCGTTGGAATTGGTAGGCCATAATTGGAATGGTTGTGATCTGCGCGGCAATCGTGAGCAGGAAGAAATCGGAAATGGGCCCAATGACTTTTTGCGCGACGTCAACAGATGTGAAGTGAGTGATCACCCGCAGTGCAAGATTGGAAAGCGGTTCTGCATAAAGAATGAGACCGAGCGTGGCGAAGAATGAAAGTTGAAAGCCAACATCCCACAGCGTGAGCGGATTGATGAAAGCCATAATGAGCGCCACGAATGCCAGCGTGTTGAGACCAAGATTGCGGCGGCCAACCTGTTTTGCGAAGATGCTCAGCGTCCCCATCAACGCCGCGCGCACCACCGCGGCCTCTGCACCGACCAGGATTGTGTAAAACACGATGCCAGCAATCGCAAAGACCGCGCCGAGGCGTTGCCCAAAGATCTTGCTAAATAATGTGATGAAAATGCCGGCGATGATGGCAATGTTGAAACCCGAGATGGCAATGATGTGTGCTGTGCCGGTGTTCTTGAACGCATCCTGAATATCGGCGGGCAGGCCGGTATCCACGCCGAGGAGAATACCGGCAAGCAAGGAAGCCTCAGGGTCGGGGAAGATTTTGTAAACCGCCGCCAGCGATCTTTCTTTGAGCGCATAAACGGCTTTGAAGAAAAAATTGCCCCGTTCTCCTGGCAGGATCGTCGCTTCCGCTTTGGTCATGTAGGCATAAACACCCTCACGCGCCAGATAATCGCGATAGGAAAAGTCCTCATTCTCCGGCGGCGTCTTCAGATTGCCGCGCAGACGGAGGATTTGCCCGTAGTGATATTCCTGGTTTTCCGGCACGCGCGCCAGCACATACCCGGTGACCGGGTAATCACCGTCGCCGGTATCCACCGCGGTGGCTTTGATGCGCAGGTTGGTGTATGTATCGCGGTAATCGGGCATTTCCGTGATGTAGCCTGTGACGAAGATTTCGTAGTCCCGGTCGTTGTAAAAGGCGACGTGGTTCGCATCGCTCCTTGGCTGGGCAAGCTGATAGCGTGCCGCACCCAGGAAAAGTGAAATGATGGCAACGAAGACCAGAGAGGCATTCAGCGTAGATGGCAGAATATTGGAGCGCTTAAGCAGATAGTTGGCCGCAAGGGCAAGCAGAAGGACCGCGCCGCCGACGCTCAACCACAGGGGCGCTGAAAGTGAGAAGAGTTTCCCCAGGACGATCCCCGCGAGGAACGCAAGTGAAAACCACAGGAGGGGTAGTTTTGTAGTGAGGTCGTTCTGTAGTTGCCTTGTTACGGATGGAGAGTCGCCCATGTTTTGTTCATGATAGCATAAAAAGCAGTGTCATTGCGAGCCTGCCGGGGCGATAGCCCTCCTCGCAATAACATGAATGATACAATCCTCTCAATGACCAACTCGAACCTGATCCTTGTCACTGGTGCCACCGGCTATGTCGGTGGGCGTCTCGTGCCCCGCCTGCTCGAAAAAGGATACCGCGTCCGCTGCCTGGTGCGTGACCCGGCGCGCCTGCAGGGACGTCCGTGGCTGAACCGCGTGGAAATTGTCACTGGTGACGCGCTTGCAACGGATACGCTGGTCGATGCCATGCGGGGAGTTTCTGTTGCCTATTATTTGATCCACGGCAAGCAGGGCGGGCGCATTAATGCAGAACGCGACCTGGCCGTTGCCCGCAACTTTGCTTCCGCCGCAGAAGAAGCAAGTATCGAGCGCATCATCTACCTTGGCGAGCTGGTGGACCCCACAGCGAATCTCTCCCCTTATCTGCGTTCCCGCCATGAGACGGGATACCTTCTCCGCCACGGCCGCGTCCCTGTGACAGAATTACGGGCAGGCATGATCGTTGGTTCCGGCTCTGTCCTGTTCGAAATGATCCGCTACCTCTCCGAGCGCGAGCCTGTGCTGATTTGTCCCGCTTGGTTCTTTTCAGATGCGCAGCCGATCGCCATACGAGATGTGCTTTCCTATCTCATTACCGCCCTGGATTGCTCTCAATGCAATGGCCGCGTGATCGAGATCGGTGGTCCTACACGTCTCACCTATGCGGATATGCTGCTGGCCTACGCTAAAGAGCGCGGCTATAAACGCAGGCTGATTCAGCTCCCGGTCAATGCGCCTCACCTCTCTGCGTATTGGGTGCATATGGTCACGCCGATCCACTGGCGCGTCGTTGCTCCGCTCATCGAAGGACTGCGCGCCGACCTTGTCGTCCGCGATGATTCGGCCGCCCGGCTCTTTCCACAGATCAGGCCGATCGATTTTCAGACTGCTGTCCACCTTGCACTTAACCGCGTCCAGCGTGATAACGTCGAAACAAGCTGGTCCGATGCACTGGTCACGGCGCAGGGCGATGTCAAGCCCTATTTCTTCACGGTGGAAGAGGGTCTCTTCCTTGAAAGGCGGCAGGTTCTGCTCGATCTGCCTCCCGAGATGGTCTTTCGCGCCTATACCGGCATCGGTGGCGAGCGCGGCTGGCTGTATATGGATTGGGCCTGGGCACTGCGCGGCTGGATGGACAAAGCCATCGGTGGCGTTGGCATCCGCCGCGGCCGTCGTCATCCGGACGAAATCCGCACCGGCGAGTCGCTTGATTTTTGGCGCGTCGAAGCCGTGGAGCCGGAGCGGCTTTTGCGGCTGCGAGCCGAAATGAAAGTCCCGGGCAAGGCCTGGCTTGAATTCCAATCTGAGCCATCCCCGAACGGGGGTGAGCCAAAAGGAAAACAGACGTTATTTACCGTCACAGCCTATTTCGAGCCTTACGGGCTGGCCGGTTTTCTTTACTGGTATGCCATGTGGCCGTTCCACACCTTTCTCTTCGACGGATTAACTCGCAGACTCGCTTCCCGGGCGCGGGTTTTGGCTCAGACTTCGCCCTCTCCCGCCGGGACAGGGGCGAGGGGTGAAGGCAGGTAGTGATCGACAATCTCATCCTCGTTACCGGTGCAACTGGTTATATCGCAAGCAGGCTCATCCCCCGCTTATTGGATTCCGGTTACCGCGTGCGCTGCCTGGCCCGTGAGCCGCGTCGACTCAAAGGCCGGAGCTGGTTCCGTCAAGTGGAGATTATCCCCGGCGATGTGATGACCCCATCCACTCTTTCCGTCGCGCTGGAGGGGGTCCGGGTGGCGTATTATCTGATCCACAACATGTCGATGGGGCGCGGCTACACGGAGCACGAGTTGGAAGGTGCGCGTAACTTTGCTGAAGCCGCGGAAAAAGCAGGAATCGAACACATTATTTATCTGGGCGGCCTGGCTGACCCCGAACAGCATATTGCCCCGCACATGCGTTCTCGCATCGAAACAGGTGTGATCTTGAGACGCGGCAAAGTCCCGGTGACAGAATTCCGCGCCGGCGTGATCGTGGGGTCCGGCAGCATCTCGTTTGAAATGATCCGGTTCATGACGGAATTGTTTCCCGTTGTGCCCGGCCCGGCCTGGTTGAACAACAAGTCCCAGCCGATTGCCATTCAAAATATCATTGACTATCTCGTCGCCGCGCTGACCAATCCCAATGGGCGCGGCCGCGTCTTTGAAATTGGGGGACCTGAGATCGCACACTATAAAGACCTCATGCTGCGCTACGCTCAAATCCGGGGACTCCGGCGGAGCATGATCCTCCTTCCGTATGTTCCATTGTGGTTCATGGCGTTCGGTGTGGGCTTGATGACCCCCGTCCCATACCCGATTGCTTACGCGTTGATTGGAGGTCTCTCTGCCGATAGCATCGTCAAACATCCCGACGCGCTGACGGTTTTCCCTGAAGTCAAGCTCATTGGTTTCGACGAAGCCGCGCGCAAAGCCCTGCGATTTTTATCGCCACTCCGTGTGGAGCGCGTCTGGGATGATGGAATGCATTCCTTCAAAACGCTCAAGCATGAAGGATTCATTATTCATCACAGTGAAGCCGAAGTCCAGATATCGCCTGATGAAATATTCGAGTCCGTTTTGGAGTGTATCGGCGAGCATCGCTGGCAGGTTGAAGTCAGTGAGGAGAAGTGGCGCGTTGTCGCCTGTGTGATGGATCAATTTGCAGGGAAAAAGTGGATTGAATGGCGCGCCGTAGGTGACGTTTCGAATGTGATCCACCTGACTCAAACTGTCTTCTTCTCTCCGCACGGCCTGCCCGGATTCTTATACTGGTATTTGCTGTATCCACTCCACATGCTGTCTTTTCGCAACCTGATGCGACGCATCCTCCTGCTGTTTGTCACTTGACTCCGTTTCCCGCGCGGCATACAATACTTTCAATTCAATACGGCCAAAAGCGGCGAAGTCGGTGCAAATCCGACACTGTCCCGCAACTGTGAAGCAGCTGTTAGCTGTTAGCAATTAGCAATTAGCCATCTGGCTAAGAGCTAAACGCTACAAGCTAATCGCTAATGAGTCAGGTCGCCCGTTTCGGCCGGTTCTACCACACTCTCGTGGAAAGGAGGTGGAGGACGGCTCTCTCGGATTGCCTCTCCTGCCTCCCCAGCCAATGCTGGGGATTTTGATTCTTTCATGACAAGATGGAGAAACCATGTTTCGCAAATCACCTTTTATTACCTTGCTGCTCGCGCTCTTCCTCGCGGCATGTGGACCCGCATCCGTGCCTGCGACCTCTGTCCCGACAGAGATGCCTGCGACGGCCGCGCCGACTCAGGTCCCAACGGAAGCGCCGACCGGAATTACCCTCACTGATGGCCTCGGCCGTGAAGTCAAACTGGCTGCGCCTGCCCAGCGTGTTGTCTCCCTGGCGCCCTCGAACACAGAAATCCTGTTTGCGATTGGCGCAGGAAGTCAGGTGGTGGGCCGCGACGAGTTTTCGAATTACCCCGCTGAAGCCAATTCGATTGACAAGGTCGGCGGCTCGATGGGTGAATTCAGCACTGAAGCCATTGTTGCTCTCAAGCCGGATCTGGTACTGGCGGCAGAGATCAACACGCCGGAGCTGGTGAAGCAACTGGAAGACCTCGGCCTGACGGTATATTACCTCACGAACCCGAAGACCCTCGAGGATATGTATGTGAACCTGGGAATCGCCGCGCAACTTACGGGTCACGAAGAGGACGCGGCGGCTCTGGTGGAATCCCTCAAAGCGCGCGTGCAAGCCGTAGACGAAAAAATCGCAACCGTGTCTGAGAGGCCGACCGCTTTCTATGAAATCGATGCGAGCGATCCGGGGAAGCCATACACCTACGGTCCCGGCTCATTTGGCGACCTGTTGATCCAGCGCGCTGGCGGTGTCAGTGTGGGAAGCGCCCTGAAAGACCCCTACCCGCAGATCAGTTTGGAGCAAGTGGTGGTGGCGAATCCGTCCATCATCATCCTTGGTGATTCGATGTTCGGCACTACGCCGGAATCGGTTATGGCTCGGCCCGGCTGGGAATCACTGGACGCCGTGAAGAATGGGAAAATCTTTCCGTTTGACGACAATCTCGTCAGCCGTCCCGGCCCACGTCTGGTGGATGGGCTGGAACAGTTGGCCAAGCTGCTGCACCCGGATTTATTCCAGTAACATCTGAAGGGGCGGGATCATCTCGCCCCTGCCTCAAACCATGCGCCGCGTTTCCTTTCTTTCCTCCCTTCTCCTGCTTTTTATCGCCATCCTTCTCAGCCTCGCGATTGGTTCTGTTTTCCTGCCTCCATCCGAACTGTGGGCTGTCCTCACAGGCGGAGGGGCCGAGACCTCGAGGCAAATCCTGTGGAGCATCCGCCTGCCGCGTACGGTGCTGATCATGCTCACCGGCGCGGCGCTCGGCGGAAGTGGCGCGGCGTACCAGGGACTGTTCCGCAATCCGCTGGCCGACCCGTTCCTGATCGGCGTCGCTTCGGGCGCAGGGCTGGGCGCGGTGATCGCGATGTCCGTCAAATGGCCTTATTCATTTTGGGGGTTGATGGCAATCCCGATGGCTGCGTTCATCGCCGCGCTTCTGACAGTGTTCATCGTGTATTGGCTGGCGCGCGTAGGCAAGACCGTCCCTACGACGAACCTCGTCCTTGCGGGAGTAGCGTTTTCCTCCTTTGCAACCTCGCTCACCTCGTTCCTCATGTTGCGCTCCACCGGCGAGGTCCGACGTGCGCTCGGCTGGTTGCTTGGCGGTGCAAGTCAAAGTGGTTGGACGGCCATCCTTGCCATCACACCCTACCTGCTCATCGGCCTCGGCATCCTGCTCTTCAGCGGTTACGCTCTCAACCTCCTGCAATTTGGCGATGAGCAGGCGCAGCAGCTTGGACTCAACGTTTCGCGCGCAAAGACCATCATTTTGATTTCTTCTTCACTGGCGACTGCCGCGGCGGTGGCATTCTCCGGCATCATTGGCTTTATCGGCCTGGTTGTCCCGCATCTCACCCGACTTTGGTTCGGTCCCGACTACAAGCGGCTTCTGCCCCTGTCGATTTTGAGCGGTGCCACTGCGCTGTTGGTGGCCGATATCCTTGCGCGCGTTCTGCTTGCGCCGCAGGAAATTCCCGTTGGGATCATTACCGCACTAGCCGGCGCGCCCTTCTTTTTATGGGTCCTGCGCAGCGTGAAGAATCAAGGATACTGGTAAGGAGAATCGCTTCTATTATTGTGATTTGATTCCCGATTGATGGAGGTTGAAAATGGAGATCTTCATCCGTGAAATCGACTCAACTACCCTGCAAAACCTCAACCAAGCTGACGCTGAGTTCACGGTCACGTCGAAGCTGGTCTTGCATGCGGAGAATGGCGTTGTCCGTTACACCATCGTGGACGTTGAACCGTATCGAAAGAAATATGCGCTGGATGAGATGGACTACTCCACATATATCTGCAATCCCGAGAGGACAATCTTCTTTGCTTATGTAGACGACCATCTCGCCGGGCAGATCCGCGTGCTCAAATACTGGAACGCCTATGCTTACATTGACGATATCGCCGTCGATGTCAAATTTCGAGGCCGGGGCATCGGCCGCGCGCTGATTCAGCGAGTCGTCGAATGGGCGAAGGAAAAAAACTTCCCCGGCATCATGCTGGAGACTCAAAATAACAATGTCGCCGCCTGTCGTCTCTATGAAAGCTGCGGTTTCACATTGGGCGGCTTTGATCGTTATCTTTATAAGGGGCTTGATCCGAAGACCGATGAAATTGCCTTGTACTGGTATTTGATGTTGTAACAATAGGGACGGGGCTTTCTCCTGTCCATTTTGGGCGACCGCAAGGATCGTCCGTACGAGAAACCTTATGTTGAAAATCCAATCTATCTCTGTTGACTATGGCTCTCGCCGTGTGCTGCACGATGTTTCCCTGAACGTGCAATCCGGTGAAGTGCTGGCGTTGATTGGCCCGAACGGCGCGGGCAAATCCACATTGATTCGCGCCGCCAGCGGAGTGATTCCCATCCAAAGTGGACATGTCCGTACGAACGGCGATGACTTCAAATCACTGACTCCCATGCGGCGCGCGCGCTACATTGCCACTGTCCCTCAGGCTGTTTCGCTGCCGCCTGCTTATACAGTTTGGGAGACTGTGCTGCTTGGACGCACACCTTATATCAATTTTCTCGGTCAGTTTTCAAAGCATGACGAAGAATATGCTCGATCTGCGCTGGAGCGGGTCAACGCGCAAAACTTGTCGGAGCGGCGCGTGGGAGAACTCTCCGGCGGTGAACAGCAGCGCGTATTACTCGCGCGTGCCCTGTGCCAGTCGACGCCGATTCTGTTGCTCGACGAACCGACCGCACATCTGGATCTGCAGTATCAGGTCAATTTACTGGAACTGGTTCACGAGCTCGCTCACAAGGACAATCTCGCTGTGCTGCTGGCGCTCCATGACCTCAACCTCGCCGCCCATTATGCAGACCGCGTGGCGCTGATGGTGGCGGGAAAAATTCGTGCCATCGGCACTCCCGTTGAAGTACTAAAGTCAGAGTTGATTTCTGAAGCCTATTGTCTGCCAGTCCAGGTGGTGAGACATCCGCTTACGGGTGGGCCGCTTGTGTTACATGACTCAGGAAAATAAAAACAAATTGTCATTGCCCCGTCGAAAGCAGGCGGGGCAATGATGGAATTTGCTATCTCACAAAATAAATAATCGCAACTATCACGCCGATAGTGACCACCGTCCACCTCAGAGTGGATGGTTTGACTTTGCCGGCAAGTTTCCCACCCAGGGTCCCGCCGATCAACGCACCGACGGCCATGACCAATGCCGCGGGCCACAGCACTTTCCCGGAGAAGAGGAAAAATATTGCAGCGGCGACGTTGACTGAGAACGCCACAGCCTGCTTCAGGGCGTTAAGACGCGTAAGCGTGTCCTCCAGAGTTAATCCCAGTGCCGAAAGGACGATCACGCTCAATCCCGCGCCGAAATATCCACCATAGATGGAGGCGAGGCCGACAGGAAGCCAGGTCACTTTTTCCAGACTTGAGCCCTGACCTGCAGCCATGCGTCGCGTCAACCAAGCGCGGACCGGATCCTGGATGGCAAGCAGGCCAGAAGCGAGCAGGATCAGGTACGGAACGAGGTTGGTAAACAACTTTTCGCCGGTGCGAAGCAGAAGAAAACCGCCAATCACTCCGCCAACAATGCCGGCCGGAACGATCAGCCACAGCCTGCCTTTCTGTCCTTGAAGGTCTTTCCATTGGGCGAGCGTCCCGCCAAAGTAACCGGGACACAGCGCAACGGTATTCGTGACGTTTGCGACCACAGCCGGGACTCCCACGGCAGTGAGCATTGGGAACGTGATCAACGTCCCGCCGCCAGCGAGCGCGTTCACTGCCCCCGCCGCCAATGCCGCGAGGCCGATCAGTACAAAGCCAATGACAGAGAGATCCATGTAATTTTTATGTCCTGTTCTTGTTTGATATGAAGCAGGGCAAGTATAGCAAAGGTTGTCTCAAAATAAAGAGGACGTCAGTATTTGCACTGGCGTCCTTCTTATTTTAGCTTGATCCGGTGTTGTTAGTTGAGCAAGTCATTCATTGGGGTTGCCTCGGCATCATTCTTTGTCTGCGTTGGCAGACCAAAGATATCCTCGACAGTTCGGAGCAGTGAATAGTGACTGTATGCGACGGATGATGTCACCCCGCCAGTCTTTGCACCAGAACCGGCAAAGATCGTCAGCACATTATTGTTGTGGCCGCTGTCATCTTCGTCAAAAGTAAGGATCAGGAGACACTTGTCCACCGTGCAGGCCGGGGAGTTCAGGATTGCGGGGATGTTGTTTTTTAGCCATTTATCGCCGGTGCTGATCGAACAATCGTGCATGTCATTGCATACATTTGGCACAATCATCGAATAGTTCGGCGTGGTCTGTTTCGAGGCCAGATCCGTGGCAAGTTCTGAATATGGCACAACGTGACTGTTACAACGTGCCGTATTGTTGCGGATGTTATCAAAATATATAAATGGATCGTGCCTGGGCGCATAGTTGTTGACATTGTTGAGAGTACAGGGAGTCGGCATCGATTCCATGTATCCCTTCCAGGTCAATCTATTAGCTTCCAGATTATCTGCCAGATTGGTGGCATTGATATGACACGTGGAGGATGGTTTGCAGTCTGTGGTGATGCCGTAGTTGCTGCCCCCGTACAGATCCAGGTAGTTCGGCAAACTTGGATAATCAAGCGCGTGATAATTCGTGGCCCTCGCATACGATTTGCCGAGCTGTGTTATGTAAGGAGCGGAACTACTGTTCCAGATCTGGCTATAACTGTGATTTTCCATCACGACCACGAAAATGTGCTGGATGGTCCCTTGTGCAACCGGAAAAGGTGTGGGTGAAGGATTTGGCGCGGGAGTGTTCGTTGGTCCCGGACCAGCCGTTGGGGTCGAGCCAGAGTTGGCTGTGATCACCAATTGAGGCGGCTTTCCGCCCTCGCTTGAAGAAAATGTGGCCCCATCCGCGCTGTCCGCCACCAATGCAAAACTGTAGGAGCCATCACCGGTCACGATCGAAGTGACATCGTATTCCGCCCAACTTCCAGCGGCGATGGCAGTCTGGTTCCCGATCTCAGCACTGGTCCGGGCTGGACGCGTGTTCCAGGTAATTCCTGTCTCTGTCCAGGTGGCGGCGGTCGCATACAGGGCAGGCCCATCGTTTGTCGCGTTGTTTGTATCATAGACACGTAAAGTCGCGCTCTGGATTGGGCTCGTCACGCCGCTGACTGAAAAGAGCATGTAGCTCTCGACGCCAGGATTTCCTGCTCCATTGACCTGCAATGTGCTGGCAGTTCCAGAATTGGTGCTGGGACTGGCTTCTTTCACAAAGGCATCGGCGCTGGGCGTGAAGGTCAGAGAATTCGTCGCACTGGCACTGACAGGGCTGATGGCGATCATCAGTATAAAGACCAGGAACACACTCAGGAACATTGGGGTTCGTCGTCGGTACGGCCGCTCATCCGACCGGGACAGGATGGAGTTTCCGGCAACTCTTCCCTGCCTCTGCACAAGGGAATCATTCATTTGCCTTGAAGATGCGCGCGTGTTATTATCATTAATGGTCATTGTGTCCTCCGGGCACTCTGGCTTCTGAAGTCGGCGCTGCCCACCAGTACCGACTTCTTCTATTGTTGGTCAATTCACGTAGTGACCACTTCACGATACTGCGTGATCTGCCCCTCCGGATCGCGCTGGATGTTGGCACTGCAGCCATGAAATATGAACTGGCTGCCGCATTCTCTGGAAAAGAGATAATGCAAGAATAAGGACACATAGACGGCGGCAACGCATATCCTACGACTCGCATGTTGCGGTCATTCTGAGGCCGTTTGGACATGTCCGGTGGCGCGCATCCACAGCCTGAAGCGAACAGTTCCGTGCCGTACAAAAGAATGAACAGACTTACTGTGGATCCCAAACCATGAATTCCAATGATGATGCTGGATAAAGAATGATGCTTTTCCACCTACTGCATCGTTCCCGTACATCGGGGAAACGATGCAATCGAAAGAATGCATATCACTGGATAACGTTGCGCAAGTTTAGGATAGGTGGATGAGCGTATCGTTAAATTTGGATTTACTATTTTGAAAGCTTTTTAATTCCCTCCTGTCGGTAGGCCCAAATATGCTCTCATTTACAACGAGAGAGAACATTGACCCACATCTGGCGGCCTAAAATGTGGGATAGCCGCGTGCAAAGCCAAAGCTATCTTGTGAACAGCTCTCACTGCCAGCGCGGCACACCAATGATTCCAAAGCTAATCCATTCAGTATGGCACAGCTTGGGATCCTTTCTTGACTCTCCCTGGCTCGGAGCGTATAATCCTTATAAATTCAGGAGTAGTAAGCGACGAAACCGCTGATAGAGAAGGATGGCCGTTGGCTGGAAGCCTCCACAGCACATAGCCGCTGAAGTCGCCTGGTAAAAGTGGCGAAGAAATTTGGCGAAAGCTAAAAAGTAGAACGTACACGGGTGCGCACCGTTACAGCGCAGACTGATGAATACGTCAGTCACCCCAGAAAAACACTGGGGAAACCGAGTGCGTTGAGTAATCAACGAATTGAGGTGGTACCGCGAAGCCGATGCTTCGTCCTCATATTGGACGAGGCGTTTTTATTTTAATTTTTATGTGTCATTGCGAGGAGCGCTCCGTGCGACAAAGTCATCTCCATCTAAGATTGAGATTGCTTCGTCGGGGAGAGCACCCTGCTCGCAACACTTGCACCTGCGTGCAAGTGCAGGTGTGACAGAGGAGACTGAATGACCAAACACGAATTACCAAAAGCCTACGATTTCAAATCCACCGAGGCCCGCATTTACGCGATGTGGGAGGCGGGCGGCTATTTTAAGCCGTGGAATGACCCGAACAAACCAGGCTTCGACCCGAATGTAAAAACCTTCGTCATTTCCATCCCGCCGCCGAACGTGACGGGCGAGCTGCATCTCGGCCACGCGATGTTTGTCAGCGTGGAGGATTTAATGATCCGCTACCACCGCATGAAGGGCTTCTCCACACTCTGGGTACCCGGCTCCGACCACGCCGGTATTGCCACGCAGCTCATGGTGGAGCGCGACCTGCTCCGCACCGAAGAAGTGACGCGCGAGGAGATCGGCCGCGACGCGTTCGTGGAGCGTACCTGGGAATGGAAGCGCAAGTATGGAAGCATCATTACCGAGCAGATTCGACGACTCGGCGCGTCCTGCGATTGGTCGCGCGAGCGTTTCACCCTGGACGATGGGCTGAGCCGGGCCGTGCGAGAGGCCTTTGTCCGCCTTTATGAAAAGGGACTCATCTATCGCGGTCCGCGTTTGATCAACTGGTCGCCAGGGTTGAAAACCGCTGTCTCTGATTTGGAAGTGGAGTACAGCGAGGAAGAAGCGATGCTGTATTATTTCAAATACATGTTGGCCGGGTCGGACGAATTTATCCCCGTGGCAACCATCCGCCCTGAGACCATCCTCGGCGATACCGCAGTGGCTGTGCATCCCGATGATGAGCGATATAAAAAATACATTGGCAGGAAGGTAGTTGTGCCGATGCTCGGACGCGAGATTCCTGTGATCGCGGACGAATATGTGAGCATGGAATTCGGCACGGGCGCGCTAAAGATCACGCCAGGTCACGACCCGAACGACTATGCCATCGCGCAGCGTCATAACCTGCCTATCATCTCGATGCTGGATGAGGCGGCGCGAGTGAATGAAAACGGCGGCCCATACAAAGGTCAGGACAGATTCGACGCGCGGAAGAATCTCTGGGCTGATATGAAAGCCGCCGGCCTCGTTATCAAAGAAGAAAAATACATGACGACCATCCCGCGCTCGCAACGCGGCGGTGAGATTGTCGAGCCAATGATCTCGACGCAGTGGTTCGTGAAGATCGAGCCATTGGCAAAAGCCGCGCTTGAAGCGGTGAAAGATGGTCGCATCAAGATCGTGCCCGAACGATTCGAGAAGGTCTATTACAACTGGCTTGAGAACATCAAGGACTGGTGCATCAGCCGCCAGCTTTGGTGGGGACATCGCATCCCGGTGTGGTACTGCGAGAACGGGCATATGACCACCGGCCGCGAAGACCCCACCGAGTGTTCGACCTGTCATTCGAAGAACATCCATCAAGATGAGGATGTGCTCGACACGTGGTTCTCTTCCGGCTTGTGGCCGTTCTCTACCCTGGGCTGGCCCGATGAAACGCCCGACTACAAATATTTCTATCCCACCTCCTACATGGAGACGGGCTATGACATTTTGTTCTTCTGGGTGGCGCGCATGATCATGAGCGGCCTCGAATATACGGGACAGATCCCGTTCCATACTGTGTATCTACACGGCCTTGTACGCGACGAACACGGGCGCAAGATGTCCAAGACCTATGGCAACGTGATCGACCCGCTCATTGTCATGGATGACCTTGGCACGGACGCGTTGCGCTTCACTTTGCTCGTGGGCTCCTCTCCCGGCAATGACATGAACCTCAGCCTCAGCAAAGTGGAGAGCAATCGCAACTTTGCCAATAAAGTATGGAACGCCGGACGATTCGTGATCAACGCGCTCGATTCCCTCACCCCGCCTTCGGCACCCCTCTCCGAGCTTGGGAGAGGGGCCGGGGGTGAGGGCGATTACACTTTGGCAGACTCCTGGATCTGGGCGCGCCTGCAGCAACTGATTCGCGACGTGGAGCGACTCTTCCAGGCTTTCCAGTATGGCGAAGCCGGACGGCAAATCTACGAATTCTTCTGGTCGGACTTTGCGGACTGGTATGTGGAGATCGCAAAGCAGGAACTTGCTGAAGGCGGCGCTCGTGCAACCCGCGCTGCGCATACGCTCGTGCGCGTATTCGACATGGCTCTGCGATTGCTGCATCCCTTCACGCCGTTTGTCACAGAAGAACTCTGGGGTCATCTGCGCCGCGCCGTGCAGGATTCGCCATTGAAGGAATTGGAGAAGGCCTGGCCCGAGGCCTTGATCATTGCGCGCTGGCCTGAACCGCGCGACCTCGAAGGCTGGGAAGAATCCAAAATGGCGGACTTCGCCTTGATCCAGGAGATTGTCCGGTCGATTCGCAATCTACGCGCGGAAAAGAACGTGGCGCCGAGCAAGCGCATCTCGGCCAGTATTGCCGCCGGCGACAAAATGGATCTGCTCCAGGGGCAGTCTAAAATCCTCGCCTCTCTGGCGGGCCTGGATCTCTCACAACTCTCTATTAGCGCTTCTCTCACAGAGAAATCTGCCGATAGTGCCGTGCTCGTAGTTGGGCATGTGGAGATCTACCTCCCGCTTGCGGGCATGCTGGATTTGGCTGAAGAAAAGACTCGCCTTGAAAAGGAGTTGAAGGAAGCTCAATCCCACATCGAGCGGCTTGAAAAACTACTTGGCAGTGATTTTGCCAACAAAGCCCCGGCTCCCGTGGTAGCGAAGGAACGTGAGAAGCTTGCAAATTACAAAGAGATGGCAGAGAAAATCAAGGCGCAGTTGAAGTAGTTTATGTCATTGCGAGCCGTTCTTCGGCGAAGCAATCTCCAGTAAGTTGGAGATTTCTTCGTCGGAGAGAGCATCCTTCTCGCAACGACGCATGAGCGTGATGGAGGCCGCCATGGACAACAAAGTCACCTTTACCATCCGCCGCGCTGAGCCAGCGGATTATGAGTCCGTTGCTAGAATCTTCGCGGGGCCCAAGGCCTTTTCCGGCACCCTCCAACTGCCATTTCCATCTGTGGAGCGCTGGCGTCAGCGTTTGGCAGAACCGCCTGAGGGGGCCTTCAATTTGCTTGCATGTGTGGATAATGAAGTGGTTGGTCAATTGGGTTTACATACATTTCCCAATAATCCACGCCGCCGACACGTGGGGCAAATTGGTATGGCTATACGCGATGACTGGCAGGGAAAAGGTGCCGGGTCGGCACTTATGCAAGCCGGGGTCGACCTTGCCGATAAGTGGTTGAACCTCTTCCGCCTCGAGTTGGAAGTTTACACGGATAACGAAGCAGCGATCCGTTTATATGAAAAGTTTGGGTTTGTCGTCGAAGGGACACTGGTCCGCTTTGCCTATCGTGACGGCCAATATGTGGATGCCTATACCATGGCAAGGTTACGCAATATTGTCTAGAAGTGGTTTCATAACTGGTTAAGAGTAATGAGCAGACAGGTGAGATGAAAGAAGGCCAGATAGATTGTCAACGAACGTTCCCAACGGACGACCAGGCGTCGGTAATTGCCGAACCAGGAAAAGGTGCGTTCGACTTTCCAACGTTTGCGATAGCGACGCAAGGGTCGGCCATCTTGTGTAGGCGGCTTTTTGCGAT
>JAKOVF010000120.1 GCA_029782225.1 Chloroflexota bacterium | reverse complement strand
TTCCAAGGCAGACAATTCGAGTTCCATGCGCTGCGCTTCGTTGGCGGAGTTGGGCATCCACTTGAATGCGCCTAACAGGTTGAGTCCGTGTGTGGTGATACAAAATGTCCCGTGCCCATAGACCCAGCCATCGGCTTGGGAATAACTCCATGTCGCTTCGCGGTCAAGACCGTGCAAACCTTTCGGAATTATGCCTTGTTTTCGTTGTTTCTGATGCCAGACCGGGCCGCGCGCTTTGACCATCATTTTGTCCACACTCACCGTTGCCAGCGTGGGCATGGCTTCATCATTCCAACTCTGTTGCAGGAAAGATTTGAAAAATGAATCCTGCAGGTTTTCGAGGCGTGTGCCTGATTTTTTTAAACGATCCCGTAGTTGCGATTCGGAGATCGGTGGTAGGTCCGGGTTTGGTGTGAGCAGTGTCCAGTATTGCACAACCAGACGATGAATGCCTTGACCCAGAGCATGCAGACGGAAAACACAAGGCGCGTCTTTTTGCTGCGGTATTTGGATTGACAACCACAGACGCGCCAGATTTACAAGGAATTCTTTTACAAATTGTCAAAACGCAGGACGCAACGTTGGGACGGCGCGATGGGTACGGGCAACGGTACTTGATTGACTTTATGATGGAATGGAAAGGCAAGCGCGCTCTCGTTCGCAGTGGCTGGATTATTGAGCATGGTTCGGATACGCCACGTTTGACGACGTGTTATCCGTTATGAGTGGAGGTAAAGATGAAACAAAATGTGAAACTACTTGATGTTGTCGCCCTCACTGTTGATTTGTCCGAATACAATCTATGGCGGGGACAAGTCGGTACTGTTGTCGAAATTCTTGCAAATGGAAATGCGTTCGAAGTGGAATTTAGTGACAGTGATGGGCGCACATTTGAATCATTAGGATTGCGTCCTGACCAATTCATGGTGCTACATTTTGCGCCGATGGGTAAATCACCGACGCACGAATTTGCATGAGCAAATGATTCATCCTTTATCCTTGATCTTTTATCCTTAAATCATGCCCAACCCCCGTCCCAATCCCTATGTCGGTCCGCGTTCATTTCGCACCGGCGAAAAAATGTACGGACGCGAACGCGAGACGCTCGAACTGCTCGACTTGATTATTGCCGAGCGGATTGTTTTGTTGTACTCGCCGTCCGGCGCGGGGAAAACATCGCTCATTCAAGCCGCGCTGCTCCCGAAATTGCGTGAAGAAGGATTTAATGTCCTTCCACCGCTGCGCGTGAGCGCCCAAGTGCCGACGCTGCCGCTGCCCGAAACACAAGCCGCCAACGCGTATCTCAAATCGAACCGCTTTGTACTTTCGACCCTGCTTTCGCTCGAAGAAAATCTGCCGGCGGAAAAACGGCAGCCGCTCGTCACGCTCGCGCAAATGACGTTTGACGAATATCTCAAACAACGCAGCGACCTTGTCGAAAACAGTCCCGTGCTC
>JAKOVF010000136.1 GCA_029782225.1 Chloroflexota bacterium | reverse complement strand
AACATCCGCACCCAATTCACAGAAACAGGCACACAGGAGATAGTCCTGACCATCGACGGCAAGGCCGACATCAGCGAACTGCGGGGTATCATCGAAAGAGGCAAGCAGCTATCGGTGGAGATAAAGCAGTATCGCCAGCGCCGGAGCCTGGACGCCAATTCATACATGTGGATCTTATGCCAGAAGATAGCGGAAAGCATCGGCCAGACGCCCGAGAACGTGTATCGGGAATTCATCCGGCGCGTGGGCCAGTTCGAGTTTCTCCCCATCAAAAACGAGGCTGTAGACCGGTTCATAGAGGCATGGTCAAGCAAGGGCATCGGCTGGTTCGCCGAAAAAGCCTGGGACAGCAAGATAGAAGGTTACACAACGGTAAAGGCATACTACGGCTCATCAGTCTACGATACCAAGGAGATGTCCATCTTAATCGATGAAATCGTGACCCAGTGCAAGGAGATGGACATCGAGACAATGACGCCGGCAGAGATAGCGGCGCTGAAAGAGGCGTGGGGAAAAGTAAATGACTGGCAGATTAAATCAAAAAGTTTTTGTTAAGGAGGGTGTAAATCAATGGGGTGAGATGTTATCGCCCCTGCTTGAACAGCATGAATTGCGACGACTTAACGAAAGCAACTTGTCCTGATAGATGGTATACAGAACAAGAGCGCGACTTTCGGCTGGAACATCACGCATGCCCGACCTGCGGCACCAAGATGGTCCGCGTCAAATTCCGCGGTGGCCGGCACTGGATTTGCACCGCCGGCTGCTTTGAAAAGAACTGGCGCAAGTGGTTCGGGGATGCAATTAACGGTTGAAAGGGGAGGCTTTTCCCGGTGACTAACATCGAAGAAATACTGGAACGTATCCGCCAAGCCCTATCCGGGCTTAAGTATGGCGAAATCACCATCAAAGTGCATGACGGCAAAGTCAAATTCATCGAGCGCAAGGAGCAAGAGAAAATAGACTAATAGCCTCGGCTACCGGAAAACCGATGCCCGGCTCATTGGAGGGGTAGGCGCATTGAGCGGTAGCACACAAAGACGCATAAAGAGAGCCACATACCGGTATATCGAGGCTGAGCTATACGATTATCCCAATACGGTCAGGGAGATTGAGCAGCTCAGGCAGGAAATCATCGAAAGCACAAGCACTGACGCCGGTCAACCGCGAGTGCAGAGCAACCGCTTATCCGACCCAACGGCATATAAAGCAACTCGCCTGGCGACGGACCGGCGCTTGCGGCACCTGGAGGAAGTGCGGGACGCCATCGAGAGAGTATACCAGGGTTTGGACCAGGAACGCAAACGGTTAGTGGAACTCAAATACTGGCAGAATAGATTGACCCACAGAGGGATAGCCGAGGAACTGCACATAGGAGAACGCACTTTTTACCGCTGGAAAGATGAGATAATAAAAGCCATCGCGCTGGAATTGGGACTGATGAAAACATAGCCAAAGATGGCAGAATGATGGCAGTTTTGGAGCCTAGATTTAGGCTAATATGGTAGTGTGAAAGACTGTATGGTTGGAAACGGTTGCTAACCCATATACAGGTGAAATGATAAATATCACCTATAGGAAATTCAAGGAGGAGCTATGAAATCTAAGTTAGCCTATGTAGCCGGTCCATACTCTGCTCGCACAATCTTCGGCAAACTGCGCAACATCTACAGGGCTTGGCGGGCGGCACGCATGCTTTGGCGCAAAGGCTACACCGTAATATGCCCGCATATGAACTCGGCCTTGATGGACAGCGCCATAAGCAATGACGAATTTATCAAGCGCGACCTGCAGTTTGTGGAAATGGTAGATATAGTATTCCTGCTTCCGGACTGGTTCAAATCGGAGGGCGCGCGGACCGAAGTGAACCATGCCAGGAAGCTGAGAAAAAAGGTTGTAGTGCTGGACAGGAAAGCCGCCAGGGGGGCATAGGAGGGGATTGTTTGGTAACCGACGCTGAAATCCTGGGGATGTTCGATGAACAAGGGATGACCTATCAGCAGATTGCGGACAAACTCAACTGCACCTACGACAAAGTGAAGAACGCAATCTACCGGGAACGCAAGCGGCGTAAAGGTAAAATCGAGTATCCGGACCGCAAGATATACACCGACGAGGACCTTGCCGATTACGCAACCCGGATGAAAGAACTCCAGCGGGCTGCCGAAGCAATCAACACCCGCCAGGTCAAGGCCACCATCCACATCAACGACGACAAACCAATCGGTATAGTTTACTGGGGAGACTGGCACATCGGCGCAATCGGCACCGACTACAACTTGTTTGAAGAAGATTTGCACAAGGTCCGGGACACCGACGGGCTTTACTTTATAGGTGCCGGAGACTACATCGACAATTACATCACCGGCACGCCAAAAGGCGGCAACTTCGAGGCACTAATCCCGCCGGCAATGCAGGACCAGGTGGTCCAGTATTACATGCGGCAGGTTAACGAAAAGTGCCTGGCGCTCGTCAAGGGCTGCCACGATACATGGTTGAAGAAGCAAGCCGACCAAGACTTGATGGAAAAGCTGTGCGAGATTACCAACTCAGTCAACCTCTGGCACGGCGGGGAACTTACAACCATTGTCGGTGGACAACCCTATCTTTGGAGATGTCGGCACAGATACAAGTATCAATCCAGCCTTAACCTGGCTAATGCCATGCGCCGGATAAACGAAATCCAAGGGCCATGCGACATCGCTGCCGAAGCTCACTTGCACAACGCCTTTGTGCATGAGCGGCACATGATGGGCGATTACAGGCTTATGCTCAGGACCGGCAGTTACAAAGTCTGGGACGAACACGGGCAACAGTTAGCTGGATACAAAGGCAAACCGTCGGTGCCGATGGTGATTCTGTATCCAGGAAAGAGAAAGATGCTGTATCACCGCGACGGCCTGGGGGCAGGACTGGAGATACTGAAAGCGGTAAGAAAGTAAAAAGGGGTGCTCATATGGAAACATGCCCAAAGTGTAATCACAAGCTGGCGCTAGGCGGCTGGAACATGAGCGGTAAAGCACTCTGGCAATGCTGCAACTGCGGCTGGAAAAACTACAACGGCAATATATACGACGCACTACAAAGCGATAATACCAACGGGAGATGGAACGCATTACAAAGGCCATCGAGGACACCTACGCCCGGGCAAAAGAAGAAGGCCGGCGGGTGGTCTGGGTGAAGTACGGCTTGGCAATTGGCTGGGAACCACCGGCGGAGCTTGCAGCGCGGTGAAGGAGGATAATATTGGGAAGGAAAAAGTATATGCTGGAATTTGCAGAGCCATATACAGTCAAAACAGAATTAACAAAAAACAGAACACATCAGACATTCCGCTGGAAGCAAGTGGCGATGAGCGATGATTTGGAATCACTCATGTCGATTTTGGGCCCATATATGAGGATTATAGATGACAATTGTAATGTTGTTGCAAAACATGACAGACAGTATTAATGAACATTCCATAGGAACTGCAACTTACTAACGATGCCACAACCGATTTAATGGATCATTGTGGGAAAACACGTCCGCATTGAGGCCGAGGGTGGGGGCCGGGACGATAAAAAGCAGGTGAGGCAATGAAAAAAGCCAAGCCATTCTATTACTCCTCAGCATGGCGTAAATGCCGTGAAACAATACTCACACGCGATAAGTATCTATGTCAACCGTGCTTAAGAAAAGGCATGGTAACACGTGCGACCATAGTGCACCACATCAAGCCGCTGGCCGACTATCCGGAATTAGCTTTCGATGCAGACAACCTGGAATCATGTTGCCATGAGTGTCACGAGAAGCATCACCCGGAGCATGGATTCACCCAGCTTAAAAGACAGATCATTGTAATCCTGGGCTACCCAGGACCAGAGAAAACCAGATGGGCAAAGCAGATGATGCAAGAACACGATGCCCTCCTAGCCCCGGGGCTTATCGCCCGCACGATAGGCTCAGAAGAGATAGCACAGGACATAGTCAAAGACGTCATACGCAACATACGAGGCAAGAACTATAGCTTCAACACCCTCTACATCATCAAGGACTATCTATCTGAGGAAGAAGAGCAATTGCTGAGAGCAGCGAGGGCGCGGTTCTATTGGATGGACACACCGAAGCAGGGAGACACTGAGGCAACCGAGAGATGGAAGGCAGGGACCAGAGTGAGGTTGACCCGTATACCCCCCCTGCCAAAAGCCTAGAAATTGGAGGCGCTCCAACCGTGCGGTGGCCCTTCCTTCACACCGTGGGCGATTTTTTCATGAAAGGGGGTTCAAAAATGAACACAGTAGACGCCGAAAAATACGTTGCCGTCAAGGCCGAAGCCGCGGAAAGAGTGCGCGAGTTTCTCGGCGAGCGATACGAAGAGAGCGACGACGAGCTCATCGAGATTTACGCCGAGACATACTCTTTTTACCGGCGTTTGGTCGATGAATTGGCCGAAAGTAAGCTGTTGATGCCCCATACAAACAAAGCAGGGGCCAAAAACCTGGTCAAAAACCCCCTGGCAATAGAAGTTACCAAGACAGTGCAAACTTTAAACAATCTGCTTAAATCGCTTGGATTGACTGCCGCCCAGCGAAAGGCGGTGGCACCGAGTGGCGATCAGGACGACTTCGAATCCTTCTAAAAAGCTGCTCACTACCCAATACGCCCAGGACGTTGTTGACGGCAAGATAATCGCCTGTAAAAAGGTCAGATTGGCTTGCCAAAGGCATCTAAACGACCTGGAAAGGGCCGGAACAGACGAATTTCCATATATTTTCGACGAAAAAAAAGGCCATCGGCCTATCCGATTCATCGAGAAATTCTGCAAGCCGTCCCAAGGTGCTTTCAACAGGCTTGTAATCCAGCCCTGGCAGCACTTCATCATCGGTTCGCTGTATGGGTGGGTCCACAAAGATACTGGGCTCCGTCGGTTCAAAGAGGGGCTCATTTTTGTTGCCCGGAAGAACGGAAAAACCACCATAGTATCAGGATTATCGCTTTACGGGGCCTCAAAAGACGGCGAAAACGGGGCCAGAGTGTATCAATTAGCCAACAGTATGAAGCAGGCCAGGCTCACATACGATGAGTGCAAGGCAATGATAAAGTCCAGCCCGTCGCTCCGGGCGCACTTCCGGCCCCTGCGGGATGCAATATACTATGACGCCACCAACAGCAAGATAGAGCCGCAAGCATCGGACAGCGAGAAGCTGGACGGCTTGAACTGCCATCTCGGAATCTTCGACGAGATGCACGAATACAAGGACTACAAACTCATAAACGTTATCAAAAACTCCACCGGGGCCCGCCTACAGCCGCTTATACTGTATATCACCACCGCTGGTTACCAGCTCGACGGTCCGCTGATGGACTACTACGAAAAAGGTGCAGACGTTCTGGAAGGCATTATCCAGGACGAACGCACCTTTTACTATATGGCCGAGCTGGACGAAGAGGACAGCGTTGATGATTCATCAACCTGGGTGAAAGCAAACCCCAATCTCGGAGTGACCATAAACCTGGAAGAGATGATAGAGGATTGGAACCGCCGGAAGCATATCCCGGCCGAGCGCACCGACTTTTTGACTAAAAGGTTGAATCTGTTCCAGTTCGCCGACGAGGAGAGCGCCTTTGACTATGCCGTCATCACCAAAAACGACGGCTACATCGACCCAGAATCGCTGGTTGGCGCTCCCTGCGTTGGTGGCTTCGACCTGTCTGCAACAGAAGACTTCACATCAGCCTGCTTGGAGTTTCCGCTGGCTGATGGGCGGGTTTTTGTGCTGTCCTACAGTGTCATACCGGAGAAAAAAGTAAAGCTGGACAACGAAAAGCTACCCTACAGGGAATGGGAGCAGGAAGGGTGGCTGACCATCTGTCCGGGCGAATACGTTGACTACAAGTATATCTACAATTGGTTTGTGGGGATGAGCAAAAAATACTCAATCCAAAAAATCTGCTATGACCCTGCTAATGCTTATCGCCTGGTCCAGGACTTGAAGGCGTATGGCGGCGAGGAATGGACCGAGGTAACCCGGCAGGGCGCAATGACATTATCGCCCGCATTCAAAGACTTAAAGGAGTTGATGCTTGACGGGAAGGTAGTATATAACAACAATCCGCTGTTTCGCTGGTATCTGAACAACGTGAAGCTGAAGCCCGACACAAAGGGCAATTGGTTGCCGACAAAGTTGAGCAGATACCGCAAGATAGACGGATTTTCGGCCTGGTTGAACGCACATACGCAGACCATGCAATTGATGACTCAGCCCAGGGCGGGCGGGGTTGAGTTCGTATCAATTAAGGAGCTGCGGGGGAGGTGAGTGTAAGTGTGAGCAAATTGGATAAACTGAAGGGCATTTTAACCCGCGATATTCGGGGCGAGGTTCCGGACAATGCCATTAAAGATGCTACAGATCTATACGAGCAATTCAGACCATGGTTTGAGCCTAAGAACATCTTTATGCAGCTTAGGGCAAGCCAACTGGCAAGCAATGAAACCATTTTCGCAGCCATATCCAGGCTCAGCAACAGCATGGGCAGTATTCCATTAAAGCTTATGATGAACTATGAGCCGTATTTGAACCACCCGGTTAGTGAACTGTTTGCTGTCGGCCCGAACCCGAACATGACCACCCTTGATTTTATCCGTGCGCTGGAAACATGCCGTAATACAGATGGCAGCGGTTATGCGCTGAAGGAATATGATACCCGATACAGTGTAAAGGCGCTATGGCCGTTGGACCCGGCCCGGGTAAAGCCTGTAATCGAGGCTAACACTAAAGAACTGTGGTATGAGGTTCAGATGGACAAAGGGCGGTATTACGTCCACAACATGGACATGATACACGTCAAGCACATCTATGGAACCCTGTATAACCCCGTAAGCCCGCTGGAAGTGCTCAGGGGCAGCATGGACTTTGACGCCAAGGTAAAAACATTCTCGCTGGAACAAGTTGAGGGAGCCGTAAGGGCCTCTTTTATTTTGAAATTGAGCACTCAGGCCAATGAGCAGGTTAAAAAGCAGGCATTGGAAAGTTTCAAGGCATTTTACCGAGACAATGGCGGAGTGCTCATAGAGGAAAGTGGCGTCACAATCACCCCGATTGAGCGGAAGGCGTTCATAGATCCGAAGGTGTTCGAGGTTGAGAAAATCACCCGCGCACGGGTTGCTACAGTTTTTCAAATTCCCGTGCATATGCTGGGCGAGACCGAGCGGATGCCGTATGACAACCGCGAACAGATGGGGATTGAATATGTGCAGGACACCATAATCCCCATAGTTACCCAGTATGAGCAGGAGTTCGAGCGCAAACTGCTCACGCCTCAAGAAAGAGCCAGCGGGTTATATATCTCATTCAACGTCGCCGGCTTGCTCCGCGGTGACACAAAAACGCGGGGCGAGTTTTATTTCAAGGGTATACGAAGCGGCTATCTCACACCGAACGAAGTAAGGGCCATGGAAAACCTGCCGCCCAAAGAGGGCGGGGACAGCCTGTATATGTCCAGGGACCTGCAACCCATAGGAAAGGAGGAAGGGCGTGGTTAAGGCAAAGAAGTTCTGGAACATGAAGAAGGCCGATAAGACGGGCGAAATCTACATCTACGGCGATATCGTCAGTTATAAGTGGGATGATTCCGACGTCACGGCCAAGAGCTTCAAGGATGACCTGGACGCGCTAGACGACATCGATACTTTAAACATCTACATCAACTCAGCCGGCGGTAGCGTGTTCCAGGGGCAGGCGATTTACTCAATTCTCAAACGGCACAAAGCGCACAAAAACGTCTACATCGACGGCATAGCGGCGTCAATCGCCAGTGTGATTGCCATGGCGGGCGACGCTATTTTTATGCCCAAAAACGCGATGATGATGATCCACCGGCCTTGGACAATCGCAATCGGCAACGTCGACGACATGTTGGCTGCCGCGGAAGCCCTTGAAAAAATCGGCATAGCCATCAAGGCCACCTACATGGAACGCTTCAACCAGGGCGAGGATAAGCTCCAGGAGCTTTTGGACGCCGAGACTTGGCTAACCGCTGACGAGTGCCTGGAGTATGGCCTGTGTGACGAGGTCACGGGAGAAAAGCAGATTGCTGCCTACTTGAACTCGGAGGTGTTGTCCAAGTATCGCAACGTGCCCGACTTTCTCAAATCTGCCGTTGGAGGTGATGACCTGGAGGAGCGACAGAGGCGCGCCGCTATTGCTGAACAGTCCCAAAAGAACATCGAAAATCTCAAAAAAATCTTAGGAGGGTTATAAATGGCTACTTTGTACGAAATGAAAGAGAAACTTGCAACTGTTGGTGCACAGCTTCAAGCCATTGAGGCTGAAATTGTTGAGAAGGCGGCCAACCCCGCCATCCCCATCGAGGAAATCAGCGCCCTTGAGAAACAACGTGACGACATCCAGAAGCGGTTTGACCTGCTCAAAACCCAGCATGACCGAATGGAGGAAGAACAGCAGGCCAAGCTCCGCAAGCAACCCAACTTCGCCGGTGACGAGAAGGCCAAACTGATTGCCGCTAAGGCCGAATTTTACCGGGCGCAAATCCTTGGCCGGCCTGTATCCGACAAGGCAATGGAAATCCTCAACTCAACCAGTCCTTTGGTCGCAATTCCCGCCGGTGGCGCTACCGGCGGCGAGAACTTCCTGCCCACCACACTTATTAATCAACTGGTCCATGAGCCTTTTACCAAGAACCCGTTGCGTCCCCATATCGGCATAACCACAATTAAAGGCTTGGAACTGCCCAGAATTGCGTATTCCCTGGATGATGACGACTTCGTCAACGACTCTGTTGCGGCCAAGGAAATCCAGCTTACCGGAGACAAGGTGGCCTTTGGTCGGCACAAGTTCAAGGTCAAAGTTCGCATCGCTGACACTGTCCTGCACGGGTCTGATGTCGGTTTGGTGGAATACGTGGAGAACGCATTGCAGTCTGGTCTAGCCGCCAAAGAGAAGGCCCTGTCCTTCGCGCCTGCGGAAAGTGTTGGCGACTACGGACACATGAGTTTTTACAAGGAAGGCGGTGGCGAAACTGCAATTAAGTCTGTGGAAGGCGACACCCTGTATGAGGCTATCACCAAGGCTATTGCTGACCTGCATGAGGATTTCCGTGAAGGTGCCCAGGTGTGCATGAAGTATAGCGACTACGTGACCATGCTCGACACTCTGAGCAACTCCAGCCGTTCTCTGTATGGTGTGCAGCCCGCCGAAATCATCGGCAAGCCCGTATTTTTCAGTGACAGTGCCACCATCCCCATCATCGGTAACTTCCGGTATTACCACCTGAATTACGATCCGCAGGTTGTCTTTGACGCTGACAAAGACGTGGACAAGGGCGAATACATCTGGGTGTTGACCGCATGGATTGACCAGCAATTCCTGCTCCGGTCCGCATTCCGTCTGGCTATCGTTCGTTCAGTAGGATGAGGTTTAATGGCCGTTGACTTGCTGGACAAGGTAAAAAACTACCTGCGGGTAGATGGCGAGCAGGATGATGCCCTGCTCGCCTCCCTTATCTCTGCCGCCAAAGAGTATTTGGCCAACGCGGGAATGAAGCTGGAGGATGGCGCAACCGAAGCGAGAACAGCGCTATACGAGCTGGCAGTGAGCCTGCATGTGCACAACATGTATTACGGCGGGGACGCAATGCAGAAGCCGCTTACAGCTATAATCCTGCAATGGAGATACTCAGGAGGTGAAGCCGATGACGAATCTACCACTTAGCATACTTGTGCAGGGGGTGTAATTATGCCTCCTGGCGACAAGCCGTATCGTTGCACAATCTACTCCATCGAAATCGGCCCCGGACCCGGAGGGATGCCGGCGGAGACCCTCAAGAAGATAAAAGACGCCTGGTATGGCGAACTCAATTTCGAAGCTGGGGCGTTTATTTCGGGCATGCAAGAGCACGTCGAAGTAAACGCCCGTATCCGCCTCACCCAGGATCGGCGAATCAGTAACCACAACATCGTCACATTGGCCGACGGTCATCAATACCGCGTTGTGCGGGCCTACCACGGCGTGGACAAAAAGGGGCAAAAGGTAAGTGATCTGTCCCTGCAAAGGTTGGTGCAAGAATATGACATTGGCTGAATTTGCACAAATACTGCAATCCGCTGACCCGTCGGCTACCCGCTATTTTTCGGCCCAGCAGGGCAACTACACCGTCTGGCAGGAGTATGGCGCTGACCACCTGTCGGGCGACAGCACATACCAGGCCCGCAAATGGCGTATTCAGGTGGACCGCTTCACCAAAATCCCGGACGACCCGATAGTCGCAGCCATCACCGCCGCCCTGGACCGCGAGGATATAGCCTACACCTATCTCGTGGACTTCGAGATGGACACCAAGTATATCCACCATATCTGGGACTGCGAGGTGGTTTAATGGCGCGGCTTGAAGCAAAGGGGATTGACGAGCTCATCAACGAGCTTATCCGGATAGGCCAGGATACCGGGCCAGTAGCTGACCGGATGCTGATGGAGGCAGCGCCAGAGGTAAAGAAATGCTGGCAAGACAGTGCCCGCAAACACGGGCACATAGACACAGGGGACATGGTTAACTCCATTAACTTTCCCCGCAAACCCAGGACGGTGTCCGGGGTGAGGAGGATAGACATCTATCCCCAGGGCAAGGACAGAAAAGGAGTAAGGAACGCTGAAAAGGCGTTCATTTTGCACTATGGCCGGTCCGGCAAACTGGGCACCCATTGGGTGGACGATGCGGAGAAAGCTGCAGAGCCCCGTGTGCAGGCTGCCATGGAACGCGTCTTTGACGAATTTATCGAGAAGGGGAGGATCATTTAATGGCTAAAATCGGACTGAAGTATGGTGTGTTTGCTCCAATTATATCTGAACCAGCCGGCCAGCTGCCTGTATACGGCACTGGCCTTGTTGTTGGGCACATGATGCAGGCCAACCTGACCGTCGAATACAGTGACAGCAGGCTT
>JAKOVF010000130.1 GCA_029782225.1 Chloroflexota bacterium | reverse complement strand
GAAGAAAAAAACACTCGCTGTGAGGTTGTTTGGCGGAAGCCGTTGGGGTAGCCCATCTGCTTTGTGGAGCGCCACTTGACTTGCCGTTGCGTCTGTTTAGAATAGAAAGCAACTGGGCTGTGCTGGTTGGTTCTGTGCAACTTAGGTAAGGCAACGTGGAGAGGTGGTGTGATGGGCAACTGGCTTGATTTGACGGGTCTTGTTCTGGCTGCTATCCCAGATGTGCTGGTGGCAGTTTTTGTGATTTTCGCCGTATTGCTGGCTTTTGACGGCAACGAGCGGTGGCATCGCGGTGAAAGGGATGTTGATGTCTATATTGGCCGTGGTCTAGCCTTGATTGGGCTTGGCTTGCTTTCGGCCATTTTTTGGGGTACGTACATTTCTATTGCGTGTTTTTTGGTTTACGGGATTGGGGCGACGATTTGGGGGCTGTTGTCGTGGGTGCTGTCCCTTGTGACGTGGCTGCTTTCTGGTGCTTGACAAGGCGTTTCTTTGTGCTACAATAGTAGTGCACACTGAGAAAAACCAACCCTGTGTCAGTCTCCTTTCTTGATCTGGTTGGCCGCCTCGGATTGGTTTGCGTCTGGGGTGGCCAACCAGTTTAATAGCTTCCCGCAGTGTTTGCAGCGGATAATCAGTCTTTTCACGCGGGTTTTTCCGACAACGCCAGATGATGCGTGTACTGTCACCGCACGGGGGAGCCTTTTACAGCGTCGTGTGGGGCACGGCTCGGCAGTGAGGGACGCCCACTGACCGACGGTGACAGCGACAGAAACGGGCCAGAACAGCTTGCAGGCGGCTTTAGCGAACTGATTGTTGTCCATGCGTCACACCATTTCGGCGTAAAGAATCTTTTTGACGATTTCCCACGGAAGGACATAAGCTCCAGGATGGACCTTTCTTGTTGCTTCCATCCAAGCTGCCCATTCAGTGTAGTGCATAGCCGAATCTCGAACGTTGGGGACGTAAAGGCACTCGTATGTGTTGGGGTTGTCGGGGTTGTTTTCCGCCCTATCGTTGTGAATCCATTTCGTAAACCAAGTGTTGCACACACGCTGAATACAACATGCCGTCCTGGTTTCTGGGGAGTACCAGACGGTTGCGAACGAGATAGGCTCGTGGTCTATGTCCAGGTGGAGCTTGGCACGGCTTTTTTGGACAAAAATATGACGCAGCGAGGATGTGATTTTCCACCAGTGGACATGCCAGCTTGTTTCTGGCTGCGACCCAAACGGATAGACGTGGACTGCTGCTGGGGGGAGCCAGAGTTTGCTTTTTGTCCCCGACAAGAGGGTCATAGGGCGGATTGGTGACTGGGCGTCGTCTTGGACCCCGTCGATAGTCAGGGTCCCCATTCCGGTGCCAGGGAGATCGAGCGGGAAGACGTAGTTGGGGATGGCGATAGCAGCCGGCGCATTGTGGATGATCATCACAAACCTCCTGAGTTGGTAGCTACAAAGAACCTATTCAAAGCCTCAATCGACGTAAAGATTCTGCCGCCAACCTTGAAGTGCTCCAGCTTGATTGGCGGCTGGCCCCTCTTGGGCACGATCCCGCGAGTACACCAGCGGTAGAGCTGCCAGTAGGACGCTGGGATATGCGGGGGCGGAGAGCAGATCATGAAGATCGTTTCCGACAGAAGCCTATTCTCGTTGCAATCCATGGCCTGTACATGCTTTCTATTTTGCAACTTTTGCGCGGACGCGATTTTTGAAAAGCCGTGTGGTATAATATATAGCAACTATTTGCAATTGCGTACGAGGTATGGGCATAAAGGTTTTGGTTTGAGGAGGTCCTAATGAGTGACGATTTGAATGGCGGTTTGGGTTCTCAAATGGACGTGACGGGTGGCAATACGGGTAGCGACCAGGGACAAGCTGGACCGAGCCAAGCCGACCTTGGCCAGTCGAGCGGGGGCGAGCCTATCGCTGGACAGAGTAGCGCCGGCGGTGCATTCGGCCAGCAGTCACCCAGCTTTCGCGACATGACCACGGCGGCCCAAGGCGGTGTACCCCAATCCACCACACCCCCTGTTGAGCCGCAAGGACAGGCCCAAGCCCAGCAAGCCGCCGCGATCATTGCCGCCATCAAGCAACGTGGCATTGATCCTTCTGTTTACGGTATTGCCGACGACAATGCTGCGGTCGATACATTTGCCCGCATTCTCCAAGTGTGGCCGCAGCTCTATCAGTTTGCCCAGATTGGTCAAGCCGTTGTACCGCATCTGGACAAGGTGCGGGAAGTTTTGTCCGGTGGAAACACGGGGGCGCAGGCAGCCGGTGTGCAGGGAGGCGCGCCGGCTGTCGGGGCGCCTCAGCCTCAGCCGGTTGAGCCGCAGAACGACTACTGGCCGAAACCGCCCGAATGGAATCCTGAGTGGGCACGCTATCTGACGGTCGGTGTGGATGGCCAAGTCTGTGCGGTTAACCCGTTGTACGAGAAGTACGCCGAGGCTTACCGTGCCCGTGAGAAATGGGCCGAGCAAAACCTGGATCGGTTGCTCCACGATCCTGTCGGGGTGGTCCTCAATGCTCCGCAGTTCAAGGAAACGATCCAGCAGGTTTTGCAGGAAGAGTTTGACCGGCGGAACGAACGTTCAACGATTGAGGGTCTTATTCGTGAGAATGCCGAGCACTTCTTTGTGCGTGGGGCCGATGGAGCGCCGGTGATTGACCCGATCACGAACCAGCCGGTCCTGACTCCCCAAGGGCAGTTTGTGCAAACGTTTCTCCAGTGGGCTGTATCAGCCGACGTGAAATCCCTTCTTCCCATTGCCCTGACCTTGGGCAACCTTTTAGCTGGAGGTGGTGGGGCGCAGGCCGCCAACCAATCCTTACCTGCCCAACAGCAACAGGTTGCGACGCCGCCAACTACGCAGCAACCTCCCTCCTCTCCGGCGCAACCTGCGCCCGCTCTCCAGCGTCGTCAGTCGGCCCGTAGTGCCGGTGGTGAAGGAAGCCAACCGCGCGGCGGAGTCGGCACAACCAAGAGTTTCCGACAAATCTTGTCTGAACAAGCACGTGCAGCAGGTGTTCAGTTTTAGTTTCAGTCACGGAGGTTTGTTGAATGAACGCACTGCAAATTGTTGCAACAACCACCCCGAAGTATCTCAAGGAGGTTGAAGATGTTACCATCAACAACCAGCCTGTCTTTGCGATGCTTCGGTCGCGTGGTCGAATCGAGACTGGGGCCAACGGTACGATGCTCCAGTGGCCGATCAAGCTGGCGAAACCTGAAGTCCAAAACTTCGGTGCGGGCGTGATCGACTATGTGGAATCGGACAAGTACCGATACGCCAACCTGGAGTGGGGCGGCGTGTATGTCTCCGATTCCATGACGGAGAAGGAACGGCTCCAGAACCAGGGGGACGCCCAAATCTTGGATCGTTACGCCAAGATCGTTCCAGACATGGAGGAGAGCCTTGTCGAGCAATTCGGGCTGAGCTTCTATGAGGATGCTCTTGAACCCGATGACTTGGCGGGGATTGAAAGTTTCATGGGCAACGGCGTCTCGGTGACGGCAGCCGATTTGATCGCCATCCCTGATGACGTGTACGCCGGTATGAGCACGGCCCCTGGTAGCGGTGGGGCGGTGTGGTCGGCTGATATGTCCGTGAAGCCGAACGCAGCCTTGGGGACGGACTGGCCGAGCGGCAAGGGACAGGCTCGGTACGGTGCCTGGTCGCCGAAGCTAGTCAACTGGTCTTCCACGCGGTGGGTGGACAGCTCGCACGCCACGTTCAAAGACACGGGTGAGCGGGCGATTCGTCAAGCGATCAAGTGGTGCACAGCGGCTCAAGGGCAGCAAGGCCGTCCTGACTTGTGCATCCTCTCGTCGGAACTTTACACCGAGCTGGTGAACGGTGTCCTGGAGCGGCAGCGAATCCTGGCGCCGGCCCGTCGGCTGACAGAGATTGGCTTCCCTGGTGGGTTTTCGATTGACGGCGTGGACATCATTGACGAGTATGGGGTTCCGGCCAACACGGGCTACATTCTCAACACGAGCAAAATCACCCTCCACGCCCTAACGTCTCAGTTGTTCGACTCCAAGGGGCCGGATTGGGACCCGCGAACGGCGAGCTGGCTGTTCCTGATCTACTTCTTCGGTCAGTGGCAGTTCAAGTCGCCGCGATGGTTTGCGAAGCTCTACAACTACGCATAACCTGTTTGGCTGCCTGAAAGAGAAGAAGAAGAAAGAGACACTTTAGGATTTGGAGGTGTGTTTATGGATTATGCTGCGAAGCCTTTTGGACTAGGCCAAACCTATTTCGGCAGGACGCCGACTGCCGACGAGCAGGCCAAGGTGTCGATGCTCGAAGGTTATGAGGCCATCTTTTCCGATACCGTGCAAGAGGGTGCCCGTCTGACCAACCGACGGCGGCGGGCCGTTCTGGTTCGCAATGATTCTGGGGCAGCCTTGTCCCCTGGAGCACTGGTGAACTGGAAGAGCGACTATGTCGGCAAGCGGGTAGGTGGCAAGACCGGCGAAGGCTTGCAGGCTGTGGCCGGTGTTGTGGACCCCGAACTTAATGCCGATGTCGCCGACGGGGACCTTTTCTGGCTGATCAAGGAAGGGCCGGTGACGGTGACGGCAGCCGACGCAATCAGTTCCAATTCGATGATCACCAACGCCGACACCGGCAAGGTGCAAACCATCCCCACGTTGCCCGCCAGCGCTGCTGAGGCACAATCCAACGCGATCATGATGATCGGTTTGGCGATGTCTTCGGCCAGTGCCGATGGTGACACACTTCGAGCCTATGTCCGATTTCCGTTCTAAGCTGCCAAAGCTGTCGGAACGTGTTACGGAATGCCAGCATTGCGGGACGACTGTCTCCGTTGGCGAGACAGTCGTCCTGTATTCACGTCACCCAGAGGGTGCGATAGATAGCCCAAGGTCACAGGTTGTCTGTATGGAATGTGCCGATAAACTCCATCCTTTGATTGTGGCTGAGGATCGGCGTGCCAATGCCGATCTCAAGTACACGGAAGAGCTGCACAAGACCCTGATGTCTGCGGCTGAGCATGCGGTGTTGACGGGCTTGGCTGGTGGACGTTCGGGTAGTGTGCGGGAAGTTCCCGATCCAGATATTCTTCTCGAAGACCTGCTCGCCATGCTTGGTGGGCATACTGGCGCTGCAAGGCTATTTGTGCTCCAGCTTGTCGAGGCCATGCGGCGGAATCCAGGATCAAGGACAACGCTCCAGGCCATCAAGTGGGTGTTCGATGCGTTGGAGGCTAGTGCACGGCGGAAGCTACAAGCCAGCCGTTACGCCCAGATGTCTGACGAGGAAATTGAGAAGACGATCAGGCAGTTGCTTGCCAGTGAAGCCGACGGGCAAGACACTCCAGAGGAAAGTCAAGTACCCCCGACTCAAGACGAATCGCCAGTTGATGACAGCGACCTAGAAGGATAGGGGTTGTGCCATGGTTGACCTGAGCCATATCCCTCTAGACGGTGAAGCCAAGCGGCAAGTCTTGCGTGAGTTAGCCCAGGAATTGCTTGAGCGGCGGACGGCAGGTTTGGCCCTGTACCGTCCGATGCCGGAACAAGAGCGGTTCCATGCGTGCCCAGCCAAGGTGCGAGTCTTTCGGGGTGGTGTCCGTTCCGGTAAATCTATGGCGTGCTATGCCGAAGTCGCCCGTGCGGCGCTTGGACAAGACCCTTACGGCAAGTACCCCACCAACCGCCCCCTGGATATTTGGGTGGTTTGCTACGAGGAATCCAACATTGGCCGTACCGTGTGGCGGTATCTGTTTTGTCCAGGGGCCTACTGGATTATCGAGGACCCGCAAACAAAGCAACTTCGCGCGTGGGACCCTGTACTTGATGCGGGCCGCGAGTCTGAAAGGATGCCAGCCCGTCCGTTCATTCCAGAGCGTTGCGTGAGGACGGTGGCGTGGCGGTTCAAAAAGGATCGTATTTTCTCATCGGTCATCATTGATCCTGCCCCTGGCCATCCGATGTGTGGGACCACGATTCGGGCATTCTCTAGTGGTCGTGAGCCTCCCCAAAGCGATCCTGTCGATCTCGTCATGATCGACGAAGACTTGAAACAGGAAGCCTTTGTGCCGGAGTTGATTTCTCGTCTTGCTGACCGTGGGGGCAAACTTATCTGGGCAGTATTCCCTCATTCCAAAAACAACGCACTCATCAGGCTCCATCGTCAAGCCGAGCAAGAGAGCGGGCTGCCCAATCCGAGTGTTGTCGAGTTTCGCGGTATTTTTTCGGCTAACCCATACTTACCCGAAGAAGAACGCCGTCGGACATTAGCTCTATGGACAGAGGAAGAGCGCAAATCCAGAGACCAAGGCGAGTTCGCCTTGGATTCGGTCCTAGTCTATCCAGAGTTTTCGCCATCTGTGCACGCCTTGCCCATTTACTATGGGGGCACGCCGCGTCACCCAATCGACTCACTCTTTCCCAACGTCATGGCATGGATGCCGCCGCAAGACTGGACAATCTACGTCGCTATCGACCCAGGGCACACCGTCGGGGCGGCTCTGTTCATTGCGATTCCCCCGCCGGAAGTCGGAGACTTCATCATTGCCTACGACGAGGTTTACATTCGCAACTGCGATGTAAAACAAATGGCCCAAGCTATCAAGCGAAAGCTCCAGGGGCGGCGACCAGAGGCTTTCTACATCGACATGCAAGGGGCAAGGGTTTCGACGGCGGGTGTTTCATACACAGCGATCAAACTCTTGGAAAACTATTTTCGGGAGCTGGGGATCGCGAGTGTACGTACTGGCTCAGGGTTCTATCCAGGGAGCACGGACGTAGCGGGAAGGATTGCTGAGGTTCGGGACACACTGATCACCAGGGAATTGGGCGGCGGCGTGTACATGCCCAAGTTCCTGTATTTGCAGGCCCGTTGTCCCAACCTAGAGCGGGAGTTTTTGAGTTACCGCAAGAGGGTTGGGCGAACCGGAGTTGATGATACGCCAGTTGCCGCAGACAACCATCTTATGGACTGCTTGGGTTATCTGATTGCGGCCCACCCTAAGCATGTTGTCCGTCCGACCGTAGCTGACCAGAAGGAGCGATTGCGAAAGGAATTACTCAATCGCAGCAAGAAGCAACGGCGTAAGAATGTGCGCCTTGGCGTTTTGGGTGGTGGTAGTCCTTGACAAACCTGTAGATGCGTGCTATAATATCGACATGGAGTATCAACGTTCGGCTGGGACGCAGCCGTTGGGCGCTAACCTCTGCGATGGCGGGGGTTGCCCAAGAAGCCGCAGGGCTTTAGCCCTAGCGGAGCGTCACAAAAGCGCGCAAATATGATATAATGCAACCGTTTGCAAGCAGGTAATTTCATGGAGGTATTTGTACATGGCGGCGCGTGAACCGAAAGTTGGTGAAACAGTTCTCTGGTACAGGAATGCTGATCGCAGCTCTCACCCTTATCCGGCACGGGTATGGCGTGTTGCAGGCCAAGGATTGGTGACATTGTTTGTGGACACGGAACGTGGGACGAGGGTTGTGTATGGTGCCCCGTGGCTTAACGAACCTACCGTGCAATATCGCCCGCGTGACGAGTTAAGGATTGTCGGTGCTTGGGACTTTTGCGAGCCTGCTCCGACAGTCAAGGAAGATAAGCATCGCAAAGAAAAGGAAGCGACGTAACTGACATGCCCGTAACATGGCGACAGGTCACACGTCGTTGGGTTGAGGCCTTATCACGCGCCGAGCAAGACGCGGCCCCGTGGCGCTCGGCGTGTGACGAAGTGCGGGCGTTCTACTTTTCCTTCAGTCCAACGACTGACGAAAGCCTGATCCGCCTTTACGGGAAGGCTGGTCCAGAGACGAGGCCACGCTTTCAAGTCCAAATCCTCAAAGCCTACGAAGCCGTTTCCCTGTTAGGCCCCCTCTTGTCATGGTCGGCCCCTGTCCGGCGGGTGTCGCCCAAGCGGGTTTTCCCGCAAATCTCTGGGATTGAGGGCCTCAATGATCCCATGCTTATGCAGCTATTAACGGCGGCGAGCCAGGAAGACGATGCTCTTATGCCGCTACGAAAGCTGCGTGCTACGCTCATTGAACGGATGCTCAACTATTGGCCGGCGCGGTACGGTCTTACGGATTTGTCACGGATGGCGACGATTGATGGATTGTTGACTGGCCGCGCCGTTGCCATTCCCGTTGTCGAAGTGAGTGAAGACGGTGGGATTCAGATCGGTCATGAGCACATCCTTGCCGACAGCTTTTTAATTGACCCAGAAGCATGGTCCTACGAAGATGCGGGCTGGGTTGCCATTCGGGTGAGTGAGCCACGGCTGGTGGTGGCCGAGCGGTGGGGGATTGAGCCGGAATTGCTTCAGCGCGGCTACAATGCGTCCACCACGCTGGGGACAGGGAAGAAGCCGATTCAAACGGAAATCGACAAGCTCAAGGCCAAGAGCGAGCGCGATTTGGTCACGTACTATCGGGTTTGGTCACGGGCCGGCGCGATTCCCCTGACCGCCAAGATGGACCCTGACGAACGTGAGCTGTGGCGGACTTTGCCGAAGAAGGTTTATCTGGAAATCTGCGACGGGTTCGAGTCGCCGTTGAATGTGATCGGTTACGGGGACGACCCTTTTGCTGTCGGCCAATATCTGGGTTGGCCAATTGATCCTGTGGCCGACAACCCGTTTCCGGTGACGTGCATTGACTTTGGCCGGATGCCTGGATACTGCTATCCGATTCCCCCGCTTGCGCCGGCTCTTGGCGAGATTAAAGCCCTCAATCTTCTCATGTCGCACCTCATCACCAAGACTTGGCGGCAGTCTCGTGATGTGCTTGGTGTTCCAACGGATGCTGCTGACCAGGTGCGTGAGCTGCTTGATGGTGATGCTGACGAGGTGGTGATCCCCCTCGACGTTCACCAGCGGTCAGTTGATGACCAGGTGCAGTTCCTCTCGCGTCCCCCTGTGCCGTCTGAGCCGTGGCGACTTGCCGAGACACTACACCGCTTGATCGAGATGCGGACAGGATTGAACGAGCTGATTTACGGCTCCACCCCTGAGTCACAGCCTCGATCCGCAGCCGATGTGACGATTCGCAAGACGTTTGCCACACTTCGCGTTGACTACATGGCTTCGCTCGTTGAAAAGTGGCAGATTGATCTTGCCAAGATTGAGGCTTTGGCCACGGCACGGTATCTGAATGATGTGACGGGAACCAAGGCCCTGGGGAGGATCGGTTACGCGATTTGGTCGCTGGTCAATTCCGATCCCGATAGCTGGATTCACTCGGAGTTGGAGTACAGTGTCAGTGCCGGTCCAGGTAAGGTCCGTGGGCGGCAAGCTGAGTTGGAAGAACTCAACGAGTTTATGCGGACCTTCAGTGGGGCAATTCAGCAGATCGTTACTGCGACTGGTAGCATGCAGCCGGTGCTGGCGATCATGCGGAAGTGGTCGGAGCTTGTTGGGTTTGACCTCAAGGATGTCATGCTCAGTCCAGAGCAAGTGCAGGCAGCACAGGCCCAGCAGCAGGCCATGCTACAACAGATGCAGCAGGCACAGGCTCAGCCAGCCCAACAGGGGCAACCGGCGCAGCAGGCACCCACCCAGCAGCCGCAGCCACAGCCACAACCGGAACGCCCCCCTGTTCCGCAGCCTGAAGCAGCAGCCGCACAACGGGCAATGGCCGGTAAGTAGGAGCCATAAGGATGGGTTACGTCACGTATGACTACACATGCTTAGCTTGCAACAAGACGTTCGAGGCGATGCACCTTCGTGACGAGAAGCCGTCTTGTCCAGCATGCCAGTCAAAGAAACTCCAGCGCCACCAGCCGGTTTGTGCGGTTGTCAACACCACAACCCAGTTTTTGAAAGGAAGACACTGGCTTTCAGATCAGTTTAATGATTGGCAGCTCAAAGAGCTGGTCGCGGACGCCAAGAAGCACGGCTACACGCCCAAGGACAACGACATTTACCTGTCGCAGTTAGCCGACTTTCCAGGGGACCCCAAGGCGTTTGTCAACGCGAGCGACCCTGCTGGACACATTGTTGAAGTTTGCAAGAAAACCAACCGTAAGTGCCAAGGATTTGTGAACCTCTAGGAAACCAACGGAGGAAGACATGCTGCAAGCACTTGATGTATCACAGGCGTTACGAAAGGCGATGGGCGACAAGTTCGACGAAGCGGCTCTACCGGCGGAGCTGAAGAAACTTACGGCTGAGTCGGCTGTTTCGATTGTGCGACTAGCCGACATGATCCGGTTGCTTAGGCTGTTGCGGGATATTTTCAGCAACGAAGCCATCGACATCCAGGCTTTGATCACATTTCCTGATTGGTCCAACCCCAGCGCCGCTCAAGCCTATCTGCTCAATGCTCTCAACCTTTTGCAGGTTATTTCGCAGTACACAAGCACAGGCGTTGACGATGTGGTTGTCAACACGACCAAAAAGTTTGTAGAGTCTGAGCAGTTCATCAACATCTACAACCTCATCTCTCCGTACATCACCAACCACGACCGCACGGTGATGGCTGACTTCGGTGACTATGCCGGCGCGTTCCCGCAGATTTTGACAATCATTCAGATGGTCGTTTTGATTGCGAATCTGATTCGTGAGTTGCATTTCAAGCAGAAAGCCAACGGTCCGAAACCCAAAGATTCCGAAACCCAAAGATAACGCTGAACCCACTGTTTAATGGAGCAATTCAATGCTACGTCGCATTGCCCGTTGCATTAAAACGTACTGGATGGATGCGGTTGCCATTGGCACGCTTTTGCTTTCTATTGTGGCGATTGCTGCGTCGGCGGCTGTCTCACAAGCTGCCATCACCTACAACACCGTGTTCACATTGCCTGACGGCAGCAAGGCATTTTTTGCTAGGGTCGGCGATGTGCCGGTCATGTACATCCTTGACGGCAACAAGGTGCGGTGTTTTCGGGAGTGTACCGACCAACCGCCCGACCCAGGTCCGCAGCCGGTTCCTGACAGTCCCATTACTAAGCTAGTCCGCGAGAAATCCAAGGGATTGTCGGCTGACCTAAAACAGGCCGTGCGTGGTGTCTTTTTAGCTGTAGCAGACGAGATTGCCGCCGGAAAGTACAAGACAGCCGACGAGATTATTAAAGCGACATTTACACGCAACCAGGAAGTTTACAAGAAGTTCCCTAATGCCAACGTCCAGGTTGCTGAGTTACGCAACGTCCTTGGAAAAACTCTTGACGAGATGGCGGCTAATGGAGAGCTGAAGAGCATGGAAGACCACATTCGCGTGTGGCGTGATATTGCCAAGGGATTGGAATAATGATTGACTTCACAAGGCTTGGCGGGTGGCAACTCGATAAGAAGACTTACGACAAGATTCTTGAGGAATGTGGAACGTTCCACGATCAAGCCCCGTGGCTCATCATGACGGAAGACCAGGCCAAGGGGAACATTGTCCTGTGGGATGCGTACCGCAAACTTGTCGGCAGTTATCCTAAGTATGTCCCCCAGACTCGCGGCACGTGTGTCGGTCGGGCCGGCGCACGCATTGCTGATGTGTTGCAGGCCCTTGCGTGCGTGCGGGAAAGCGCTCAGTGGGCTGGGCACTTTTCCAGTGAGGCTGTGTACGCACTAGCCCGTGTCGAGATCGGGAAGTGCAAGATTGTTGGCGACGGAGCAGTTGTCGCCTATGGCGTCTTGGGTGTCCACAGGTATGGCTTCCTGCGGCGTGGGACGTACCAGGTCAACGGCACAACGATCACGATTCCGCCGCAAGATGACGACATGCTGGCCGTAAGGTGGGGAAGCTGTCGGTCGGGTTTGCCGGACGAATTGGAGCCGATTGCCGGACAACTCCAGGCTAGGCAGTACGCACCGATCACCAGTTACGCTGAGGCAAGGGACGCGATCCTCTCAGGATTGCCGGTGTGGTTTGGGACATCGCAAGCCTTCTGGTCTGGTCTTCCCGCCAAGCGTGACAGCAAAGGCTTTTTGTACGCCCGTGGCCGGACGGCCCACTCCTGGACTGCCGTCGGCGTTCGCAATGATCCCCCTGGAATCCTGCTCGACAATATGTCGTGGGGACCTGATTGGGTGACTGGACCCAAGGGGGATATTGAGATTCCCGACGGGTGTTTCTGGTGCACACCGGAAGATTTCGAGAGGGTTCTTCGTTATGGCGAAGCCTACACGGTTTCCGATATTTCGTTTTCATTTGTCAGGCAACCCAAGTACCTCTTGCTCTAGGCGGGGCAAGTCGGCCACAGGAGCAATCATCATGGGTGCTGGTTGGTTTTTCGCTACCATGTTCGCCAATACGTTGGCCGGTGCCGCATCGGGAAACACAACCCCACCCAGCTATGCCAACCTGTTTGGCGGCGGGTATTCTGGGATTTTTCCGTTGCCAAGCCGAGACGCGAACACAAATCCCCAGCAAGATGGCGGGAGCGGCTTAGACTCCCAGAATGCTCCTACAGAAAACCGCGACACGTGCAGTGGGCCGACTTGTTCGTGGACATCCCGACCAGGCATCCGTGGGCGGCGGTAGGAGGACAGTCAAGCATGGAAAGATTCCCGTTTATTGGCGTTTTTTTAGCAGCCTTAGCACTCTTGCCAACAGTTCTCGGAGAGGCCGGATTGACCCCAGACCCACTGTCAACGACAGGCATTGGTAACGCAATTCTTCAGGGCGGAGCATTGGCGGCGTTAGTGTGGTACTGCTACTACACAACGTCAAAACTGATCCCAGATATGCAAACAAGGTTTGACGCCACCATCCAAAATATCGAGCGTGCTCATCGAGATGTTGTTGACAAGCTCGTTGCCGAGCTGAAAGACAAGACGGTAGTGTGTCCGTTGCTTGACCAGAAAGAGAAGGCCAAGTACGTAAACCAGGAATAGCCCATGCCTAGCGAAAAATCCCTCCTCTGGATTCCGGCAAGTGCCATGACCGTCGGCGGTGTGTGGGGCGCCAAGGTGGACACCACCTTTGATTTCATGATCAATAATGACCCCACCAACGTCATTCGTGGGTTGCGAATCAACGGTTTAACGTCGTCAAACGCTGCGTCCTCTAGTGGTAATCTGACGTTGTACTGGGCGTATTACCCAGCCAATAGTCCTAGCGGTCCACTAGGTACCTCACCGACGCCTTATGTGAGTTTCCACACATCCTCGGTAAAAAGCGCAGCCAACATGGTGGCTCATGCCACTGGTCCTAACGGTGCTTTTGGCGTTGGAGTTGACTGGACTATCCAGGCCGACAACGACAGCGGATTGAGCGGCTACATTAAAGCCGAAACCCTGGATTCCGGCGGATCACCTAAACGTGCCGACTACAACGCAGCCAACGAGATTTACATTTATCCCGTGCCGATTCTCAGTGTTGGCAATCCTGTTTACCGCATGGCAACCGTGGATACGGTGCTGCCGCGACATGTTGACAAGTCAGCGCCTTTGTATGCGCGAGTCATTTGGCGTCCCCACAGCGACTTTTCCGGCGACGTGGTGTGGCGGCTTAAGATTCATTACCGTTTTGAACAACCTGGTTCGTATTACGGTTACATTGGGAGTGTTGCATCTGACGCGTCGACGGCATCAGCCCCAAGCCCGTATGGTTGGACATCGACTGGGCACACATTCACGATTTCGAGTACGCAACTCAATCCAGGCGATCCAATCTTTTTGTCAATTGAACGGTTGATAAGTAGCATCGGCGATACACTTCCAGGTCTTGCAGACCTGTTGGGCGTGGAGTTGTACCAATCACTCTAACGGTCATTTATGGCAGTCTTTGTTGGTAGCCCTGCATACGCTCTCGTTGCTCCAGTCGATTTTGCCCAGACCCCGCTTACGTGGTCGTTGGGCGTGACGTTGGCCGAGCGCGATCCAGAGCTGCAACAAGAAAAGGTTAGGCTGCTTACGCTGTATCGCTATGATGCAGCTACCAAATCCTACATAACCGTTGATGAAGTCTATTATGATTATGAGCTAAGTAGGCTTTACATTCATAGGTACGGGCAATCTGGGGTGCTTGCGTTTTATAAGGATTATAGCACTAGCAGCCCAACAACCCTTGAGTGGATTGCGTTTGTCTCGGTTGGCGACAACACTTATTCAGTGTACATCAACGGAGAAGAGGCGTATTCGGGTACTGCTAACATTAACGAATATTCTGGTCATATAACGCTTTTGTCACTTGGGCTGCGCCCAAAGGGTGCGCCAAACGATTACACTACAGCCGGTGTGCGGTGCCTTGCGATTTGGAACACGGAAATCAAGTTTCCAGAACTTCAAGCTGCGTTTAGTTTTGGCTTTCCGTCAAGTAAACCAGACAACCTGCTTCATTATTGGCCGCTTGGAACTTATCGCTACGGTACGACACCGCTCCATCCTTATGCGGCTGAGGTTGGTGGTGTCGCTTTAGCCGTGTGGAATGTTAATTATATCCCCCCAGTTGCTTATGAGCCAATCAATTGGGCAACATTCCCTGAACCGAAGCGTACCCCAAACCTTGCAATCATCAGTGGCGGCGAGCCGGAAATCACCAAGAGGCCGTCCATCGTCTTTAGGAGGAGACGCATGCTGGTATATCTGAACAAGGCAGACGCTACAACTGCCAAGGCGCGTCGCGTTTATTTTCATCTTGTCGGAGTTGACGGCATCACGCCGGTTATTGGTGAAACTGGCACCCCAGAGATCAGTGTTGACGGTGGGCCGTGGACAACTACGGGCATTAACGCTCTGGTTTCGATTGGCAATGGTCGATACTACGCTGAGTTGACACGGAGCTTTATCGAATCCCTAACGCCGCCCGCCAGAATTGAGACCAGGTACAAGAGCGTCAACACAGCCGAATGCTTTGGCGACAGCGTCTTGGTTGCCGAGTTTTCTCCGTTCAGGGCAAACCTTGGAGCATCTGATCTTGCCGCTTGTAAGACTGTGACCGACAAGATCAACACAATGCTTGAGACATCGGGAACGAATTACCGATTTACAGCCGATGGTCTTGTCAATGCTGGCGGCTGGACCTCAGCGGAACGCCAGCAAATCCGGCGTGTGCTAGGCGTGACTGGTGCGCAAGCCGATCCCGACCCGACCGGCATTGTGCCGACTATGGCGGCGGTGGCTTACTGGGCCGACATCGAGGCGTATGTCATTTCGGCCACAGAGAACCGTATCTGCGTCCGATGGTATGCCAACATGTCGCCGGTGACGGCCAGTGATGTACGAATCACCGTGCGCGAACCAAACGGAAACGTGCTCCTTGCTGAGCAGTTGGCCACGTCCAATGACGGCGGATACAGCTTTTTGCTTGTGACCGGCGGGTACATGAACAGTGGACAGGCTTACATCATTACGGTTTCTGGAACGGTGGACGGGCAAGTTCGCTCCTCGACCTTCATGGTCAAAGTCTAAGGGATTGAGTCATGAAAACCGTCATCATTGCACGGATGGCAATGAAGCGCAAATCTGGGCAAGTTGCGCCGCCGACAGTGAGTACGTTCTATCCTGATTCACTCAAGAAGCGTGTTACTCCAGTCAACCGAGACAACCTCCTGAGACGCAAAGCCAGCCAATAGGGGAGTGCCAGTGTTTACCGTTCAAGACGCGATTGAGCACCTGTTGTTCGTGACAGATTCCGTGCCGTCCGAAGCGCACCTTGGACGGCTGCGCTCGTGTGTCTCAAATGCCATGCGCGCAATTGCAACGGCCAAGAGCAAGTGGCGATACTTCCAGGTGAGGCGATCCTTCGATCTTGAGCCTGCTGTTACGACAACAGGGACATTCGATCCTTCAGACCTGTCCTTGACTGTTTCCGATACCTTGCCGTCTTGGGCTGAACGTGCCAATGTTGTCATCGCTGGGCAGCGTGGTCATTTTCCGGTGGCCAGCGTGGAAACCACAACGTCACTGAAGCTCAGTTACGGTCCCAAGGTCACATCACCCATTGTCCTTGCTACGGTTAGGCTGTATCAAGCCGAGTACGTGTTACCAGCCGATACGGTTTCGGTGAGTGCCGTTTACCGGACCATTGCCGGTGTGGATAACGGTTACGTTCGTTTGTTGGCACCTCAAGAGTGGCATCGCTACTTGCTGTTAGCGCCGGATTACTCTGAGAATACGGTTGTTTGCACGGTTGCCGGTTCGCCCCGCTATCTGGAAAGGTTGTCGTTTTTGGTTGCTGGGCCGGTTTCTGCTCCTGGCGGACGGATCGAATACCTTGCCAGCCGCACCCTTCTGCCGGCGCAAGTGGTTTTTGATGGCTTTCAGACGCGCTGCCGACAGGGAACGGTTGCTATTACAGAAAACTCTGTTGTTGGAAACGGTACAGCGTTCACGCCCGATATGGTCGGGTGCGTGTTTAGGCTTGGCAATAAAAATCCGCCAACGGGCATGGCGGGTTCCAATCCGCCGATTTCCGAGAGGATTATTACGAGCGTAACTGACAGCCAGCATTTGTCACTGGATTCTCCGGTTGCTCCATTGGTTGGCACAAGCTGCTATACGATCAGTGCGCCTATTGACATTGCCGAGTACATGGTGGAAGCCTTTACGCGATACCTTGAGTTTCAAGTATGGGCCATCCTCAATCCGCAGAGGGTCCGGCAAGCGGCAGAACTAGCACACGAGGCATTGCGGCGGGCCAAGGCAGCGGATGCAGCCTATCCGTTACCGACAACTGATGAACGTGCGGTTTATCCTGTGGTTCATGTTGTCCATGTCGGCAGCTAACCGTGTAAGACCCGACTTGTCGGGCGGTGGTCGTGGAGGCAGGAATCAGACGTCGAATCTATCGTTGGTAGATTCGGGTAAGTTCTGAGGAACGGAGACTAAAGGACCCATGTTTGCGGGTGTTTATTCCTATGCCAACCCACTGGTTGTCCCCCAGGAAAACTGCCTACGCGCTGACAATGTGATGTTTGAGCGACCAGGCTGCGCAGATGTGCGCGGCGGGGTTGCGGCTGTTTCTGTGAACTATGGGGCTGGCGGAGTCCCAGAATCCGTTCAGTCATTTACGTTTTTTACCGACCTCAACGGTGATATGAGCGTTGTTGTTCAGGACGCTGAAGGCTACATCAAGATGAACGAAATCATGGCCAGCTTGCCGATCACGTAATCCTTCTTATGCCGTACACGACCCCACAACTCCAAGGAAAAGCCTGGTTTTGTCAAACGCACGATGTGCGGCTGATCGCTATTTCCGGTCAAGAGCGGGGATTGATTTATGTTCCGTCAAAAGGATGGTATCCTCTTGGCGTGACTCCGCCAGTTGATGCGCCGACAGTGCAAGCGAATACTGGCGGGGAAAGTTTCGCTGGCAGCTACTATTGTGCCTATCGCTACAAGGACACGTTTGGTTTTGTTACTGACCTCAGCCCGATCACTGAGGTTACAGCCGATGCCAATACCACGTTTGATTGGACAGTGTTCGGGAGTGATGAGGAGCGAGTCAGCAAGGTTGAGTTATTCCGGTCAACTGTTGATCAGCCTGGGACCCTATACAAGGTGGCGGAACTCGACAATCCTGGAGCCAACCAGACCGCCACATACTCTGATTCGCTCAGCGACATGACGCTTATGTACAGCGGCGAACGCTTGCCAATGACCTACGACAATGGCAGGCCATATGCCAATCGGTTTGCTCCACCGCCGCCGTTCATGCGAGTTGTGGTTCCGTTTGGAAATCGCTATCTCTACGCTGTTTCCACGAACCAACTTTACCGCAACGCCGTCTTTTACTCGGAGCCTGAACTGCCAGAAGCCGTTCCAGCCGAAAATGTTCTTTACCTAGCCGTTGCTGGTGACGAAGCGATAACGGCCATTGCTCCATACCGCTCTAGTGTTTACATCTTCACCAGAAAGAATTGCTATCGTTGGCTCTGGATCGGCGATCCGAGCGAAGACTACACCATTGTCCATGTAGCGGCTCGTGGGGCGCTGAATCCCCGCGCTGTTGCGGTTGGCAACAATGCTCTTTATGTCCTGGACGACGCAGGCTTATGGGCTATCAACAATGAAGGCAAGCATGAGATTCTTGCCGACCAGATTGCCGACTATTGGGTTGAATCCAAAATTGCCGGTGATAGTGAGCTGCCGTTTTTGGTGTACAACCCAAGCACCAGAACGTTGCGTTGTTTCGTGAAGCTGGCGACAAGTGCCGCCAATTATCCCGATACTGCCATTTGTTTTTGTGACCGAACCAAGGCTTACTGGGAAGAAAGTTATCCTCACTGGTTCACACACGGGGAAAGTGCGGTTATTGAATCTAGGCCAGTGGTGGTGGCCAGTGCTACCGACGGCAGTATCTATGCGATCAATCAATCCTACGCGCGAGACACTGTTTCGGCGTTCAGCAACATCCTGTTTTGGCTGTCCGCCGACGTTCGCGGCCCAGAGCCGTGGAGCTTCGCATCAACGTACTCAATCCCTGTTTTGCTGCGGTCCGTGACACGAGGGATTGAGTACATTGCCTCCCAGCCTCTCGCTTGCCAGTTGGCCAGTGACGGTCTCATTAAGGGCGGATTGATTGTCAACGGCCCAATGTCACGGACTCCGCCACCTGGAGAAACGGTAACGATTGATGGTATTGACTACACGGTAATCAGCAGTGGACATGACAGCAACAACAACGGTTACATCGTTGTTGACCCAACACCAGGCGCGTTAGACGGCAAGGTTGGCCAGAGTGTCGTGGTTTCTGACGGTTCTGGCGGAACAACAGGGTATGAAATCATTTCGGTTTACGCATCGCGCGCCATCATGACATTGGGCTTGGCTCCAGAAACAGAAGGACTGGTTTCCGCTCCGTTGGCCAACTGGGTTGCAAGTATTAGTGGAGTTTCCAGTCAGCAATTCACCGGAACCTTTTACACCCAAAACCTTTCTGTTATTGATCAGTTTGTTGTCAGCGAATCTGCGACATCCGGCGGTGTAATTGACTGGGAAATCCTTTCGGCTCCGATTTTGTTGCCGGTTTCAGAGGGCGTGGTCACGATTCGCATGGCAATTGTGATTGGCCTAGAGGAAACCGATTTTTCAGAACAAGTGTCCATTCAGTTGTTGGCGGCTGACGGCTCGATCATTCCGGCCCATGCCACACTTCCCAGTGGCCAGCCGATTCAATCGACAGAGACAGGCTTTGTTGTGGATTGCAAGGACCTAAAATCCACTGTAGTCCTCAAGGCTTACGTATCGGCTGTCGGCACATTGGCCGCCAACCCTGTGGTTTACGTCAGGATGTATGGTCAGCAACGAAATGCCCGTGTAAGGATTCGGCGTTTTTCCGTGATCTTGTTGGACAACCATGGGAACCAGTTATCCCCTCAGCGATCTTAACCTATCTGATGACGAGTTGGCCAGTTTGGCGATTGTGATTCGGTCGATTCGTTCCGCTAGCAGTTTCGACACGTTGCGCGTGATGGGCGGTAAAGCTGGCCCGAATCTGCTGACAACCAGCGGCAGCCTCAGTCGTTTTGAGGGGTCGGTCCATGGCGCGATTAAGTTGGCGTCGGTAACATCCTCTCCGGCGGAAGATCAATCACATCCGATTTTTTCCTGGTACGTTTCAGTCAAGGAATTGGTGGGCAATATTCCTAGCGGGAGCATTATTCGGGCCTACATTCCGTCCACCGGCACGGGCACACCACAGATTCAGATCGGTGCGGTTGTACCTATCGCCTACACTGTTTCTGGTGACGCCGTGCTGTTGTGTCAAGTTGGGTGGGGGACTTAATCATGATAGCAATTCCAGCACTGACTGCTGGGCTTGGTTCGCCAAGTGCGGCACTGAAAACAATCCTTGGTAGGCCGACAACAATATTTCAGCCGACAGCATTGCAGCCATTTATGCCGTTAGGTGTATCTGGAGGCTCTGGTTTATCTCGCATGTCATGGGGAAATCAAGGAGGAAATAATATGAATGATCCGTTGCTGTCGATGGCTTTGGCGAGTCGAGCGCGGGCGGAAGGGCAAGCGTTACTCGAAAATGCGGCAGCGACAAAGCTGCTGGGAATCCTTGCCAATGCACAGGGCTTGTTGGGGTTGGCTCAAAAGGGAGAGATTGATCGCGGCAGGCTTGGGCTTGACACTGAGGCAATGAGGCGCAACTATGACGTTGCCCTTCGCAGCCTTCAGGTGCAACGTGCTAACAGGGATGCTACCCTTGGGGCCGCCCAGAACATCGCTTCTGGCGCCAACTCTGCACTGGGGAGTGTTCTCAATGTGTTGCCGCGACTCTTTGGCGGTTCCAGTGGCGGTGCCAGTGGCGGACTGTTTGGACTAGGCTCTGCCCCCCTGTTTGGCGTCATGCCGACGCAGCCACAAAGCAGGATTTCTGGCTTTACGCCGGCGCAGAACGCGACCGTCGATACGATTGGCTCAAGCGGTGACAAGGCAGGATTATGGGCGAACAATATCAATCAAAACCTCCAGTCGCTTCTTTCTGCCCGCAGCCTTGCCAATCAAGCGACAAGCAACCTACTGGATTTCCTCTCTGGGCGGTACCGCGACTACCTTGCCCAGCAACAGCTTGCTGAATGGCTTATGAACGTGTAGGCATGATCGGAGGATGTCATGGCGTATTCTGATTTAATGAGCTGGGGCTACAGCCCAACTTCTTCGTCTTATGGTTCTGCCGGTTCCAGTGTGTCGCGATCATCTGGCGGTATTGGATCAGCGGGCGGTTCTAGGTCGTCACGCAAGTCTCGCGGTGAGCTTGGAAAAGAGCTGGACCAGGCCATTTCCACGGTCGCCAAATCAATCTTGGGCAAATCGGCAGACTGGTCTCCAAAACGGTCTGCCGACAAAGCCCAGCTTAATGCTGTGACTTCAGCTATTGAATCAATTATCAATGATGTCGCCTTGCCGCCGGAAGGAAAGCTCGTCAGAACAACGTACAAGGCTGACAGCACCTACCGCGTGCCCTATGCAGACATGACATCTGCATCCCCGTACACAGTCACACGGACAGCCAGCGGCGACTACATTTTGCACGGGAGCGGCCAAAACCCGTACCAGCCGGTGTATGGGGAGCGACTGGTCGGCTACGCTCCAGACGGCGGGGCCATCCTTGACAGGACAAATGTTGCAAGTCGAAGGCAAGGGGGAGCGGTTCCAGTTTCTCCGTACACGGCCATGAGGATGTACGGAGACCAGGCTGGACGGGCTACTAGCCGATTCACGGGATTGGAATTAAAGGCTCCGTCTTATGCCGATTCCAGCCCCAGCCTTGCGCGGGCCTATGATCTGGAGCGACAACAAGCGGCCCTAGCTCAAGGTGGACGCTACGTCAATCCCAGTGAGGCCACAAGGTTTAGCTCAGGAACAAAATCCAAGCTCACCCGTGTTTATGCAAAACCGGAAGAGGCTCTAGCGCGGGCACAGCTTGAGACGGCCATTCGGAAAATGGCCGAAAGCCTTACCGCCCAACCTGCCCAGCAGCTCTTTACCCCACAAGACTCGTCACAGTTGTTTGCTGATTTGGATTCTGCCTATCCAGAATTGGCAAACAATAGCAGCAACACGTCAAGTGCTTTAGGCGGTGCGCCGGTTAATGTTTCGGGACAGTTCTATCCGCGTGTTTCCACCCCGCCAAGCCAACCGCAAACTCAGCAAGGAAATACGCTGTTTAACGCGAATCCGACACCCGCCTCAACAACGGTGACACAGCAACGCAAACCGTTGGAGTCATTCCTGTCACGGTTTGGGTTAACGTCGGCAATCATCAGGTAAGCACGTTGAGAAGGAATGTAATATGGCTTACAGGACCTACCAGTACAAGTATGCCAATCCGATTGATGTCAAACTGCCGGATGGCTCAGAGTTTCCTGTTACAGTAACCTACAAGGCAATCCAAGACCGAGCCAATGATTATGCCACCATCGAAGAATGGGTGGAGTTTGGTTTTCCCAATGGTTTACCGGAGAGACAAAAGAAGTTTCTAGATCAGTATTTTCTTGGCCAGTCTTATTCCCTGCCACTTTGGGTCCACCAGGTTCTTAAGTCCAAGAACCTCGGAAGCATCAAGCTCAAGCCTGCACAAGGTTACGTGCCGCAAAGTGTCCCAGAGGCAGAGCGTCCCTTCAATCAGATAACACATGATGTCGCATACAATCTGCCGCCTACAGACGACTACGAAATGTTATGGACAAATATCCTAAATCTGCATCCATACATAAAACCCTCCCACGTAAGCGATACCTACACGCCGTTGCCGAGCATTCTCGCCACCATGCGTGACGTGTTTGGGATTCCGGTCAAACAGGCAATGCAGATGACGCCTGGAGAGTTGAAACCATACGAAGACGCTATTACCAGATATGCCCATCTGCCAGGAAATAGCATTGTGTTACCGCCAGGAGCCGCAGAAATCCTCAAAACCAAAGTACAAGAGATAATTGACAGCTACAATACGTCTCCAGAACAGCCAGCAGATTCGGGTACACCATCAGAGCCAAGTAATCCTTCACCACCAAGTCAACCGTCAGAAGGCTCTGAAGGTGAAGGCGCATTTAACACCGAAGCAGGTCAAGGAAACGTAAGCAAGATTCGCTTTACTTTTGACCCTGGGCAATCAACTAGGATCGGTCTTGCAGAACGGGGAATCCCATTCCAGGGGAACATTCCTTTGGTCAATCAAGCTGGAAGTAGTGCTGGGTTTACGTATTACAACCCAAACCAGAATGATGCAGTCAACAAGTATGTTGACCAGCTATTTGCCAATATTGCCAAGCAAGCTACGCCACAAAGCGGTGGCGCCAGCATCATTTCTCCGCTCTTTGGCATGAGCGCAAAACCAATCGCACCGCTTTTCAATCCATCGTCGAGTAGCGAACAAAACCAGACCCCAGAAAGTCAATCGACACAATCCACACAGCAACAAAACAAGTCTCCCATCTGGAATCGCTACTGGGATCAGTACATCAGCAAAGCCACCGACACCCTCGTTCCGTGGCTGAAAGGCAACCAAAAATCAGTATTCTCTTGGTAATAGGGTGAAGCAATGCTTGAGGAACAATTGCGCAGCCGTTTTCTGGCCGACTATCTGAACAGTGTCCGGCCAGCCTACGTTACGCCACGCTCACCGTTTGCTATGGCGGGGCGTGGACTGGAAGCCGCCAAGCAAGCAATCAAAACCGGCCAGACGGCACAAGACCAGTGGGAACGTGCCGTGCAAGCCTACCTTGGGGCAATCGGCAACACACAAGACTCGTTGCTAGGCGCACAAAGATTATGGCTGACACAGCAGGGTGACATCCTTCGATTCCTTGATGACCTGTTGTCCAACACAACGTCCTCCAAGATTTACTCGACCAAGAACCTGTTCAACGTGTGAGACGGAGAATAAAGATGGGATTCAATGTTCCGCTGTTACCAGTCAGTGTTCCTGTACCGGTTCCTAAGAATCAATCCAGCAAGCCGCCAGTTAAACTGGTTTCCCCAGAGGAAGAAGAGCAAATAATCCAAGCGTTGGCCGACGAAATTGAGCGGCAACTTAAAGAACAGTCTAAGCCGCAACAACAGCCATTGTTGCCGCCAATATTCAACGAGCAAGGACTTGTTGATCTGCGTATCGCAAATCAAGCTGCACCAAATCCTGTAATCGCAAATCAGGCTGCACCAAATCCTGTAATCGCAAATCAAGCAGCCGAGCAGCAGATTGTAAATCAGATCGTTGCCAATAGTGCTCCCCCGTCTCCGGTCGAGCAATTCATGAATAAGATGATGGGCCGGCGCAACCAGGAGCAGGGGGCAATTTTGAATCCAGGGAAGGCACAGCAACAACAAGGAGATGCTAATATGGCCGCACCGCCGAAAAATGATCTAGCTCGACAGGGAATGCGCCCCGACTTTGGCCAGATGCTTCAGCAACAAGTCACCGCAACGCTTCCTGGGCAAGACGGGCAACCCGTTACCGCTTCCGTCACCGGCAACCTTCCGGCACAAACCCGCCCGCCACAACCTGTTGAGCTGCTTCCTGGTGAGGCCGAACGACGCTTTCGTGAAAATGCCTGGAACCTGCGCCGTCTCCAGGTAATTGCCGCAAAGCATGGATTGCCATTTGAGTTGGTTGCAGCCTTTGTTAACGATAGGTACAATCAGCCTGAGTTACAGCAATTCAAGGCGGCCATCCAAAGCGGCATCCCGTTATCGGCAGCCGCAAACCAGTGGGGGCAACTGATGTCTTCCTACCAGAATGATGCCGCTCGTTCTGCTGCATTCCAAGCCTCTCTTGCTGATGCACTCCAGAAGGCTCTGGCCGCCCAAGGAATGCGAGAGTATGGGCAAGCGCAGCTCGATGTGGAGCGCCAGAAATCCCAGAACCAACTACTGGGGACACAGACGCAAGCCATGTCCGAGCTGGCTGGCAAAAAGATCATGGCTGAACAACAGGCACAGACTGTCGAAAAGCTGATTGCGGCCAAGGAAGCCAGCAACAAGACTCTTGCCGAGCAGATGGCGTCACAGTCGGCAGACGAGTTGAGGAACATCCTCTTGAATAGCCTCACAACCTACATTCAACAACTGGCCGCCAATCCTCAGTTGTCAGATGAGCAGAGGGAACAAGCCATCAACAGCTACGTCCAATCGTTACTGAGTGCCACTCAAGCTCTCTTCAACAGCACCCTGAACCAGTAATTGCAATATCCATGGGCAACGACATCCTTGACTCGCTCTCTAGTATGGGGATCGGTGTCGATCTTACCCCGTCACTAGCTTCTATGGTTGGCCTAGAGGGGCCGCTTGCTAGTGAAATAAACGATCTGCTTGAGCCATCCCCAATCCTCGACATTATAGCTGATGAGCGCCGGCGTCGCCTTGCGCGTATGCAGGCTCTCAACGAGCAACTTGCCGCTCAGCGACAGCAGCAGGCAATGGCTGAGGAAGGTCTAAAATCCTTGAGCCAACTGGCCCTGCGTACAGGCATGTCTTCTCTTGGGTATCTTGCCAATGCCATTGACAAGCCTGGACGTGGTGTCCGTGTCCTGTTGTCACGACTTACCAAGGGTGACGTGCTTGGCGGATTGGGAGGACTCCTCAACTGGATTCCGTTCAGCGATACACTCGGAATCACCGACTTCAATAAAGACAACATCAGCGGGCGAGACTTGGCCCGCCAGTGGGGATTGGCCAATCCTGACAAGGATACGTGGGGCAATTTTGCTGGTGGCATTGTCACAGAGGTCTTGCTGGACCCGTTGACTTATATGACCGCCGGACTCGGCAAGGCGGGCCAAGTGGCGGCCCAGCAATTAGGCAAGCAAGGCGCCAAAGCGCTTACCAAGCAGGTAGCGATTCGTTCCGGTCGGGAATTGTTCAAGCATGCTGTCGGTCCGTTGCTTGAACGGTTTCCGAGGCTTACTCCGTTGGCCGAGTACGCCGCCAAGGGATTTGGTCGCTCACCAATGCGACGGACAACCGAAATGCTGGCGACGCCACGGCACCTGCGACAGACCATCGAGTCTATCGAAGAGCCAGTACGGACACTGGCGGAAACGCTGTACATCGCCAAGAGACAGCCGGAAATCACCGAGAACCTACTGCGTGATCTTGCCAAAAAAACCGATATTGAGCAATCCGCCGTGGGTGAGATTATCAACTCGATTACCAAGCAAGTTGGTGATGAGCGGTTGGCGGAGATCATTGCGAAGGCCAAGGGGCCGGAAGACCTTTACTTTTCCTACGACTGGGGCAAGATTTTCTCGCAAATCCCCGAAGAGCTGATGGACCAGCCTCTTCGCACCCACATTTTCATGAAAAGCCGTCTAGCAAATCCTGTTCGGCGGCTATTGGGCCTAGCCCCAGAAGTTACTCAGGCACCGCCGTGGAAAATCCTGGCGTCTGGCGTTTTAGATCGGACCCTTGGCGAGGCTTGGCGGTCTCTTCTCTTTGCTGTTGTTGACAGCCTATTTAGGGCTGGAACCCTTGGCGCAACAAGCCCAGAGGTCCGCATGTTGGGCGATCTGTCGCTCCTCTACCAGAACGTCAGGGAAACCCACGTCAAGAAGGCGGTCGAAGACTTTCACCGAAGACTTAAAGAGATGGGATACGAGGCACCAGCAACACTGAAGCCTGTCTCGTATGGCACAGATATTGCCTCTGGAGAAGCTGATGATGTTGCGCGTGTCATTATGAACCGCATGATGGCGGAAGGCGTGGACCCAACCACCCTCAAGGATGCGCTCCGCCAAAATGTCGTTATTTCCGAGCTGGTCAATCAGTTCAAGGGAAAGACAGGCAAAGACTTTTGGGAGCAAGTTGTTGCCTCACTGCCCCTTACGTCACCATCCAAAAACCAGCTCAGTGCTGCCAAGGAACTGGTCAGGCAAGCCGTTTCTGAGTTGCAGGGTAGGACTGGACGGCCAAACGTCAACAAGCTCATCAAGGACATCGTGGCCGGCGCTTCCAGTGAAGACGAGATTGTTGAAAAACTCAACACTCTCAGCGACGCGATTGCCAAGACATCGGCGGCCAAGACGCTGGCGGACGCCGCGCAGATCGACCCCAATATTATCGGTGACGCCTTCTTTGCTGAGGTTTCCAAGCGGTTCGCCAGCGCCAGCCAGACGGCTGAGGCAGCATGGAAAAAACTCCAGAACACCCCGTCCCTTCAGCTACTCCAGCGTGCCTTTACACTGTACGATCCCAAGATGGCAGCCGAGTTTGCCAACGTCCGCAAAGACGTACTTGACAGGCTACTCTTAGACGAGGCGCTACGTGGACTCAGGCCATCGGCACTCACAGACGAGTTTATCGAGTACTGGCCAAGGCTTTTGGCTGGGACCGTCCGCAAGATTATGGGTGGTGGTATTACGTCGCAACCTTTAGCTGGGACCACTGGCGCTTCCATCATGAGAAAACGGAGCATCAGCAACATTCCTGGCGGCACGGGAATGTTGCAGGCTATCATTCTCGATCCGACCACGCAAGCCCACCTTGCCTCCAGAAACATCGACTTGCTCCGACAACATCTCGGTGAGACATACGGAGCGATTCTGGGACGCAAGCGGCTTGACCAGCTAACAAAGCTCCTCATTGACCAAACGGAATTGTCAAGGCGCTCTGGATTGTTTCCAACTGACCCGACTATTGACCTTCTCCACCGGCTCAGTTCGTGGACGCAAACATCCTCGGCGTCAGACACCTTGGCCGAAATCCTCATGCATCCAGGCGTTATTCGCACATCATTGCCTGGAGTCATTCCCTTGCGACTACCAAAGCAAGGTGGCGGGGAAGCGATCTTCAACATTACGTCCGACCTTCCAAGCATTGCCGACATCAAGCTCAAGCCGGAAGACGCGCCGGTGTCGTTGCGGACGCTGCTGCGCCGGCTGTCGTTCCGTAGCGGGTCCACGTCTCCGATGGTTGCCCGTCTCTTGCGCGAGCCAACCTTCAAGCAGCTTTACGATTCCGCCTTGGAAGCCGCCAAGAGGGAGCTTAGCACCACCGACCTTACGCGAGAGCAAACACGGGAAGTGCTCAAGCAGGTACTTGACAACCTCTATATCAATCAGGAAACGGCAAGGAGTCTCTTGCGCAAGACCAGCCTGCCGAGACGTTCCGAAGGTTTGGAAACGTTGGCCAACTGGTACGGAACGACCACCGACCTGTTTAAGACCTATGCCACCATCCTTCGTCCGCAATTCCACGTTGGAAACTTGTTGTCAGGCCAGTTGCAAAGCCTAATGCAAAGTGGGGCAGATTCGGCAATGCAGTCGATTCGTGGCCTACTCAAAGGTCAAGGGCCGCTCATGACGGGATTGCGGACCCTCGGTGGCGTGTTGGGTGGAATTACGCCCAAGCTCAGTAAAGACAAGGCTCTTGTCGAAAATCTGCGTCGCTGGGTCGAGTTATCGGCAAATCCCACCGATGAGGAAGTCTGGTTGGCGTTGCATCAGCTTGCCAATCAATACGGCGTGAAAGCGCCAGCCTGGGGTATTGTGGAACGTATGGGGACAACGGTTAAGGATGTGTATGCCCCAACGCTGGAAAGCGTGCTGCGAGATGAAGCCCCAGAGATATACGGCTCGCTCAAGGATATGCTGCGTGGGCGGTGGGCGCAGGTGAAAGAGATTCCTGGTGGCCTAAAACCGACCTGGAAACTTTGGGCGATTGCCAATGTCGGCGGACTTCCGGAGCATCGGTTTATCCCTGCACGGATTGGTGAAGTTACGTCCCGTGCCGTTGAGAATGCCAACCGCATGGTTCCGTTTGTGAACCTGATCCGCAAAGGCTACTCGCCAATGGCCGCCGCCGAACGTGTCGGTTTGGAGCAGGTTCGTTATGCCCCACGGTATTACACGCCGTTTGAGCGGGAGTTGGCCAAGTGGCTGATTCCGTTCTACAAGTTTAACAAGGGCATGGCCAGCTTTGTGGTTGACGAGCTGACACACCGTCCCGCCGGACCGCTGGCCCAAACCTTGCGGCTCTACCGCAACATGTACAACAACCAGTCCTTCATTCCGGATTATCTGCGTGACACGCTGAGTATCTATCTGGGTACAGATGAACAGGGTAATGAGCACTACCTTGCCAACTTGGGATTGATGCCGGAGAATGCCTTCCAGTTTTTGGCACTGACTCCAGATTTGCCAGCCAATATTGCCTCAACAACGAACCCCTTAATTCGTGGCTTTATTGAATGGCTTACCCAGCGATCCTTGTGGCAAATGGATCGGGGCGAGCCTCGTCGGCTTAACGATCTTGACCCCCTGTTAGGCCGCTTGCTTACAAACATCAGAGCCTTGGTAACAGGCACCAGACCTGGCCAATACGTGGAACCAGTCTGGATTCCTGGCCTTATTGGACGCGCCGGCTACTTCCCAGAGGTGTTGGTGACATCAAGTCCCGCTGCGCCGTGGTTGAGCCTTATCAGGACTTTCACTGATAGCAGGAAGAGCTGGCCGACCAGGGTTGCGCAATTACTAACCCGCATACGATCTGTGACGATTCCGACATCGGTGCGCGATTCGATGATTCGTGATGAGCTGGAACGGATCATGCTAGAGCAACTTCCTGGTCAAGAGTTTAGTAAGGTGTACGTTCCTCAAGAGGTGGCTGCCTACTTGTCTCCACGGGAGCAGCAACTTGCCAGAAACTTAGAAGCACTCTATGGGATTTTGTCGGAGCGTGCCCAATCCAACAAGATCGTCCCGCTTTCCATGCCCATTGAAGCGTGGCTTCGGAATAGCATGCGATTGAATCCAAGCCTGAGTCGTGGCTTGACGCCAGAGGCCCGTTACCAGTACGAGTTCCAGCGAGCCACAAGCCCATCTAAGACATATCGCCAGCGTCTCATGAGGATGCTTATGCAGTAAGGCAAAAAGAAAACAGGCAGGTTTGTGCCTGCCGGTTTGTGCTTCCCTGCGGCATCCTGCCTACTCCTCATTGTACGCGGCCCGAAAACAGGGTAAAATATCGGCGCGCAATTGCATCTGGAGAAATCGCAATGCAATTTTTGACAACGCTGGACAAAGGCAATGATCACCGAAGAACAACGCAAAGCAAGGCAAGCTCGACTGGGTGCGTCGGATGCCCCAATCCTTCTGGGTCTCTCCCCGTTCTCGACTATCCTAGACCTGTATGAATCTAAGGTACTTGGAAAGTACAAGCCGCCAACTCCACAGATGATTGCCGGTTCGTTTCTGGAACGTGGCATCCTTGATTGGGCAGAATCGGAGCTGGGATACGGGCTAGATCGCAGTGTTTGCATGGAATACAAGGATGATCCACTCTTCATTGCCAACCTGGACGGATGGAACGACGAGCATAAAGTTGTTGTCGAATGTAAACTTGTGTCCGAATACATGTCAAGTCACTGGAAAGCTGGCCCACCGGATTATGTGATTGCCCAAATCACCCAGCAGTATTTTGTGACTGAAGCTAAACAGGCGGTGTGTGTGGCCTGCATTATTCGGAACGGTTCCCCGTCTCTGAAGCTCTGGGAAGTTCCCTATTTTGGCGACCTTGCGACAAAGATCAAGGTACTCGGCAGAAAATTCTGGGACGAGCACGTTGTCCCGCAGATTCCACCGTCACTCTTAGACCCATCTGTTCCAGAGTGGAGCGGCGCCCGACGTAGCAAATCGCAAAGCGAGTCTCATATGTTGGGGCCTTTTCCAGAAGAAGCAGGAAGCCAATCTGCCATCCCTGAAGAATGGCGTTCTCAAGCGGAGACCACAGATGAGCAAAAACATCCTCTTCTGTCGCACGCTCATTGATCGTGTTCGAGTTGATCTGCAAGAGATTTTTGACCTGATCGTAGGGAGTGACTGGGCACGTTACAACGACGATACTGCCGACCAAGTCTGCCTTGTCATCTTTCGTCTTGGCGATCTTCTCGACGAAGCCTGTCACGTCCTTGATGAAGCGATCCTTACTGCGGAGCTTGGAACGCATGAAGCAGAACCTAGCAACCCAGAGGACACTCAAAGCCCTGCGCAATGACGGCTGGCTTGTTGTTGTCGCTGAACGCTGGAACCCCTATGCCAGAAAACGCCAAGACCTGTTTGGCTGGATTGATCTTGTCGCCATCAAACCTGGTGTTGGCATTATGGGTGTCCAAGTGTGCACCCAGTCATTCTCTGCCCACATGAAGAAATACACCCAAGCTGAGCTGCTTGATGCAATCCGATCATGGCGAAACTCTGGCGGTTTGGCGCAGCTTTGGGTTTGGCGGCGTGCGGTCAAAAAGGGAAAGACCCGCGCCACGTGGCATTGCAAGATTTATGACCTGGAGGTTCGTAATGAAGGACTTGTTGCCGAGACGATTGACAGCGAATGTAATTCTGAGTCTTGATGATAACGGAATACCGTTTATCTCTGTGATCATACACGGCGTTAGCTTTAGCTTTCAAACATCCATCAGGACCAGGCAACTCGCCGACGCTGAGAGCTATCGCATTTTCCAGAACATCTTCAACTCCCTGGAGTCTATTTTTTTCCACGGTGATCGTGCCGTAATCGCCCAGATTCACTACGTTAGCGACATTTTGGCGTCACTTCGTGGTCTTCCCAATACAGTCTATCCGTTCGTTGAGACCGCCCCGCCCGATGATGACATGGAAGACTTCGATGATCTCGATGACGAAGACGATGATGACGAACTCGAAGCTAACGCTTGACTGACTTGTCGGGCCCACTTCTACGGAGAGAGCATTGTGAGTAGCACCCGACTTTTCATTGGGGACGCCCACATCCCCTATCACTCTCACTCGGCTATGGACGCCGTCTTGAGGCTAGCTGCTCGTACTAGGCCAGCAGAAATCGTCATTCTGGGTGACTGGCTGGACTGCAACCAATTCAGTCAGCACCCCAAGACGCTCCACGAAGACAGGGACCGCGAACTGAAGCGTGACCTGGAGCTGGCTGTTGACTACCTGTCCGAGTTACGCAAATGCTGCAAGCGGATTGTGTACCTGGAGGGAAACCACGAGTATCGACTGAACCGCTGGCTGGCCCGCCATGAAGCCGCAAGCATTGCGCGGTTTGTCAGCTTGGAAGAGCATTTGAAAGATACTGTTGGCGTCGAGTGGATTCCCTACCGAGCCAACACCAAGCGACGTGCCCTGTACCGAGTCAACTCACGTACTATTGCTGTGCACGCCTGGTCAGAAGGGGTGATGGCCCCCTGGACCCACATCCGCAATTCGTGTGGCAATAGCGTCATCTACGGCCACACCCACCGACTCGAAATGATTTGCCAAGGACGTGTGACTGGCGGACACCCCATCACGGCTGCCAGCGCGGGTTGTCTTTGTAGCCTGCAACCCTGGTGGGCTAGTGGCAAGCCAACCAACTGGGTGCACGGTGCTGTTCTGATGCGGGAAACCAAGAGAGCAGAGCAAATCATTCCGGTGCTTATTCAGAAGGGAGAGGCTATCGTATGATCTCGAAGCTCGACATTCCACCAGCCGTCCGCTGGTTTGGCGGAAAGCAGATGCTCGCCCCCCTGTTGTGCGAGATCATTGGCGACATTGGTTCCTGTTATGTGGAACCCTACGCCGGCGCTGGGGCCGTCTTTCTGAACACCAGCCGGCGCGAAACTGAAGTCCTGAATGACACTGATCCGCTACTCGTTTCCCTTTATCGGGTTTTGGCTAGCGAAGAAGGTCACGGGGTCTTGTATGATATGCTCGCCCGCACGCCCTATAGCAATGCGGCGTTTCTGCGCGCTTATGTCATCTCGCAAACCTACGACCGATGGTCGGACGTGTTGCGTGCCTGGGCCATCATGGTGCTGGCCAATCAGAGCGTGTCGGCCAAATGCAGTACGGCGTCTGGGTGGGGACGGACCAAACGTCTTGCTTTGGAGCCTGGCCGCACGGACAGGAAGACGTTTTCCCCGATCTCGGCATGGACCAAAAGGCCGGATTCCATTCCGCGACTCCACGAGAGGATTCGCTGGGCGATTATCACCCAAGAGGATGCCATTGACTGTATCAGACGTTGGGACTCGGAAAGCACAACCTTTTATATTGACCCGCCTTACTTGCCGCAGTTATGCCGCGAGAAATGCAACAAGTTCTACTACAGCACGAAAACCAACCTTGCCCACCACAAGCAACTTGTGGAAGCAATGCTAGCTTCTCAAGGCTATGTCATGGCCACGTTGGGTTGGGGCGACATCTACCAGCCGCTCCTTGATGCTGGCTGGAAAAAGATTGACCTGATTGTTCCCACGCCGTCCTATGCGTTAACCCCTAATATGAGCCGACGTGCAATCGAGAAGCGGCGACCTGATCGGATCGAGACCATTGTTGTCAATCCCAAGCTCTGGGAAGCCACGCAAGCCAAGGCAGCCTTTACCGGCGAGCCTGTGCGGTTTACGAAGAAATGGCTGGCGGAGCTATCAAAGCTGTGGCGCGCTATCGGTTGCTAATTTTTGCGTCCATTCCCCTATTGACCGCCGTTACGCGCCACTTTATAATCGCGTCGGCTTTTGTTTCTGCCACGGGGAATCTCATTTTTCAAGCGAACGGAGACGCGCATGTTACTGGATGCTATTGCTTGCAGTCGCGCCGCCATTGGGACGGACGGCGGGAAACTGTCACTTCAGATTGACAGATACGTAGCGGGATTGGGTGCGCCGGCCCTGGTTGTTAATTCCCTGCGAAGAGGCCATCGGCTGGGTGCAGGATGTCGGATATGCGAAATATGCGAATTTGCAAGAGCCAGCACGTTCCTGGAAGCTACCAGCGATCCCGATGCCGACATACTCAAACTCGCCGAATACGAGGCCAGCCTGCCACTGGAAACCGACGACATTCACATTTCCGGCGCAATTGTACGAGTGCGGGCAACGTTTATCCTGCTTAACCGCTGGATTGACTACGGGGAAAAGAGGGGATGGAAACCACCTTTGTGGTTGCGTCCAGTTGCATTGTATGGCATGGAATTGAAAATGTTCAAACCGGCAGAAGAGATTGCCACAAGCATTGGCCGGTACTTCAACAGCCGAGAAGGATTCGCGGTTTGGGAAAGCAACCCAGCATCCCAGACTAGAAACTTTGTGCCCCTTGGAATGGCTTTCACAATGGATTGTGATCCAGTTCTTACCCCAAAACCAGTCCCCTATTACGCCGGTTCGCCGGTCAAAGCCGTTGTCATGTCTTATCGCCTTTTCCGTGGGGAGTTTCTGCAACATGAGTTAGACGGAACGTCGGCGGCTATGGATTACTGGCAACCCATGAATGCCAATGCGATTCCATCTGAACCACGGGATGCGCCGGTACGCTGGATTCGCAACGCCGGAATGGTTTCGATCTACGACAAGATCAAAGAGTTTGAAAGCAAACAAAACGGGAATACAGGGAGCCATGATGCAGGAACAAACGACACAGACGACATCATTGAAGATTGTGATTGCGAATATTCCGAAGACCTTGAGAGACTACAAGCAATGGGTGCTCTGGCGTAATGAAGACGGCAGAAAAGTCCCCTATCAGGTCAACGGCTTTCGGGCGTCAACTGTGGACCCTGCTCATTGGGCGGCATTCCAAACGGTTGCCGACACCTACCAGAAAAGGGCAGACCACTATTCTGGAATCGGATTTGTTTTCACAAACAACGACAGCCTGGTTGGGATCGACATTGATGACTGCATCACCAACGGCAAGATCACAAAGCACATTCACAATGCGCTCTGTGAGTTGGGCACCTACGCCGAAATGTCCCCCAGTGGGACAGGAATCAAAATCTGGGTGAGCGTTCCTGGTTTCTCCATCGACGGACGGAAATTTGAGAACGGCCTGGAAATCTACTCTCATAGTAGGTACTTCACCGTCACAGGATTGCGACTCAGAGGCATGGCCAAGGAACCTGCCACCATCGACAAAGACATCCTGCTTGACTGGGCCGAGACGAACTTCGGGATAATCCTGGGGCAAGACCCACAACGGGAAGTACCGGCTCTTCAGACTGTTGTCCTTGATGAGAGCACTGCACCCAAGATTAACGAGCCAGACTGGTTGAAAGCCTACCCAGTTGAGGAGCGACTGGAACGGGCGCTCAGATACCTGGATCGCTCTGATCCGGCTATTGAGGGGCAAGGTGGCGATAAGAAAACCTTCACCCTCGCTTGCACGCTTATCCGTGGGTTTGCTCTTCCGCCGGCGCAAGCATGGCAAGCACTCCACGAATACAACAAACGTTGCCTGCCACCCTGGACAGAGAGGGAGCTGGCCAATAAACTCAAGCGAGCATACCAGGCCACCAGACCATCCTGGGGCGAGCTATTAGCAAAGCCGAGGATGGTCGTCACACCAGAGTTGCTCCAGCGTGAGCCGGTCGCTATACCTCTCGGCAGTATCCTCAATGCAGCCAAAAAGGAATCCGAAGACGCGGCAGGCTTCTTTACGACCGGCATTACGACCCTTGACGACGCCATTGGCGGTGGATTCAAGGCCGGTGAGCTAGTCCTGTTTGGCGGCAGACCTGGACACGGGAAGTCCGTCTTTGGGATTCAAGTTGCGTGGGAAGCGGCCAAGCAAGATAAGCGAGTCCTCTACATCAGCGAGGAAATGACGGCCATTGCCATTGCCCGTCGGTTGCTCCAACGAGCCAGCCAGATGAGCATTGATGATGAGCAGCTTCGCAATATCTCCGACAAGATCATGGTGGCAGAAAGTTGCGGGACGTTGGCCCGCGCCTGCACCATGATTGAATCCGTCGAGAATATCTCCCTGGTTGTGGTGGATTATGCCCAGCTTCTCGCAACGCAACGAGCCGAGTCCCGCTATGCCGAAGCGTCAGCCGTTTCACTGGCCATGCGGCAAATCGCAACCCGCCTTCGCCTACCTATTGTTTTATTAGTGCAGCTCAACAGGGGGGCAGAGGGGGCAGAGGAATACCGCATGGGGCACATCCGCGACAGTGGCCAGTTTGAGCAAGACGCCGACATGATCCTCTTCGGCAAACTGCTGCGAACCAAGACTACATCCAACTACAAGATTACCGTCGCCAAGAACCGACACCGACCAATCAAGTCCAACCTGGTGACGTGTAATTTTATCCCCGATGGACAGCTCTTTGTGGATTGCTCCGGCCCACAAGGATCGACATTACTGGACAGCCGGAGTTTAGCATTCACTCCTACGGAGGTAGTGTACGATGGCGAAGAACCAGATTTATGTGACTTTTAAGGATGCCTACCAGTGGTACATGGCCATCACTGGGATCGACCGCAAGGCAGCTTCGACCCTGCGTGACTTCAACACAACGTTTATTAGGGTTGGGGATCGCGTGGCCATTGACGAAAACACGGTGGTGGTAGCGTGTGAGTTAGAAGAAGACGAAACAAAAGTTTACCACGTTTTCGGCTTATCCGCAGACGAATCGCCACGTGTTGTCAGATATGGCACGTTCTTCTACACAGACATGATGGCTCGTCTCTGTAAGAAGTACAAAGTCAAATACATCCCCAAGTCCGCCAGCGACAATGGTCGCGGCAATCGACGCTTTGGGTATGGGCGACAGAACGGGCCGCTTCCTGGTGACGCCATGCTCGTCTTGCGGAAAATCGAGGAAACCGTCAACAAGTGCTACGCCATCCTGACTGGAGCTGAGCAGCCGGTTGCGCCGGCTGATGACCAGTCCGGTGATGTGGTCGAGGTTTCTGTCGGTGAATCCAAGACTGCGGATGTCGAGATTGACGCCGAGGATGAAATCCCCTTCTAGTACGGCAACAGAAAGGATTGCGTCATGCTTGGATACCAGGTTCCAAGGCACTTGTCGCTAGAGGACAAGCAGACATGGGATGCAATGCGTCCTGGCGGTGAGCTGTGGCTTGCCGACAGGATTGAGCTGGAGCAGGCCGTAGCTAAGCGTCTTGCGGGTTCCCTGTCTTCTCTGCTGAAAGGCAGTAGCCCAGATGTGTTTATTAACCTCTGGGCAGCTACGCCGGTGATCGAACGTGAATTGCA
>JAKOVF010000126.1 GCA_029782225.1 Chloroflexota bacterium | reverse complement strand
TCCCAGGGGAACATCTTGTGGCGTAAATCGGATGTTCGTTGTTCCTTCTTGTCGCATGATGTAAACATAGTTAGGCTTGATGCCCTTGTACTTGAACTGGAACGTGACTACATCGCCCTGCGATACAGGCATGTTGTACCCAGAGAGGATGCCAAAGGACGAGTAGGAGTCTGTGGGGCTGTAGAGGCGCACACAGTAGTCGTCGCTGTAGCCAGGGCTTACGACCTCGCGAGCGCCCCCAGATGGAACGCTACCCCAAAAGTACCAGCCCGTGAAGTCTCCCGTCGCGAAGTCTCCGTTGGTTGCGTAATTCGTCGTCCCCTCTTCCACAGTCACAGCCCCACCAAATCTACCCTCATTCGGTCTTAAAGTAGCAACAGCACCTTCAAGTGGTTTAATGCCATCAGTAGACTCCAAAGATGTGTCAAAGTGCCATAGTTTGCTACCAGAAGGTTTGGAAATTGCTGTTCTATCGATTTTCCTTTCAAGCTCCACCACAGTTTCACCAATACCAACGGCTGTGTCAATGTCTTCACGCAGGGATTTAACTAGGTTGCTTGGCTCGATTATCTCCTCGGGAATGTCCCTGCTGGATAACTGCAGCGATTCAGCCTGCAGCGGCTGGCTTTTGCCGCCCTCGCCTAGAATGTCATAGGCACTTACCTGGATAGTCACAGTCGTGCCAGATTCAAGTGGATAGGCTATCTCTCCGCCTGCAAGGACAGGTATCTTATCGTCTATACCATCGCCTGTAACGTAAACGTAGTATCCTTGTATTGACGGCAGGTTGAGCGTGACCGGCCTGATTTTGAGCGCACTAAAAAACGCCTCGACCTCAGGTTGCTGTGGAGGCGGCGGCGCAGGTAATGACACTTCCAGGGTTGCATAATTATCGGAGTATTCACCTGCTACATTGAGCGCCCTGAGGTACAGGATGAGCTCACGGTCACGAGGCACAAAACTCAAGTTGTGGGAATAGCCGCGGAAAATCATCCCACTGGCAGCACCCCAGTTAAGATCATCTCTGATCTCATAATCCGTAGCGTGCTGGGCTTTGTGCCATGTCAAGTGCAATGCGCTGGTTAGGGTGTAGCTACCCCAAACTGGATCGGCGGGGATAGGCGGAATAAAGTCCTTGCCGTCTTTGCCGTCTTTGCCGTCGCGGCCATCCTTGCCATCTTTTCCATCTTTGCCATCACGGCCGATAGCTTCTGATAGTTTAAAGGTGGGCTTGCCAAGCTCAAGCTCGACAGACACACCATTTTGACTGTACTCTCTCAATTCGTATACAATCCTGGTGGTGGTTATGAACCCGGTCTTTGGATCTACTGCTTGCACCCTGTCCCCAAGGGCGTATTCGGGTTCTTGTCCGTAAGGAAAAGCCACTCTTACCGATAGGCGTGGCTGCGGCTGGCTGTGCTGGGCAAGGTACTCCTCCGCTCTGGCATCAAGCTCGGCCTGGGTCGTTACGTTCTCGAAAACCACCGGCTCACGGTTTGGGTATGGCCCGTACATCTCGATGCTCTCGTCGTCCTGCATCTTGGTCATCAGGCGGTTGATACCTTCTCCGGGACCATATGCAGTCAACATATTGACCAGCTCGCTGTCATCGTCAGATAGGTTGGTTACTTCCATGTTGGAGCCGGTCCTAAAAATGAAGTCCTTGCTTCTATCAACGCCCAAGGCCTGAGCGATGTTGAGCGCTCCATCCCAGACGCTGAGCTCCCAGCCGACCTGTTCGCACGCTTGAAGTAGGACCTTGAATATTGTGGCGCTGTCGGCCGACAGATTGGCCACAGTAACACCGGCTGAAGTGGGGATATTGCCGGCAACAAGGTCACCCTCGGCCCGGGCGATCAGCTCGCAGGCGTATACAACAGGTGTCTGGCCGACAGGATTGCCATGCTGGTCCTCGCTCTCGGTATCGTTGGTGTGGAGATTAATCTTCACCCACACACTGTTGCTGTCGCCGCCGATATAATAGCCGATTTCCTCCGGTAGGCCGCCGTCGAATGGATCGCTGTAACTGACACCATCGGTGGACACCTGTATGCTTGTCCATACAATCGCATCGGGGTTGTCCATACCGTCACTGTCAGCTGACCATCTGACACGATCCCAGCGCAGAAAGTCCTCAATCTCCGATTGGTAGAACCGCAGGACGATGTGCCCGTCAGGGTAGTATCTGCCATTGGGCTGCTTGGCTAACATCACTGTGCCCGGCTCTGTTGCCAGGTCAATATTGGAGCTATCTACCATCCTGGCCTGCCATTGCTCCGGAGCCTTGACCCTGAGAACCTGCCACCTGTCGAGCAGATCCCTAGCCACATCGGCAAGGTCCCATCCATCCCACACTTTGCCGTACTGTGCTGGCGTGGTATTGCGCTCAAGAAGGAGTTCTTCTGTGGCCGCATTGACTGTGACAACATCGCCGAGAGTGCGGCCTTTGATGGGACCGCTGACTTTGAGGATGTTGCCTTTCCAGATCTGGATATACGCCGCTATCTCAGCATATTGAGCCGTATTCTCATGCGCCTTTGCAGGCTTCTGTTGGACGGCAAAGGCCTGCGTTGGTGAGAAAAAGCCAAAAAGCGGGTGCGCCTGATCAATCACATGATCAATGACCGGCCTCGGTATATACACCTGGATTGTGCCGGCGCTGTTGATCTCTCTGGTATACCGCCAGTATACCCCCGGCAGTATTGCGACTAACTTTCGATTTTTATCTAGTATTCGTGCTTGGTACAAATTCACACCTCCTTTTTGGTATTACAAAAGGGCGGGAAGCCGCCCCCTCAAAGTACAACTATCTTGCTCTATTGCGTTACTTTACTCAGCATTGACGATGGACATATCCTATCCTGATTGCTATCATCCATTTGCACCCATCAGCCTCTTAGCAACCGCTTCTGCCAGTATATCCACATAAGACTTGCTGGTCTTAGGCAATGGCTCAACGGTATATCGGACGTAGATTTTCCCGCCCTCAACCTCATAACGAGACACAGCCGCTACTTCCCCTTCGGCGGTGGCGGGTCTTTCGTCAACAATCTCCATCGCTCCCTCGTGCTCTTGGTCAACCATTTGTAGTAGTCCTTCATCGGTTATAAGTCCGTAACCCATATCGGCTAAACCTCCTTCAAAAATTCGTATGGCTCAAACAGCTTTTGTCTTAATCGGCTCCGCCTCGGTGAAAAGAGCCAGAGGGCGGAGAATCAAAAATCAGAGTTCGAGAACAAGGACGGGCCGCCACACGTGAGGCGTATACGCATTCGACACGTCACGGTGAGCCCAGGACCGGGCGGAAAAGTTACCACGGAGAACGCGCCTAGTGGGATTGCCAATAACCGTATCTTGGCACCATGTATATGCTGCGTTCCAGTGCCACGCCTGGTTGTGTTTGCGCCGCCTCGCAGTGTTATTCAAATGCTGTGAACCGCTTTGGTAGTCTGCGCTTTCGGGTTCTGGTGCGCCAGTGAAAAACGGTCCGTCTTGGTCAACTCCGTTCATGACGTATCTGTCCCACTCGTTGGGCAACAGACCGCCGTCATAAATTTCGATTGAACCGCCCAGCCTATTGGCCGCCCCTCCAGTTAGCACCCGGCACAGGTAGTTTTGCCCGTCCACAGTCTGTGTTTTGCCAAAGACAAAGCCACTG
>JAKOVF010000121.1 GCA_029782225.1 Chloroflexota bacterium | reverse complement strand
GCTTTCCACTTATAAAAGGAGGTTTTGCTGAACCCATGCTGGCGGCTCAACTCGTCCAGCGACACTCCGGCTTCGGCTTCTTTCAGGATCTGCACGATCTGGCTTTCCGAGAATTTCGATTTCTTCATGGCAAGTGCTCCTGGCTCTATTTTGCCATGAGTTTTCCACTTCTCACTGGCATGATTTTACGGGAAGGTTACCATTGTGGATGACCAGCTCTCGCCATCTACGTCGGAGCGTAAGTGCTGATCACTCCCTAATGCTACTACTAGTGAGTTTGTTTCGTTGGAAATAATCTTGAGCTCAATGCTAAGCTCAGCCAAATAACGCATTGCTTCTTTATTAGACGGCAGCACCAGAAAAATTGAGTAACATGAATAGTTCCCTTGTCGTCGTAAGAGCGTGAACAACCACTGCCGAATGGATAGTGGTTCTTTTGCCACCTTTCGTTCAGCACGTTGTTGCACTTTGGGCGAATTAATCTTTTTCCTTTTGGCCGATAACGGTTCTCTTGGAGATTTAGCTTTGTGATAAGCTAGTTGCCAAAAACCATTTGCCATATCCGGGTGTCCTTCAGCGTCTGCTAATACCGCCAAATAAATTAGACTATCTTCGCTGAGCCCTCGGCCCTTTGCATATGCATATGCGCCATTTTCTCCTGAACCATAAAGGTTAGTTGGCTCAATATAGTTGTTCCACTTATTAATGATTTGTTGAGGCACTTTCCAATAAAGAGGCATCAGATTATTCTTATACTTCTCTATTTCTTGGGGAAGACCCATAATTTCCTTGTTCATTTTACTTGTCTGCACTATCTGGGACATGCCCATTTTGTTTTGCAACAGCTTCAAGAAGACCGTCCCGCACTAGGTTTAAAGAGCGTTGCAGGATTTTTGGTATTGAATCAATATCTTTATTGGGAATAGGATTGAACATATTCCTCACCACATTCAGTTCGCTCTGAATTTCATTAAGTCCGCTTTTCAGCTCATTAATATCGCTTTGAATCTCATCCATACTTCTGTGTACATGATCGATCCCCCGGTTTCGCCTATCATGTTGAGTTTGTTGTAACTTTACTATACCTAGAGGTGGCATAACCTCTTTATTGATGTATGCTTGTATCACTTCAATCTGTGACGCAAAGCGACCTATGATGTGAGAAATTCGTAGAGTTTCGGCGGACTGAGGAGTCTTCAGAAATTGATTGACAATAAGCAAGATAAACGGGACTAGCAGGCTATAGCTGATTAGAACTATATCAATACTGGTAAGTTCGGCCTGCGCATCTACGGAGAGTTCAAATACAGAGTCAGGGACAGCTACTATACAAAAACCAAGAGTACAGTCTTTATCTACATATTTACGTGCCTCTCTTGCACGTCTCGTCACCTCTGCGTGGACTTGCGGTCTAAATGCGTTTCGATGTGACTGGTCGTTTGCTCGTCCAAGCTGTTCCAACAATCGTGGTACTGTCCATTGGCTATCGATTGGAACCCATCGCCTATTTGGTGCACGGAGGGCAAACTCAACCGTTGTACCATTTAGAAAGCGCACATTTCGGTCATACCATTCTAGAGGGAGATCCTTTAATCTTTCCTCCACAAATTGCTCTCCGAGCGCTCCTTTTGATTGTGACCCCGAGAGAATGCGCTCATGTCGTTGTGTTATCTCGAGTATCGGTATTAAGAGCCGCTTTAGCTCATTAGTGCTCTTCACTAACGGATCTAGCTTTATGGTCTGTTGAAATTTGTCACTTGAAGCTTCAAATCTTGTCCCCCGTAACTGTTCATCTTTAGGTTTAGATTTATCAATATCAGATGCAACAATAATAAGCAAAAAAATAAGGAAAATCGCCAGGATGAGCTCAGTCACCGGTAAGATAAATGCCATGTTGTGGTCCATGTTTCCTCCTGTCTTGGGTATCGCAGGGCCCAATCCCATTACCAATGATTATAGCAGGAGTTTATGAGATGTAGGATAGCGTTTGATTTGGTGAATCTCCACCATAGCACTCCGCCAAACACACAAGTGGTGACACCTAACTGAAGTGACAGTCACCTTTGCGACATCGTGCTCGTCGCTCCAGCACCCTGCTGTAAGCCCTCGTAGAGGGTAAGGGTAGAGTGAGCACCCCGCCGAAGGTCCTCACAGGGGGAAGCGTCGCGAGGGGCAGGGTGACTGTCACTTTCTTAGATCCTCGCTCGGTGTCGGTCGTTTCCGAATATCCCGAAGTGAAACGAAAGGAACCGGGTGACTGTCACTTTTTCAGTTAACGGTTGCGGCTCGGACCGCATCGAGTAAGTCCGAGCCGCAGAGGGTATGGCACCCCGAATCAAAGCTTTCACAGTATAACCTGATACACAGGAAAGAGACTTTACGAGCGCCTTACATTTGTTCGCTTTGTCCGAAAACCTCCACTGGAGCAATCCGCCGATCACAAAAGTGGTTACACCCTACTGAAGTGACAGTCACCTTCAAGGTGACTGTCACTTGTTTATCGGCGCCGGTCTTTGCGGAGCACCAGGTGACTGTCACTTCTTTATCTCTCGATCTCGTTTAGATGTTTCATCACAGCGTCGGGCAGACGACGAGTATTCAGGTATTCCATCAGGAACCTTTGATACTCTTCGGGTTTGGAAAATTGTTCTTTGATAAAGTCTCTATCTACAAGCTCACCCGGGCGTTCTTCGGTCCATTCGAGATAATTTGAATAAGGCCAGTCTTGAGGCTCTTCGACCATTCCATCTTTGACAGGGTTCCCGTGAATATAGCGGCAAAGGTGCAGTAAATGACTGCTGCTCTGGATCGCCTTTGCCCGAAATCGCCCCTCGAAGAGTGTACCGCTGTGTGAGTACATCTTGTTGTAGGCCTTGGAGTAACTGTTGAAGATGGATTGAGGTAAGCTGCCGGCAGGCTCATCCCCGTCCTGCCTGACGAGAAAGTGATAATGATTTGGCATCAAACAGTATGCAATGACGCTGATTCTTTTCGCCTGACTGTACTCTTGGATCTTCGAGATCGTGAAGAGATAATTTGTTGCTTCACGGAAAATGGTGACCTGGCGAGCGCCACGGTTGTAGATGTGATAGTACAGGCCTTTTTGCCAGATGAGGGTATTTTTGCGAGCGTAAGGCATAGCGAGACCTTATTGTACAACGTGCGATAAATAACAGGCCGGACAAAATTGAAAACTGAAATCCATATTTACGAAGTGACAGTCACCTTTGCGACATCGTACTCGTCGCTCCAGCACCCTGCTGTAAGCCCTCGTAGAGGGTAAGGGTAGAGTAAGCATCCCGCCGAAGGTCCCCACAGGGGGAAGCGTCGCAAGGGGCAAGGTGACTGTCACTTTTCAGTTAACGGTTGCGGCTCGGACCGCATCGAGTAAGTCCGAGCCGCAGAGGGTATGGCACCCCGAATCAAAGCTTTCACAGTATAACCTGCTACACGGGAAAGAGACTTTACGGGTGCCTTACGTTTGTTCGCTTTGTCCGAAAACCTCCACTAGAGCCATCCGCCGATCACAAAAGTGGTTATACCAAAACTGAAGTGACAGTCACCTTCAAGGTGACTGTCACTTTTTTTACTTCTCGATCTCGTTCAGGCGTTTCATCACATCGTTGGGCCGACGATGAGTATTCTGACCGGGCCCAGTTTCCTTCTGGCGCCGTCACCAGCCACCGTCCCGAAGGTTTGGGCGAAGGACAGGCGCGCGGCGCGAGAATCCTTCGACAAGCTCAGGACAAGCCTTCGGGACGCTTTCCTTACAATTGAGGAATCCAAGAACCTCACTGAGGAATCGGGAGATCTTCACTGAGAAGATGCAAATCACTCACTGAGAGAATTGGAAACGCAGCAGAGGATTTCCCCAACATGCCTATCACTTAAAACAAAAACATCGTGATGTCTTCAAAAAAACATCACGATGTTCTGAGCAAAACATCATGATGTTTTGCTGGATGGATCACGATGTGTACGGCGTTTCTCACGGCGTTTTTCGAACCTGACCGTGGCGAGGGCACGTCGAAAGCGTTTGCCCGGGTGGAACCGGGGCAGCAGGGTAAAGATCTGGTCACCGCGTACCTTCGTCGCGTCCTCAACACCTTCGGCGCTGAACCGCAGCCAGAAGTTGCCGAAGTCGCCCAGCTCCACGATGTTGCCGTGCGCCAGCTCGTCCGGGATAATAGCCAGCAGGGCCTCGATGGCCGCCATCATGTCCGCCGTGGTAAGGGTGCACATGTCACTGGCTCGTTCGGCCAGCTGGACGATGCTCACCCTGCCGGTCGACTGCAGGGAGGGATAGTACTTTTTCGGCGCTTCGCTGTGCCCGGGCCTGCCCCGTTCGACGATGTTGAACTTGATGCTCATGAAATATTCCTGTCAGAATGATGGTTTGCAGGAGAGCACAATGGATCCCCGTGCGGGATGGATTCTACAATCAAGGCGGGCAAATTTGGTTTTCAGTTTTGAAGGGTCTACATACAATCAGGCAGGCGAGCTTCTCCACTCCCGGCTTCTTCCGGCACCGTCGCCCTGCTCTCTGGCGATCTCGAAGAACACCGTCCCGAAGGTTTGTTTCACGTAGTCTAAGAGCTCAACAGCAAACCTTCGGGACGTTTTGCCAGCATCGAAAAAATACTTCTAATCCGTCTGTTTCCAGATTGGATCCCGCAAGATCAGCAGGATGACAGGCACGGCCAGGAGCAGCCCGGGGATGCCGATGCTGAAGGACATCACGATGCTGGCCGGCGTGAAGACCGCGACCATCAAAAAGGCCAGGGTCTGGTTAAAGAACCCGTGCAGGTAAGCGGCCGTCCATACCCCTTTGGACTTGAACACAGCGTAGGCCAGGAAGTAGGCCAGCAGCACCGTGAAGACCACCATCAGCAGGGAGCCGAGCAGCGGCTGGCCAGGGTAGTTGTAGCCCATCCAGATCACCGGCCAGTGCCAGATGCCCCAGATGACTCCCAGCAGTCCCACCCCGCGGATTCGCCCCAGGTGGACCAGCTCGCTCTGCAGGAAACCACGCCAGCCGTACTCCTCGCCAAAGGAGATGATCAATCCCAGCAGCGGGCCGACGACGACCATGTTGAAAGCAGTAGAGGCCATCAGCACCATGGGCGGGATGCTGGCGGTTGCGCCAGCAGGATACAGGGTCGCGGGGTTCCCCGGCTGGCCGAGCTTAAAGACATAGTTGAGCAGCGTCTCCAGGGCGCAGAAGAGGACCACGCCCAGCCCGTAGAGCAGCCAGATGCGCCAGCTTCCACCTCCCCCGGGCAGGGCCTGCGGCCCGCCTCGCCAGCGCAGCACCAGCAGCAGCGGCAGCCCGATGATCGTGAGAAGTCCCAGGTACGAGCCGATTGCCAGTCCCTGTGCCGGCTGTACCAGCGAGAGGACCGCGACTGCGAGGAATGCAAAGGTCATGAAGAAGAAGTAATAGATGAACCAGCGCGAGGCGGTGCGGTTCGTCTTATGGTAGATCGGGCTCTCTTTAAAGAAGAACATGCCCAGCAGCATGGCCGAGAAGGCCGGCATGAGCATCATGAACTGCATCAGCAGCTTTGTGCTCGGCCCGGCCAGCCCACCGTTCAGATAGATCACCAGGTCGATCAGCCAGGTCAGCCCGAACGACAGCCCGATGTACGCCCACACGTGCGGCCAGTTGACCGCCTCCCGCAGGGGCTTGGCGGCTTCGGGAACGGATACCGGCCTGGAGAGCACCTGTTCAGGTTTTGCAGAATAGGACTGTGCCATACGAACCTCCATTCGATTCGATCATTTTTCCGGTTACAGGATACCTCTTCATAAAATAAGACTCCCCGGCCATTGGGGGAGTCTTGCACTGTCCGCATGGACAGTCCACAGGACTGCTTCGCCTGTGTGGCCAACTGGACAGGTTCACCTTTCGGTCTGGCGAGGGTATTCCTCCACGGATACGAGCTATTGAGGTAGACCGCAGCCTGAAATAAAATGGGCGGGAGGAGAGTGCATTATGAAACCTGTATCCGTGTTCTGGGCCCTGCTGGTCGGATTGCTTTCCATCGTTGTGCAGGTAGCTGCGTTCTACGTTCGCTTTGGGCACTGGAATACTCAGTCTCCACTTGCAGACTATCTTTTCTTCTTCCTGACCGGCACGATGGGAGGCTGGATCCTGATCTTCTTCCTGAACCGTCAGACGCTCATCCGGGCGCGCTGGGTCGTGTTGACCTCGTTTCTGCTGGCCTCTCCGATCGCACTGACCTTGATGGTCATGGGAGGCGTGTTCGGCTGGCCCGGCGTCTTCTTCCTCCCGCAAATCCCCTGGGGCCTGCTGACCTGGTTTGGCTCATTGTCGGGACGATACTTCCTGAAGTCATGAGAGCGGATCTCGATCAATTATGAAGAAACATTATCGTTGGTTATTGTTTGACGCAGACGGCACTCTGTTCGACTATGCTCGCGCTGAAACGACCTCCCTCAGGAACACCTTTCGATTGCTGAGCCTGCCGTTCGAAGAGAAGCATCTGGACGTTTACCAGAGGATCAATCATGATCTCTGGCAGGCTTTTGAACGCAATGAAGTGACGCAGGACGCCCTGCGCGTCAGGCGTTTTGAGATGCTGTTGGAGTCCCTGCAGTTGAGCGGCTCGCCAGATCAGATGAGTACGATTTACGTGGAGCAGCTGGGTCTCTGTACACACTTGATCGAGGGGGCGTATGAACTCTTGCAGACGCTGCATACAAAATCCCGCCTGGCAATTGTGACGAATGGACTCGAGTCTGTACAGCGCAGCCGTTTCGCACGCTCCACCATACGGCATTTCATTTCGGAACTCATCATTTCAGAAGAGATCGGCGCGGCGAAGCCACAGGCCGCCTTCTTCGACATCACCTTTTCACGGCTCGGACACCCGCCCAGGGAGGATGTTTTGATCATCGGCGACAGCCTCAGCTCCGATATCAAAGGCGGCTTGGACTACGGAATCGATACCTGCTGGTTCAACCCCATGCGCGCACCGCGGCCGGACGATCTGCCGATCACCTATGAGATCAGACACTTGCGCGAATTGCTGGATGTACTAAGTTGGGGCGGACAAGTTGTATAATTGATTAGAAGGTGAACCATGACTTCCTTTGAACAAACTCTTTTACTTGAAGTTGCCACCCTCCCGGAATCCCGTAAGGCAGATGTGCTGGCATTTATCCGCTTTCTCAAGGTTAGTTTGCCTGATGAAGAGAGAGTCAGGGATGATTTTAAGGAAGCCTTGAAAGACGCACGAGCAACTGCTAAGAAATATAAGATTACTCAAAAAGATATTGAGGCAGAAATTCGAGCCGTGCGGGAAGGCAAATGAAGCGGTAAGCAATCAAAGATCGTACAATGACCAAATTCCCCTCCATACGCCTGTCTATCTTTAGCCTGCTTGCAATTGCCGGGCTCCTGTCTTCCGGCTTCGCTCCGCTGGCGGACGGTTACTGGAAGCGGAAGCTCCAGCAGGATGGGAAGATGAACCTGCCTGTCACCGCCATCCTGCAGTCGAAGTTCACCTCCTGCGGCGAGGCGGTCCTTGTGATGGCCTATAACTATGCCTATCCTGAAGCGCAGGTCAGCGAAAAGGAAGTCATTGACTACGCCACGGAGCAGGGACTGTACACGGAGCGTAAGTGGCCCTTCACCAGCCCGGAAAACATGGTGAAGATCGCTCAGCACTATGCAGACACGGTCTCCACAGGGACGGTCACGGACGCCGACGAAGCGCTGGCCTTATTGACCGAAAAACTGACCGCTGGCGATCCTGTCATCATCGACGTGCTGACCCGTCTCGATAGACCTGATTCGGGCGCGCACTTCGTCGTGATCACTGGCATCGAGATCGATCCTAAAAACCCCAACAAAACAAAATTCTATTTCAACGACCCGCTGACCGGCACGAACCGCTGGGGCTACTGGCTCGGGGGCGAGGGAGTCTGGCATGCCTGGCAAACCAACGGTGACCCCGGCGGCGCAGGCTGGTGGATGGTGATCTCCTCCCCGTAGGAGCTGATTGGCAGGGGGATACTATTTGAGTATTTCAGTGTTGTATACATGAATGGATGCGCAGCAAACTTTGATATGGGCCGGCCCCTGATCGTATCGTGAATCGTTTTCCCTGACCCAACATGAGGAGAATCAATATGAAACTTTCTGCACCCAAGAACGTAACCTGGTGGATCGCCGTTGTCATTGGCCTGCTCGGCTTTATTGGTAGTCTCGTGACCATTCCGGTCATCAGCGGCCTCAGCTTCTGGCTGGTGTTCATCGGATTTGCCATTCTCGCTGTTGCTACCTTCGTAGAAGGTCTCTAACCCGCGAAGCTGCGCTGTCGCTGGCAGAAACTGGCCCAATCTGCCAGCGATCATCCACATCCTGGCTAAATCCCTCAAATATCACGATCGGGATATTCGACTGCCCTGTATTCAGCGCCCCTCATGCACCCGCCTCACAACGTTTATGAGAGCGGCTTCTGACGCGACGACGATCCGCTCTGGCTTTCTCCGCGCAACCAGCCCGGGATTCGCATATACGTCAATCACTTCGTCGTTCACTCGCAAGACGATGGTGAGCATGCTCAAAGCTCTCGGGAGCGATGAAATTTGATCAAGGATCTGCGCGGTGTCCAGTGTCAATGCCTGGCAAATCACGACCACGTCAGGGCAGTCCTGTTCGAGCATGTTCAGAAGGGCAGGGCCGCTGGTGTATTTTGTGAGCACGACAAGGAACCTGGTTCCATTTGTCAGCAGCTTTGCGACCCCTTCATCGAATACTGAGCCTTCCCCAATGATAACGACAAGCTGTTGAGTGCGGCTCGAGTCCAGCATGGGTCTTTCTCCATATAGCCTGAGCTGGTGAGACTCTGATTCGATTGTGGAGGTGAATGCACAGGTCCGGGAAATCCTGCTGAAATTGCCCGAGACCGATCCGCCTCCAGGCCGATCCGCTGACGCTCTTCAGGGGGCCGTCCCACTATATTCTCACAGTAGCACTCGTTCCTTTCCCGGACGAGTGCTATTTATCATCACTGCATGGTCGAATTCATCCTCGTCACCATGCAAAAGAAGATTGGTCGCCGGTCTTTCATGTGATGGATGGGCAAATGCTTTTGCCGGTATCTCCCCGACAGAATCTCAATTCAACTGAAGAGCGATTTGATCGTGAAAAGCACGTATTGATTTCAAGGGTTGAATCCTGTACTATGGTAATAGGCATTTGAAAGGAGATCACCATGTCCACCATCAAAGATATTGAGGGGATCGGGGATGAGTATGCGGTGAAGCTGCGCGCGGCGGGTGTTCACACGACGGAGGCATTGTTGGAAAGGGGCCGCACCGTAAAGGGCCGCAAGGAATTGGCGGCGATGACCGGTCTCAGCGAGCATAACATTCTTGAATGGGTCAACCGCGCAGATTTGTTCCGCGTGCGCGGCATCGGTTCGCAATATTCTGATCTGCTTGAAGCGGCTGGCGTAGACACGGTCCCTGAGCTTGCCAGGCGCCAGGCAGAAGCCCTGACCGCAGCGCTGGCCAAGGTCAACGCCGAGAAGAACAAGGTCAACAAATTCCCGGGCATCAAAAAGGTCAAGCTCTGGATCGAGATCGCGAAGTCTCTCCCCAGGGAAATCGAGTACTGAATCAGCCTGGAAAGTGATATATTCTCTATATCCCTTTAGAAGAAAGGAAATCTTTTCGTGAACGATCAAAAAGGAAAAATCTCATCAGAACCAACCAAGGGCCTGGACCTGTCATCTCTTTTCAACGTTGCCGCCCAGGCGCTCGCCGCCAACCAGTCTTCCCTGAATCAGGCCGACACCGAGAACCAGAATCATGGAGACAATATGGTGCAGGCGTTCAACATGATCTCCCAGGTCATGGCGAATCAGCATGGTGCGTCTCCATCTCAACAACTGAACAGCGCCAGCCAGTATCTGTCTCAACACGCCACAGGCGGATCAGCGCAGGTCTATTCCCAAGGGCTGGCGCAGGCCGCGCAGCAGTTCCAGGGGCAGTCGTCCGTAACGCCCGATAACGCCATGACCCTCATCCAGTCCTTACTGGGAGGAGGGTCACAGCCTGCTGCACAGGGCGGCGGGGATCTTCTGGGATCACTGCTCGGGGGTGGGCAGTCTTCCGGGCAATCCTCCGGGCAGAGTTCCAGCGGGGCCGGGGATTTGCTGGGATCGCTGCTTGGCGGCCAGACTGCTTCACAGGGCAGCGGCCAGGGTCAGAGCGGGCTCGACCTCGGCGATATCGTGAACGCAGGCATGGCCTTCATGAACGCCAAACAGCAGGGACAGGATAACATGCAGGCGGCTCTCAGCGCCCTGATGTCTGCCGGCCCACTGGGGCAGAAGCCGCACCGACAGCAATCCGGCCAGATCGTGGCAAATGCGTTGCTCCAGGCCGTAGCTTCCATGGGAAAACCGAAGTAATCCAGGCAAACGTGACCCACCCCGAATCTCATCATTCGAGGTGGGTCAGTGATATAAGAACAAGCGGACGCTGATTCAGTCTGACACCCTACCCCGTTCGCCGGTGCCTGCGGCAGGGAGCAGGCGGGGCGAAACGGCTTGCGAGCGGTGCAAGTGCGGACGCAGTTCCTTTTTTCAGGTCAAGCGATTTGTTCAGTTCTGGGAACTTCAGGGGGATCCTTTGATCGAGCCAGCCTCCCATGCAGGAATCGCCTCGGGAGGTTTTTCTATTTCCGACCAGCCATACATGGAATATATGTAACACCGGGGGAAATTGACCGTTAAATCATTCAGGATCGCTCTATAACACGCTGCCTCCTGAAAGGATTGCAGCAGCGGCCATTCATTCCATTCCGGGGGTGCATGGAAAAACTATTGAAAAAGGAGAGTATGATGAGGACCGATAATCGTGAAATGCAGTATATGATGCCCGCCGGCCAGGCGACCAAATCCATTGTAACGGGCCTGTTGGTGGGTGGCGCGATCGGCGCTGTCACCATGTGGCTTCTGGCGCCTCAATCTGGTGAAGAGACACGCAGTCAAATCCGTGACAAGGCTGCGGAACTTCGTGACCGTACCACTGAGACCGTGAAGGATACAGTGTCCCAGGCCAGGTCCAGGATCCAGGATCTTGGAGGCACTGTCGCTGAGAAGGCGAACGACCTCAAGGAACGCGGCAAGCACATCGTGAGCCACCAGTTGGACAACGTCGCCCAGGGCGCGGAAAATGGGAAGAAAAAGGTCAACGAGTATTAAGCCAAACGGTTGAAAGAAAAAGGAGCCGGCAAGCGACAACTTGCCGGCTCTTCATTTGAGTCGAGCCAGAACCGATAAATGTCCGTCAGATCACTGGGCAGCCAGACCGACGGCCGCGGCGGGCACGGTGATGTTACCCAGTGAAACGAGGCTTCCATCCGCTTTGACCTGGAACATGCTGATCATGTGGCTGGCACCGCCGAGGGCATACAGATACCGTCCATTATTGCTGATCGCCATATCGATCGGGCTGCTGCCAACGCCTGTCAGGCCGGCCTGAGCTTCCAGCAGCGTCAAAGAGCCGTCTTTCCCGATCCGATAGCTTGAAATGGACCCACTGCCAGCGTTGGTTGTGTAGGCGTACTTCCCGTTATTCGAGACGACCACCCAGCAAGCCGCCGTTTCTGTGGTCGCGACCGAGGGGCTGACCAGGCTGAATTTATTTTCTGTCACTTTGTAGGAGGAGAGCGCACTGGCGTTGGGCGCGCCGCCGAATGCTTCCGAGACAATGATATGGTCGCGTTGATCGAATGCGAATCCGAACGGGGTGGTGCCCGCTGAAGCATGAGTGACCGGTGCACTGGCAATGCCGTCCTCCACCTGATACGTATCGATGAGATTTGTTGCTTTTTCAGTGACTACCAGGACGTTTCCATCCGGACCAAAGGCGATCTCCGCCGGACCAGGCGCTGCTCCCGTGCCTCCATTGCTCAACGGCTGTGCCGAGCCGGGCAGGGCTTCGAGCGAGCCGTCATTTCCAACTGTGAATCCGCTGATGTTGCCGCTGCCCCCGCCGTTCAGCACATAGAGCAGGCCGTCATTCTCGGTCAGGCTGATCGGCTGCGTACCACCGGAATCGACCACATCAGCCAGCTCGAGTTTGTTCCTCTTTACTGCAAAGGATGTGATCTCGTTGCTGCCGGCATTCACCACGAACAGCCACTGATGGTCACGGCTGAGAACCACCGCGCCCTGTGAACCGAGCCCTGCACCAGATCCCAGGCCGTCTGTGGGATATGATCCCTGCGGGCTGAGAGACCCATTCGGGGAGCGATGGTAGACCAGGACTTCATTTCCGCTGGCCGCATTTGTGATCGTGTAAACAGCGCGCGATGACTCATCCTCCGCGGCTGCCACCGGGCTGGTAAACCCGGCAAACAGAGGGAGCAGGAACGCTGCTGCCAGAAACAGGCGAAGGCCAAGATGCCTTATGAACTGTAAACTTTTCATCATCCAATCTCCTTGATAAGAAATTCCTTTCGGCCCGACCCCCAAATCGTAACCAGCATATATTATGAAAGTCTTACCTCAGCATGACCGCTTTCTTACAATTTCCCAAAAGTGATTCATTTTGATTTCATCAAATCTTCATAATTGCTCCCTATAATCCCAGAAACAAATCCAGGCTTCGTGATTTACTGCACGTAGAGACTTAGAGGAGAATGAAGTGTCTGTGTCGTCCCATGCTGATACCAATAAATCGAGACAAGGCCAGGCTTCCGCTCACGGTCCGCTTGACCGTTTGCTGACCTTTATCGATCTCCACCCTTTGTACATACTGGCCCTGATCATGGTTCTGGGGATCGCTGTTTCGGTCGCCATGAATCTGGAGAGTTTACCTCCCGATATCAACGCGGGTGAAAACGACTCGTGGTGGTCGATCGCTCTGAATCTGGTTCACGGTCACGGCTATAGCTTATGCCTGACTCGGTACTTCCCGTTCTGTGGGCCGTCCAATCAAGTCACGGCTGCCCGCGAGCCGCTCCCTGTATTTTTATTTGCTGCAGTGGCTCGTCTCAGCGGCGGATCTTTATGGGCGGCTACTTTTGTTGAATTCCTCATCTATCTGGCAGTCCTTATTCTCATTTATGTTCTGACGCGCGAATGGGCCAGTACCCGTGCCGCGCTCTTCGCTGCATTCCTGTGGGCACTGTATGTCCCTGCCATTGAATTGATCCCACAGGTGTCCGGTGACCTGCTGTCGGCGCTGCTGGTCACTGTGGGAATCCTTTTCACGCTGCGGGCTCGTCGATCTCACCGCGTCCGTGACTGGCTGTTCGCGGGCCTTGGCCTTGGACTGGCGGTGGTCGCTCGCTCCGGGACGCTGGTGATCGCGGCGATCGTGATCGCAGGCGTGTTCCTTGAATCATGGCGGACGCGGCTCGGTTTCAAGGAAACCATTCGCGCACCGCTGATTCTCTCCAGCCTCGTGATTTTGTTGATGATGCCGTGGGTGATCAGGAACAAGATTGCTTTTGGGCGCCCGGTCCTCGGGTCCAGCCTGATCGGATACAACTTGTACCGTCATAACTACATGCTGGGTACTTCTGACTATTTCCGTTATGTGGGTGGGGAGGAGGGACTTTCCGCAATCCAGGCGCTGGTTGCCCGCCGAACGGACCTGACCGGGCAGGAGAACGAAGCTCAAATGGACCTGGTCTATCGCGGCGAGGCATTGCAGATCATTCGTTCTCACCCGGTCCAGTATCTCTCACTCTCGGCCTATCGATTTTTGCCCCTCTGGTTCAACTGGGGATATTTCAGTTCCTATGATGTGCCTATGAAGTCGGAGGACAAGGCGATCATGGTATACCAGGGGGCACTCCTGATCCTGGCCTTGATCGGATTGATTGGAAACATGAAACGTGCCTGGCCGCTGTGGGGAAGCATCCTTGTCATCACCCTGGTGTACATGGCCGTCGACTCGCAGCTGCTTTATCTGATGCCCGTAATGCCTCTCGTGATGAGCCTGAGTGCCGTCGGCGGGACCAACCTGATCGGAAAGCTGTTCCCGTCAACGCAGAGATCGGCCGCCTAGCCCTGCCATTTCCCCTTCACAGTTTTCCAAACGCCACGCCCTTATAAGTCCATCCGCAGGCTGTGACAGCCTCCTGGATGGGCTTTTTGATTTGATTAAAAGAGCATTTTCTGCATGAGGAATTCAGCACAAAGCGGACGAGAGGCCTCGTCCGCTTTGTGCTTGATGTGTACAGCTTGATCTACGGCTGGTTGCCGTGTTGATTGCCGGCTCCGTTTCCGCCGCCTGCCTGACCGGTACCCTGGTTTTGAATCCCGTTTGGCTCGTCTTGATGAAGGCGATCCTGGTCACGGTCTTGAGTTTGATCTTGAAGGCGATCCCGATCGCGATCCGGCGTTCCATCGCAATCCTGGGTGGGTGTCGCAGTCTCACCGATGGCGGTGTCAGGCATCGTCCTTTCACGAGTCTGGATCTGGATTTCATTGTTTACTGCTGAACGAACCGGTTCGGCGTCGATGCTGGCGGGTGCCAACGACCGTTCGCGCTGCACCTGCTTTACGGCAGAACTGACCCCGGCTGCTCCGAAGAACAGGGTCAGTACAAGGGAACTGATGAGATAGGTTTTTAGCATTTTTTTCTCCTTTAGATTGATTTGACTTTCTATCCCAACAGTCGCCGAAGCCAATAAAAAGTTACACTCCTTCACATAATCTTTACACTTTCTTTAACTTCGATTGACGCAAGGCCTCTATCATGGACCTATCTTCTTTTAGGAGTTACTCATCATGACAGCACAATCTCTTCCTGTAAAAAGTGGACGCGTCAAACCCCGCCTGCATGGCCTCAAGGCGCGGCTGACCAACCGGACCTTCCGCCGCCTGGTGCAGTCCGCTTTTGCTTTCTTCATTCTTTATGTGACGGTCATTCATGTTGCCGCAGGCGAGAGTGATACAAACCTGACGGCCTCACCGGAAGCCTTCTGTCCATTTGGCGGCCTGGAAACCCTCTACAAGTATCTGACCGGTGGAGGAACCTTTGTCTCACATACGCACCTCTCGAACCTCGTGGTAGCCGCCGCGGTCCTGATCAGCGCTTTGCTCCTGCGGTCGGCTTTCTGCGGATGGATCTGCCCGCTTGGATTCATTCAGGATCTCGTTCATGGACTGGGCGTCTGGATCCAAAAGCGCTTCGTACCTGTACGTAAAGCGGTGCGCGCGCTGAACCAGAAGGGCCGTGTCCTTTGGAATTTCCTCGATCAATATCTGCGTTACGTGAAATATGGTGTGCTCGTCTGGGCCGTGACCGGTGCCGCGATCTACGGTGTGATGGTCTTCCGTGACTACGATCCCTGGTCGGCACTGATCAACATCGCCGAATGGACGGTCACCCCCGGCCTGATTGTTTTGATCCTGACCCTGGTGGCTTCCTTCTTTGTCGAAAGACCGTGGTGCCGCTACGCCTGTCCACTGGGTGCGATCAGCGGCTTACTTGGCAAGCTCAGCCCTGTCTATGTGCGACGTGAAGCGGCCGCCTGCACCACCTGCAAAATATGTAGCAAATCCTGTCCGATGGGTCTGCCAATCCACTCTGCGGCCGCCATCACCAGCGTTGACTGTATCAGTTGCCTCGAGTGTGTGGATGCGTGTCCCCGCGAAGGTGCCATGGAAGTTAGAGTGAGTTTGCCGCTTCTGGCGAAGTAAGGAGAATGAAATGAAAATTAATCCACTTATGTTTGGTGTGGTCGTACTGGTTGTATTTCTCGGCGTGATCTACGGGTTCCAGCAGGCGGGAGTATGGTCTACCTCAGGAAAGGTGACAGGTTCTGGCGAGCGTGTTGAGCCTTCCGCTGCTGATGTGAGTACCATCAAAGGCTGGATGACCCTTGAACAGGTCTCGACCACCTTCGGCATCCCTTTGAGTGAAATCCTGACGGAGTTTAATCTCCCAGCCAATACTCCTGCATCCACGGCTTTGAAGGATCTGGAAAGCGACACATTCGATGTAACGGCTTTGCGGGCATGGCTGCAGGAACGCTCGGACCAATAGCCCGAATATCCTACTAAATTTCGTGCCTGAAACCCTTGCAATAAATTCACACTCATGGCAAAATACGCAGGCTGACGTCAGGGTGCCCCCCTCACCCTGACGTCAGCATTTTAAGTCCATCACAGGGGTTGCCTGATTACTCGAAAACAGTGGCGGGGGTATGTGACTTTGTCACTGACGGATAGAAACGCCGGGGCTATAATTGCGATCAATAAACACTATATGGAGTATCAAACAAAATGGAAATGATCATTGACTTCCCCGGCGACTCACGCGTAGACGCCCATTTTAGCGGCTTCACCGTTCCCACGGATCAGCCCCCTGCCTCCTCTGCCCCCACACCTTTTGCAGTTTTCCTGTCTTCGATCGGGACCTGCGCCGGCATTTACGTACTGGGTTTCTGCCGTCAGCGCGGCCTGTCGACGGAGGGCATGCGCATCATACAGCGCGTGCACAGTAATCCTTTCAACGGCATGGTCGAGAAAATTGACCTGGAGATCCAGGTGCCGCCCGGTTTCCCCGAGAAATATCTGGACTCGCTCATTCGCTCCGCGGAGTTGTGCGCGGTGAAAAAGCATCTCGAAAACCCGCCAAAGTTCGAGATCACGACTAGGGTCCCAGCGTCAGTCGCCTGAGCCCTCCACAACATCAAATTGGGGTATCATAGCGCCGGACTTCCGGCGCTATGATTTTGATTCCAGGATGAGGCTCCATGATCAATGACACTCAATATAAACAGATCTCACCCCTTCTCCCTTTCCTGCAAAATGCCGATGCCCAACTGGTACGCGAATTCCGTGAAGCAGGAACGGTGATGAAGATCCCTGCGGGGCACGATGTCTTTGTCGAAGGTGACCGCGTCGAAGGGATTGCCCTGTTAATCTCCGGCGTGGTGCGTGTGTACAAAATTGGCGAAACGGGACGCGAGATCACCTTGTACCGTTTTGGGAATGGCCAGGGCTGCATTCTGACTGCCAATGCGATCCTCAGCTACAAGACTTTTCCGGCTGTGGCAACCGTCGAGGCGGATGCTGAGGCTGTGATGATCCCCGCTGAAGCCTTTCGCCGCTGGGTGGGCAAGTACGACATCTGGCGCGATTTTGTCTTTGAACTGCTCTCTCAGCGCCTCGAGAAAGTCATGTCGCTGGTGGATGAGGTGGTCTTCCGCCGCATGGATGTAAGACTTACTTCTTTTTTGTTGAGCCAGTCGAAGGTCCAGAACCCGATACGTACAACTCATCAGGAAATTGCCTCGGAGCTGGGCACATCCCGCGAGGTCATCAGCCGTCTGCTCGAGGATCTGTCCCAGCGCGGATTTGTGCGTGTGGGCCGCGGCGAGATCGAAATCCTGGATGAAGAGGGACTGCAGGCTCTGGTCACAATGTGACAATATCACTGACAAGAACCGTTAAGGCTCCTATACTGAGGGCAAGATCAATCATTCATAGGAGATGAAAAATGAACCCATTTGTTTCTTTCATGGCTTCGAGCACAGGTCGTGTGGTCCGCGTCGTTGCAGGACTGGCATTAGTGGCGTGGGGCTGGTTTGGCCTGGGTGGAATCACCGGCACCATCATCGCAATCGTCGGGCTCGTGCCGCTTGTGGCAGGCCTGTTCGATTTTTGTGTGTTTGCGCCGCTCTTTGGTGCGCCGCTTAGCGGCCCGAAGATCCGCGCCGGCAAATAGCCATACAAAAACGCCCCGCGGCTTTCGTGAGATTCATGATCTCCGAACGACGCGGGGCGTTTTTGATTCGTACCGATTGCTGCCAGTAACAGGTTCTATCCTTTGGTCGTCTTCTCTTGAGATGATTCCTCATCTGCTTTTTCATTATCCCCACTGATTCCTTCACGGAAATTCCGTATGCCTTTGCCGATCTCACCGGCTACTTTGCCGATGCGGCCCGGGCCAAAAAGCAACACGACCACCACCAGGATGATAAGTAATTCAGGTGCGCCAAAATCCATTCGAACTCCTTTTGATGAACAAATGTATCACAGGCTTGTTGCCCTGATGAAATCCCTAATCATCTGCTAATGTATGGCGGACTCAAACGGGGACATCGGAAATTCACAGCGAGATGAAGGAATGCACCTCAACTGGCTCAGAATCTTCCAACAGTGGTTCGCAAAGTGGGATTGACCGTTTTGACCCTGGCCCCTACAATGCCCGCATCCATTGCAGTCAAAGGAGCGCTGTGCATGAAGCAGAAGAACATTCCCTACTGGTGGTCTTTGATCATCGGGCTGGCTTATCCTCTCTTGCAGGCCCTGATCTTCCTGTTTCGGTTCCGGAAGCTCAATACAATTGCTTCCCCGCTTGATTATCTGCTCTTCTATCTGGCTGGACTGGCTGGTGCCTTGCTGCTGACCTTCTTTTTGCGGCGCAGCAAAACGAGGACGGGAAGGTGGGTCATCCTCGGCGCTTATCTGCTGGCGGTGCCCCTTGCCATTTTCGGTATGGTGAGCGGGGGCCTGCTCGGCCCGGTCGGTGTCATCCTCTTCAGCTTCATTCCGTGGGCGCTCTTCATGTGGTTTGGCTATCTGGCAGGGGCTTTCCTGCCTGAATAGCCTGGCGTTTTCATCCCACTGAAAAGTTGTAAAATAGAGGTGGAGTTTGCAAGGCGCAGGCATCCCGCTACTGAAAAAGAGGTCTTTTGCCATGAACGAGCAAGATCTTCACCATCTTCTGGAAAGAATCGAACGCGAAATCAAACACACGAAAACGGATGACGAAGAAGGGCGTGAATTGCTGCACCACATTGAAGCAGATATCCGTGCATTTCGTGAACGCCCGGAAAGCGAATGGATGGAGCCGGAAGAAACATTTGTCGGACGCATGAATGAGGCGGTCGATCACTTTGAGGTTACCCATCCCACCCTGACCAGCCTGATTTCGCAAATGTTGAACATCCTCAACAACGCGGGGATCTGAACTTGGCCCGTCTGATCCCCGCCGCTGAACGTATCCTGCGTGCCAGACAGCTCATCCAGCAGGCGCGCGAACTCCCGGTCCCTGCCGATGGAGGAAAAAGTAATTTTTCCTATGTTGCACAGGTCAGGGATCTATTCCGTCAGGCGCGTGATCTGATCAAATTCATTTCGATGACTCCAACAGCCACCACCGAAATGAAGGAAGAGGTCAAACAGCTCTACGCGGAAATAGAGCGGACCGACCGGGAAATCCTACACTAGTACCCGTCAATTTAAAGTCGTTCGGGCACAGTTTATCGCAGCGGGTTTACAACCTGCGGCCCTGACGGAGAATCAAGAGCAGGAGTGCGGCTCCGATTACGGCCTTGATGATCTCGGCCACAATTCCTCTGCCGATGCCGATTCCCAGCACGCCGAAAAGCCAGCCGCCGATGATCGCGCCCAGAATACCGACAATAATGGCACCGATCAGCCCGGACCTCAGTCCGCCTACCAGCCATTCGGCAATGATGCCGGCGATGCCGCCGACGACGATCCATACCAAAATTTGATCAGCTGTCATATTGAACTCCTTTTGAATTCTAAAACTGCTATCGTTCGATGATTTCCCAGTTCCGCTTCTTTGCTTCTGCTTTCAACTTCTTATCAGGGTGCACGGCAACCGGGTGACCTACCATATTGAACAACGGCTCGTCGATGAGCGAATCGCTATATGCGTAACTGGATGCCCAGAACACATCGATGCTCCTCGAGGAGATATATTCAAGCGTCTTATCTACTTTTACCGAACCAGAAACCTCAGGTGGGATGATGCAGCCCGTAAAGAATCCCTGCTGGGCCTCCACCTCGGTAGCGATAAAATCATTCACTCCGAATTCCTGGGCGATTTCATATACGACCGGCCTGAACGCGCCAGAAACGATCATGACCAGATCCCCGTGTTTCTGGTGTTCATTTAGCCGTTGTAGGACATTCTCTCGTTTGCTTGGTAAGAGATAGTGTCTGGCAACCCATTCGAAGAGATCCGCACCTTCCTGAATATCCTTTCCCTTCAGAAAGAAGCTGAGTGCATTGGCCACGGAGGTTTGATACTCCTGCGTACTGATCCGTCCTAACCTTTTAGAAATGTACTTGGGAAAGAGGGCCCAGAAGTAAGCCAGTCTTGCCAGGTGCTTATCCCGGGAAGTCGCGTACTTGATAATCCCTGGTCCCATCTTGTTGGCACACAGCGTCCCATCAACATCGAATATAGCTGCAATCATACCGGGTTCCTAATCCAATGTGTTTAACTCAGAAAAGATGCAATTATTACGGGAAAAATGCTGCCGTGAAAGCAGAAATGCCTGCCTGCAAAAAGCAGGAATTTGTGTAGAAGTGCGCTTTCTGGCACACTCATGCAGCAGTTCTATTCAGTGAACGGCAAGGGTGAGAACGATCTGCGGCTCAGATGGAGTGATTATTTCATACAGCCCCAGGTTTGATGCCGTGAATGTAGGGGAAATTCGGGCATCATGGCTGAGATCCCCCTCCAAGCGGAGGATCTGCAACGCAGGTTTGGTCCGTTTTGCACTTATGGGTTAATGGTGATGGTTTACGCCCTGACCACCTGAAGTGACTTACCCCTCATAAAACTTGAATGCATTCCTGTATCGCTTCGCCCGATACATGGCAACATCTGCATAGGTGAGCAGCGTCTCTGCATCCTGCGCGTCGTGCGGGTATAAGCTGATGCCGATGCTGGCAGTCGTTCTGAATTCGATGCCATGCAGTGGGAAGGTCCGGTCGAACACAGACAATACCTTCCTGGCGAGCAGTTCAGCATCTTCTGAGCCGTTCACATTTTCAATGATCAGGGTAAATTCATCTCCCCCCATCCGCGCTACCGTGTCTGATTCGCGCAGGCAGTGCCTCAGGCGCTCGGTCACAGCCTGCAGAAGAAGGTCACCCATATGGTGACCATAGGTATCATTGGCCAGCTTGAAGTTGTCGAGGTCGAGCACCATCACGGCTAATTCCCACTTCTGGTTTTTCCCGGAGCGCGAGCGCCGGGATCGTTCGATGGCGTGTATCAGCCGGTCGTGTAGCAGCTTGCGGTTGGGCAGACCTGTCAGGACATCATGGGTCGCCATGTATTGCAGGTGTAACTCCATGCGCCTGCGTTCGATCGCATAACGGATGGAGCGTGAGGCGATCTCCCAGCCCACGGGTCCTTTGACGAGATAATCCTGCGCCCCGGCCTGCACCGCTTCGAGGGCGATTCTCTCGTCCGTCAATCCGGAGAGTACCACGATCGGTTGATCCGGAAATGCGCCCTGCAGCTTTTCAAAGGATTCCAGCCCCTGTCCATCTGGCAGTCCGAGGTCGAGCAGAATGACATCGAACTTATTTTGGCCCAGGAGTTCCAATCCTGCCTTCAAACTTTCTGCAATGGTAAATTCGAACGAAGACAGCACGTCTTCCCGGACCGCTTCGCGCAACAGCAGCGCATCGGCCGGGTTGTCTTCGACCAGCAAGACCTGGATGGTAGGTTTGGTCAACTTGTCACTCCGGTGGCAAAGATACGATGCTGAACCAAAAATGCCGGATCGATTGAATCGCTTCCATAAAATTGTCAAACCCTACGGGCTTGACCACATAACAGTTCGCATTCAGATTATATGCGCGAAGGATGTCTTCGTCAGCACTGGAAGTGGTCAATACCACGATGGGGATCTTCTTAAGGTCGGGGTCGGCCTTGATCTCGGCCAGGACCTCACGCCCGTTCTTGCGCGGCAGGTTCAAGTCGAGCAGGATCAGGTCCGGGCGGGGAGCCGATGCGTATGCGCCGCGCTTATAGAGAAAATCCATGGCCTGAACGCCGTCCTCCGCAACATGGACGGTGTTCGCAAGCCTGTTCTGTTCGAACGCCTCGCGTGTGAGCAATATGTCCGCGGGGCTGTCCTCGACGAGCAGGATGTCAATACACCTGGGAAGTGGTCTTGTTTCCATGAAGGTTTATCCTTTCGGCAGCGTAAAATAGAAAGTCGAGCCCTGACCCATTTCTGATTCCACCCATATACGTCCCCCATGCCGTTCGATGATTTTCTTGCAGATCGCCAGCCCGATCCCAGTGCCTTTGTATTCCCGCTGGGTATGTAAGCGCTGGAAGACCTGGAAGATGCGCTCGAAGTACTGAGGCTCGATGCCGATGCCATTATCGCGCACGGAGAACTGCCAGAAATCTCCGGCATCGGCGGCCTCCACATGGATCTGTGGCAGGCGTGTGGAACGGAATTTGATCGCATTCCCGATCAGGTTCTGGAACAATTGGGTGACCTGCGTCGCGTCTGCTTTGACCGTTGGCAGGCGTCCGCCTGTGATTTCTACTCCAGCGTCGGAGATGGCCGCGCTCAGGTTCTTCAATGCAGCCTTCAAGGCGGCATCCGCTTCGGCGGCCTGGAACAGGTTTCCGCGCCGCCCAACGCGGGAGTACGCCAGCAAGTCCTCGATCAGCCTCTGCATGCGTTGGGTTGCCTCTACGATGTGCGCGATGTACTCATCCGCCCGGCTGTCGAGTTGTCCCTGGTAGCGGCGCTGCAGAAGCTGGACCAGTCCTGCAATCCCACGTAGAGGCTCCTGGAGATCGTGGGAGGCCACATAAGCGAACTCCTCCAGTTCGGCATTGGAGTGTTTCAGTTCCTCCAGGGTTTGCTGTAATTCCATTTCTGCCCGCTTTCGTTCGGTGATATCGGAGGCCAGCGTGGCAAAACGGCCTCGCTCCGGTGAGAACACTGAAATACGAAATTGTTTCCCCATTGGAGCAAATTCTGTCTCGAACTCGATCGGGTCGCCGTCCTCGGCAACAGCCGCATAGATGTCAAGATAGGGCGCTTCACCCGTACCATAGACTTTGGATGCCAGCTTTCCGATGGCTGCCTCCTGTCGGATTCCAGTGATCCTTTCAAAGGCCGGGTTGCACTCGAGGATGCGGTAGTCAATGGCTTTGCCAGAGGTGTCGTATATGACCTCATGCAGCACAAATAATTCTGTCATGGTCACATACAGGGATCGGATTTCCGCTTCTTTTCTACGCAGCGTTTCTTCCGCCTGTTTGCGATCCGTGATGTCATGGTAAGCGGCAATCGCGCCCCGTACCTGTCCCGTGTTATCGAACAGCGGATCGGCATTTGCCAGCATTTCAATAATCCTGCCATCCGAGTGGACAATGGTGAATTCATCATTACGCACGCCACAGGCATTCAGCGCCGCATATTGGACCGGCAACTCTTCCACAGGTACTGGTTGACCCTTGCGGAGTACCTGATAACTGACCTGTCGTTCCTCTTCGGGTACGCTAAGCGATACATTGGATCCTGCCGGTGCACTCAGCCAATCCGACAGCAGCTTGTTAACAGTAATGACCCGACCTTCAGCATCGTGGCCAATTGCGATCCCGACCGGCGCCACATCCATGAGTGTTTGAAGTTCAGCCAGGTGCTGTTCGAGCGCTTCGGTGAGCTGCACCTGGCGCTCCTCCGCCTGTTTGCGCTCCGTGATGTCTGTATGGGTGCCGAGCATCCTGAGCGGCATCCCCAGCGAGTCGTATTCCACCACCTTGCCCAGCGACAGGATCCATTTCCAGTTGCCATCCCGGGTCTTTTGCCGGAATTCCACTCGATACTCGGGAAGCAGGCCGGCAATGTAATCTGCATAGGCTTTGCTGGTGATGGCTTTATCGTCAGGATGTAACCGCTCGATCCAGGCCGCGTTGGTCTCGACGAACGTAGCCGGATCATAGCCAAGCATCTGTGCATACTCTTCGTTGACGATCGCGGCGCCCGTTTGTACATTGAGATCATACAAACCCTGATTCGCGGCATGAAGCGACAGGCGCAATCTCTCTTCACTCTCTGTAAGCGCCTCTTCAGCTTGCTTGCGCTCCGTGATATCCCGGATGATGGAAAGCGAGCGGCTTTCGCCGTTTTGGTCCTGATAGAGCGCGGCGCTTAGCTCACCGGAAAAGCGCGTGCCGTCCTTGCGCTTGTAGGTCAGTTCGGCAACCGCTTTCCGATGGTGAGCACGCTGTTCCAACATGCCGGCGAGATTCGGATCGCTCATATCAAGGATGGCTGCCCGGTCCAGCGCCTGAAACTCTTCCAGGCTGTAGCCAAACAGGCGGCACGCTGCTGGATTGGCCGATACGACCCGGCCTTCCCCGGATGGATCAGTTACGAGGATGGCATCCAGGGCATGATCGAACATCGCCCGGTAGCGCTCTTCGTTGGCACGGAGCTCGTCTTCCATCCGCTTGCGTTCGGTTACATCGTCGAAGACACCGACTGCCATTATGATCCACCCTTGCGGGTCGCGGATCGGCGCGGAATTAATGCTGAGCGTGATCCGGGTATCATCCCCTCGCCTTAAGTTGATTTCCTCGGCATGGACTACCTCGCCTGTGGCAATGGAGCGGGAGAGAGGCCATTCCTCATTTCGATAGGGCCGGCCATCCGGATGGAAGCCGCGGTAACGGGCAAAGTGAGCAGGGGTAGCAGCCAGATTGTTCAGGATCTCCCGGCTTCGGGAGTTGGAGAGAACGACCTCGCCAGAATGAGCCTCCCGCACGGTCACGCCCGACGGCATGTGTTCGAGAACAGACCGCAGCGTCGCTTCACTGCGCTGTACTTTCTGTTCGGCCAGCTTACGCTCCGTGATATCCAGCACGGTACCTATAAAGCGTACAGTCTTTCCGGCGGAATCTCGAATCGGTTGTCCCCGCGACATCAGCCAGCGCTGTGTTCCATCCTGATCAACCACACGCCACTCGACGTTCAACTCTTTCCCATTCGTGGCCGCTTCCTGTATCGTTTGTGCAGTTGGCACCCGGTCATCCGGATGGACGGTGGCCAGCCAGGTGTGATATGTTGGTTCAGAACTATTCGGTTCTAGTCCATACAATCTCCATAGTTCTTCGGACCAAATATTCTTGTCGGTTTGCACATCCCATTCCCAGATGCCAGCTTTGGCCGCGTCCAGAGCCTGTCGCAGCCGTGCCTCTTTTTCGCGCAGCAGTTCTTCGGCCTGCACCCGGGCAGTGACATCGCTGCCATACAGATTTACATATCCACCTCCCGGGATGGGAACAAGCGTGACCGAGTAAACTTTGTTCTTGCAGGGGATATCCAGGGTCGTATTAGACGAATTGTCGGCTGTAACGGTAATCAGATCCTTTAATTGTGCGGGAAGAATACCGCCGATTTCACAACCCCACATCTCCAGCAGTTCACGGCTGGTCGCATTTGCATAGATCACTCGTCCATCATTCCCCACGCGCAGGACAGGATATGGGTTTTCAGTGGGGAATCTAGAGAGGTTGGTAATTTCTTCTTCCGCCCGTTTGCGCTCGGTGATATCGCGCACAATACTGATGAGCGTACGTACACCATTGATGGTTGCCCCCTGCGAACTGACCTCCACAGGGAAGGTGCTGCCATCTTTGCGCTGATGGATGGTTTCGAAAAGGATGCCTCCGGCGTCAGCCTGAGCCATCTGCTCAGCGGCCAGAGCCTCGGTCCCGCCCGACCGCAGGTCGCGGATGGTGAGCTCCAGCAGCTCGTCATGGCTGTATCCATACGCCTGCACCGCCGCACTGTTAGCCTCCAGGATACGGCCATCTTCGCGGCTCATGAGCAGGATAATATCCCGGCTGTGCTCCGATAATAACTCAAAGCGGCGCAGGCCTTCCTCGGCCTTCTTCTGTTTCGTGATATCGTGCTCGAGTTCCAGAACCAGCCTGAGGTTGACCATCAATATTAAACCAAAGGTCAGGATCACAAACAGGATCTGGTTGGTCAGCGTTGCGATTGCCTCGAACACATCGGAGTGGAAGAAATCGTTCCCTGGACTCACAACCAGATCTACGAGGATACGGGCAAGGGAGGACAGGCAGAAAACAAGGAAGATATAGCCTACCCCGCGCGTGATTGGCCGCATTTCAGCGTTCGCCCTGTATATGAGCAGCCAGGCGCACTGTGCGCACATGAGGATGATCCCAATCGACAGGTTAATGGTCCGGATCAAGAGGCTGGGCTGGATAAATGTGAAATAACCGTGAATGAAGATGAAGCCCCCCAGGAGGATGAAGTTGCCGACGTGTGAGCTCCTCTTACCTATAAAGCCTTCCAGCCCCATCAGCAGCAGGATCGTCCCCGCGATCACGAGCCCATTGCTGACCACAATGGAGAGGAAATCTGGCACCTGGCCGCGCAGAGCGACGAGCAATATCGCCGCGAACTGCATCGCAAAGTCGGCCAGCCAAAAGCCCAGGCCGGCAAAGCGATGGCGGTTGCGTAGCCACAGGGACGCCATCACGGCCATGCATACGGCATTACTGACGACGTAGCTAAAAATGATGGTTCGGATGTCAAGAACGTTCATGGTATACCTTCCACGAACAGGAACGGAATTAGGATAAATTCACTCATTTACACCATGAATCTGCAGATTTGTGAATGACGAAGGTAACCCGCCGCTCCAATCGAACATCACAAAATCGAATGGACGCGGCCAGGACGCCAGCCATGAAATAACACTTGAAGAGAATCATAAGCGCCAGGTTGCCCTGGCGCCGTGACCACTCGATACAGGCAGGTCATGTGACCTGCGCTTCATAACGAACTACATGCCCGGCATTTGGAAGCCCATCTGTGCCAGTGCCGCTGGAATGCCACCGTCAGGAGGGGAGGCGACTTCCATACGAGAGACTTTATCGCCCTGCACGGTGACAACATAAACGTCTTTCACAGATATCTTCTTTCCGGTTGGCGGGATACTCGGCATGCCCGGCATGGGCAGACTCAATGACCCTGTATTGGTGCCACCCCACTGGGCTTTCACGGTGGCCTGATTGCCGTTCACCGTGACCTGTTGAACTTCAAATTTGAGGTCAGGGAAAGCAGCCTTCAGCCCGCCAATGATATTGAGGGCTTCCAGCGCTGGCATGGGCTGGGGCAGCACGCCGCCGCTTACGACCGCATCCGCAGTAATCTGCGCTTTTGTCCTGTCAACATCACTCATCATCGCTATGAAATCACGGGCAACCTGTTCAACACTCATAAGAAACTCCTTTTCTGTTACTTGCAACGGATAAAAAAGAGACTATAACGCAGAGTCTGGCAATTGAATAGGCAGAAAACTCAGTCTGATGGAAATTGCATGGCAATGGAAGACTCGTTCTTATTTCTTTTGAACCCAGCTAATGATCTCAGTAAATTGGTCAATGGTCGTGACAATCACCATACATTGGCCTGTGGGATCTCTGGCAAGTATGACCATTCTTCCAAATTCCTCTGTCTGAATATGCTCCCCATTGACCTGCTGGCTCGTCAGGGCGACCTTTTTACCACCGATCGAAAGACTTTTAACTTCCATCTGTTCGATGACAAGGCGGCTACCATTTCCCACTGTTTGAAGAGAGCCGCCCTCCAGTTCGAACGTGATCTCCGTTTGACCAAAGAAGCCCATGTTCTCAGGCCTGGTCTCATTCGACGTTACCACGGTCCAGCACTGTGGTTGTGTGGTGATGGGCATACGTACCGGAGAAGGTGCAAGGTCCGCAGCCGGGAACAATAAGCTGGTTGGCCCGGGCGTGATCGTAGGCTCGGGAATCTGTCCTTGCCCGCAGCCCGAGAGGAGCACATACGCGATCAAAAAGCAAATCGCTGTAATTTGTTGCCGAGACCCTATTTGCTTTCTGCACATTTTTCATTCCAGGACCTGACAGATCTCCACAGACCGGTCAGGTTTGTCTTATTTCTGTGCAACTTCTAATTCGACAAACGTCTGCACTTCATCATGCAAGGGGACAATACCTTCTCTGCCTCCAGACAGCGCCCGCGTCTTGTGACGGTCGAGTTTTGTCGAAGAACTGTCGAGTTCATCTCAGGAGTGATCCCAGCGAACATCGATGGCTCGGTCAATCCCGGGCAGGGGCATCGAGCCCGCCTCCGCTGCCACCGCATTGCGCTGTGCAGGGGAGAGGCGACGCCAGGGCTGGATCGTTAGCACATGCCCTGCGCGCCGCCATGTGCCGACCGTCTCACCTTCGACGAGCAGGGCGCCCGGCCAGACACGGGATGTCCACAGCGCGCGGCGTTGACTCTCGTCAGGCACCAGGAGTTCGCGGTCAGCGCCTTGCAGCAGGAACCAGGTATCGCCGCTTGGCAAGAGACGGGCCGGCGCTGCCGGGCCAGGTGACGCGCGGAACAGAGGTTCATCTAGGCCCAGGATCCAGGCTTCCCCGATGGGCGTGCGGACCTGCGTCAGCGACTTGCCAAGCGATTCGAATGCGTTGATACCGGAAAGCAGCCCAATACCCGCCCACCTCGCGAAAGCTTCGGGCGTAGCGGGACCGAAGATCTGCAAATACCGCCGGGCAAGCTCGAGGCGAGCCTCGCGCGGGTCCATTTCAGGCGCCGGCACGTTCCAGATGTCGGGTTGATGAGAACCGTCCCAGCGAATCAGGACGGTCCCCGTGGGCGCGGCGTACCGCAGCAGGTTGGCATGCTTCACCCCCATCGCGCGAGCCGCGGCGCCATGAATCATACGGCGGCCGGCGAGCGCCAACCGCAGCCGAGCAGCGATCTTGTGAGCGCGCTTCAGCGGCCCTGCTTCGTCCGGTAGCCTGCCGAGGGTAAAAACCGCGAGATCGCGTTTTGCCACGATATAAGCACTGAACCGGGGCCCCCAGACCTGGACAAGGGAAGGATCCTCCCAACTTCCAGGCTCAGTACCCGCCATACGCGCATGGATTGAGAGCAGCGCGGCCCGCGGCATGCTGTCTTGCAAACCCGCCCACGCCGCACGCCTCAACGCTCGACGGCCGCGAGGCAACCGCTCATCGAGCGCCGCGGCGCGGCGCCGGAAGGTGAGAATCTGCGAACGGGTAAGTTTCAGGGGAGTTGTCATTTGCGATCGTCTCAGACCTCCCCGGCCAGCATGTGTATCCATCTTGCCGGTGAGATTTCATTCTTATGTGTTGGGCTCCGTAGCAGTTCGAGGCTTCACCCAGCGGAGGCTGCCGAGGAGTTAGAGAATGCCACAATGAGACTGCTTATGAGCAGAACAGACAGGGTTGGCACCCATATAGCTCGCTCACCCGCGCTGGGCGTGATGAGATTGAGGATGAGACTTGATACCGTGAGTGCTACCACGATCCATGCAAGCCAGTGAGACACCCGCGACCATCCGGGCAAGATGAGCCCGGCCCGAGCCAATATCACAGCAGCCATTCCTGCAAGGAGCGCCGCCTGGACCATCGCGGCAATTCGCAATGCAGGGGGAAACTGTCCCGGGGAGGCTCCGCCCATTGCGTAGGCACCCCAGGGTGCGCCAGCAGCCAGCGCGATTTGAAATGCAACGACGCCTGAGGTGAGAATTGCATAGATGATTGCAGCCACTCTCCCTGTATTCATAGTAACATCTCCTACAATAGGTCAATCATTTTAAGCCGTTCAAAGGCTTCCGTTCGCCCTGCATGCTCTCTGCGAGGCAGCCGCAAGTGGGCAGGACGTGAACAAAGCCTGAAAACGGACTCTTGCCGCGGCACAGAAGACTGACTGAGATTAGCGCAGGTCCCCAGCGCCCAGTGCACGGTGTGTCGGGCGTTCTTTGCCAGTTATGTATTCCTTGATTTGGTGAAAAGCGCCAGACTTGTGATGAACCATGTTACTTGCCAGAGCGACTCACTAAGCTGGGTTGGAGATTGATCGGAGATTACTATGGGTAAAAAAAGCACGATCAGATAATACAAACCCTGCAATAGGGGAGCGTATTTTTGCCAGCCATCCCAGCGTTTGGCAGTGACTACAGCAATTCCTGTCAAAAGTCCACCGAGGAGTTGGAATATTCCACCTACAGGGAAAAGGAAAAAATCGGGGTTCTTCGTCAGCCATTGAACGATCTGGGCAATGAGTAATGAAACCAACCCCGCAATAAAAACACTCAAGGATGCTTTTCCAAAAACGCTCTCCCCTGCGGCTTTTGACTTCCACAATCCCAGGAGCATCGTCAAATAGCCAGCAAGAGCAATAAAAAACAGGCTCTGATCAGCAAAATACGTAAAGCTACCATTCCCTGGAGGTTGTAAACCATAACGATACTCAACAAAAAGCGCGATTAACCAAAGTCCTGCAGATACCATACCAATAATGCTAGAAATACGGATTTGATTTTTAGAATTCATCTATTGTATCCTTCTAAAGTTCTGTCATGGATTTTCTTTAGAACTAATCCTGGAAAGAGAACACCCAACGACCCGCGTTAGCCTCGCATGCTCTCTGCGAGGGAGCCGCAAGTGGGCAGGACGTGGACAACGCCTGAAAACCGGATCCAGCCGAAGCCAGAAAAGTACCTGCCTACACCGTGCCGCAGGCACAGGTGAAAACGCGGCGCCTCCCTGCTATCCACGGTACGCTGTGTTAGGCCGCCGGCGACGGATCAGGGTCGGGCTGGATGCGGGTGAATAGGTTTGCCAGCAACAGGAACACAATTGGGCCGGCTACCCCCCACCCGAGAATTCCGATAACGGTGGCCTGTGGAGGTGAAAATGGAAGCCATACAAGTCCCAGGATACAAAGGACGCCTGTGAAGAGCATAAGCGCGTGTACCGCGTTTTCCAGCCTGCCGCCCCGAAACACAGGGGCCGCGAGCAGCATAGAAAGCGCAAAGAACCAGTCCCAGGCAAAGAAGTCCAGGGCTTGTGGCAATGGCGGCCATTCGGAGGATACAAAGGACAAGACCCACAGGGATGAAGTAGTGCTGGGCTGGCGGGCGATGGCGAACAGGGCGAAGTTAACGCTGGACGTGATGCCTGCGAGAAGGATCATGAATGCCAGCGCAGCCAGACTGTAAGGCTTGTGCTCGGCCGCCGCGTAAGTATGGACCGCCACCATTGTGATGACGAGGAAAGGTGCCATCAGGACGATAAGCAAAGACATGATGGAGAGGTACGGATCGCTGATCGGATCAGAGGGGGCCTTGACAGAGAGATAGCCGAGCCCTGAGGTGACAGCGTATGCCTCATTCACAACGAAGGCAGTCCAGGCTCCCACCATTCCCATGGCTCGATCCCGAGACCGGAAGCCCGATCTTCGAAATCCGCTCAGGGTTTTCATTTGAGAGAGCTCCTTTCGTCGGCCGGACGGTCTGTGTTGCTGGCGCTGGGGCGGGCCGCTCGCCCCGACAAGCGACCACGGGGTGCACGCTTTGTTAGGCGCCGTGTGGCATACTTCGACCTCGTATACCAGCATCGATCTTATACATAATGTTTTCTAATCGCGTTCTCCCAATTTCACGAGCGGGCATTTGCAGTAAAACCTCGCGAACTTCTGGAGTGACGTGTTGTATTGCCCAGATAACTTCATTGTCACCAATAGAGTGGTCGCCACCCTGGTCTAACTCAAGTGCCAATGCGGCATAGGCCGCGGGACCGACAATATGTTTCGTTTGTTGAACATCCGCCAATGGATGTGTATAAGCGCTAGACGCGGCAAGGCCCGCTGCACGAGCAGCCGCCGCGCCCGCTGGATTCCCTGCATCACGTGCAGCAGAGAACGCCGCCAGGGCAAGGGAACGCAACTGAGCGGTTCGCTTTCCTCCGCCAGCAAACACCCGAATGCCCTCAATCGCGGCACGAGGCCGGGAGTCTGAATCAGCATAATTCTCGTAAACTGACAGTGCCCTCTCTGCACAGTCCGCAGCCCAGCTCCCCAGGGCCCTCAGTGACTCCAAACTTAGCGAAAAATACGTGGACTCACGCGCCATCATTGGCCTCCATGAATTCCTCAAAATCATGTTACGCCAAAAAAGATTCTCTACATCTTCTACAGGGTCTAAATCAGCATACAACAAGTCCGGATGAACTTCAACCGTTCTTTCTGTTCTCGTGTCTCCTCTCCAGTTTCAACGCAAGCGGCTTCTTCAGAATCACTTCATCAGACAAATCACCCGTGCGCCCGTTGCACACTGCGTTGGGCGGTGCTAAGGCCAGGCAGCGCCTTGCAGCACCACTCTGTAACCATCTGCGTCCTCGAAGGTGCACATCCCAATATGGATTGTACGATTTCACTGGCTTATACCCTTGTCCGATCATTCGATCCACCGCTCGCTGCCATTCGCGCTCATCTGGAAGGTAGAAGACCAGCAAATTCTCTTCTGTTGGTGCGTTTCCGACTCTATGCCCTCGGTGATGCGTAAACTCCAGATGGTAGGAAAGACTGGCATGTCCAAGCATCACCCCTTCAAATCCCTGATGGTCTTCGAAGGAATCAATTACCTCGAAGCCGAGCCCATCTCGGTAGAATCTGATAATCGCCGGGATGTTGTCGGTGGGGCGCGCAACGCGTAAATGTGCTTTCTCCAAAGTCTATTTCTCCAGGAATCAGAATCAAAGACTTGCGATTTTCAATTCAGTCGCCCAACTCTTGATTAAGCGAACAGCTTCTGCCGCAGACTTCAGTTGGTGCTGTTACGGCAAGCTTCTCGTGTGCCAGTTCCAGCCAGCCTTTAGCTGCACGTCGCAGTGCATCGCCGAAGGGGTCTGTGTTGGGCCGCTTTTCAACCGCTACGATCCGGGCTGCCAGCCGCTTAGCGGTGTCAGTTGTATCTGCTTCGAAAGATCATAGGCAGTCGGCAGGTCGCTGTCGCCTTCCACAAGCACGCGTCCGAGTACGAGCACCGAATTGTTCGGCGAGGATATCGGCGTCATGCCGCTCGGCAGCTTTCCTTTCCAACCTGGCCCCGTAACAAGGTAATCGCCCGCCTGCGTACCGGTGGTGCGTTTACCGACGTAGGCAAAATTAGTGTTTTTCGACGGATCAGTGAACTGCACGCTGTAGTAGCGCCCGACCATGTCCGGCACGTGCAAGACTTGCGGTCCATTAGAGAGATCCAGCCAGCCGACCGTAGAGAGCGTGTCGTGGTTCACGCCAGTGGTCATCAATTTTGAGGCCGAAGCGGGCGCGTGGAGGGGATCCGCAAAAAGTGCCTGGGGCTCCGTATAGAGCGTATTGACCGGAATGGGGCCGTCGCCTCCTCCTTTAACGAGGATCGCTCTCTTGTACACAGACAGTATCATGCGTGGCCAAAAATAGGTGAAAAGGAACCATGACGCGACCATGACCGAACCGAATAAAAACAAATGCTCCATATGAGTCATCATTACGCCTCGACAATCGGCGGTACCGTATACTCGCCGTTGAGAATGGCTTGACCTGGGACATACACGCGCAGCCAGAGTATGAAGTTGCCTGCAGGCGCGGGCAGCCAGTTGGATTCATGACCGGCTGGCGCGGCGTTCTGAAGGTAAATGTCGACCGAGCCGTCGGCGTTCGGCACGAGGCCAGAGCGATCGCTCACGCTGTACCGAGTGATTGGATTCGCCACAAAGTGATTTTTCGCGTCGCCCATCGTTAGCGACCAGAATGCATTATTGGGCGGAAGGCCGCCCGGCGGGAAGTGTATGATGTAGTCGTGCTTTCCGGAGAGCGTATGACCTGCGCCATCTCCGGACGTTGTCCAATACATGGCCTCTTGTGGTACGTTTACCGGGCCGGGAAATAACTGGGCGTGCGCGGCTCGCAACAACATGCCGTTGCCGGGCTCGCCTAATCCGAACATGGTGATCCAGCCGTTGACTCTCGTGGCCTTGATCCTCGCGTAAATTTGGGCCGTAACAAACGCCAGCGCGAAGCCGATGAGGATGCCCTGCACCACGTCATTACGTACAGTTCTTGAAGCGGTAAAAAAGTGGCCAAAAAAGAATGAATAGATGAAGAAAAAGCCGCATATCACGCCGTTGAGTACCGTCAGAAAAGTGGATGTTCTGCTGCTCATGCTATTTATCTTATCACTTTGAGCTTGGCGACCCAACTATTGCTTAAGCGGACAGTTTCTGCCGCAGACTCCAATTGGTGCTGTTACATCGAGCTGCCCGTGCGCCAATTCCAGCCAGCCGTTAGCTGCACGTTGCAGTGCATCCCCGCAGGGGCCTTTGTTAGGCAGCTTTGAGCTTGGAACAGTAATTCCACGTGTATATTCCAAAGGCAGCGCCACTTACCACTTGAAGTAATATGAAAATATCAGTAGGAAGTGCCAGCCTGGAGATAGCGAATGATAAGTATTGTACTTCTACAAAGCAAACGGCAGAACGAATAACGAGAGCGATGAGAGAAACTCTCAGGGCAATTTTGAGCGCACGCTGGAGAGGGGAGTCGCTGGCTGAGCCGAGTTGCTTCATGATACCTGAGAAAGAACCAATAATGATCGTAGCAAGTGCGGTGCCCGAAACCAAGCCGATGGAGAGATAGGGTTCAGCTGAAAGAAATCCAAAGCCCAGGGAGTCTGCCAGTATTACGCCTCTGGGTGAGGAACTCATAAGAAGTCCAACTAGAATTGCCAATCCATCGCCAATTGTCATGCCTGCTAATGTAGCAAGAACAATCGCGAGAGATAAAGTAGGGCGCGAATAAGATCCACGATCTGCGGGAAGGAAACGTAACCCGGATAAGAACAGACTGCCAGCGATTATTGCGGCAAGGGCATAAGAGAAAGTCAATCTTGCAAGGGGAACGTGTATTGGAGGGGAATAGTACTCTGGAAAATCGGGCAGGAATGGAATAAGATGCACGAAAGGGGAGATAAGAAATGGAAACCCCCATGCAATCGCTCCGGCCAGTCCGGCAAGAAGTGTAAAGCTGACAGGGTAGTGGCGATTTGCATTCATAGATTCTCTCACATAGGCCGCCCAGCTATTGCTTAAGCGGACAGTCTCTGCCGCAGACTCCAATTGGTGCTGTTACATCGAGCTGCCCGTGCGCCAATTCCAGCCAGCCGTTAGCTGCACGTTGCAGTGCATCCCCGTAGGGCGCTGTATTCGGCGGCGATCTTATTTTGACAGTTGAATAACAATCGGATAGTCTCTTACGAAAAGTCCTTGGATAATCAGGTCGCCACTTTCATTGCTGGTGATCATTTCTTGTTCAAAGCCATTCAAGACATCCATCCCTACGGCATTCCAGTTTGAAAAACCAGGGATGGTTATTGTGGATGCGACACCTGGATCATCATCAACTGCTAGGCCGTCTGTCCACAAGGCAAGTAGCCGATCTCCATTGGGCAAAGAAAAGCCGTAAGCTTTGATATTAGAGGCTTCGCTTTGGATCTCTACAGGCAGATTCATTGGATTAGCCCCCGCCATGATAGTACTAATATTTCGAACCAGGGAAAAAGCAACTGGCTGATCGTCAGTGTCCAAGACTAATCCAACACTAACATCCATGCCCAAATGCATAAGGATTCCTCGCGCGTAGTATTTGGCGCTCACCTGCTCACTGCAAGTACAAGGAGAAGTAGGGTTGGTTTTTGGGGTTTGCCAATGAAGTGAATCGGCGATAAATTCTCCAGTAAACCCATTCGCATTGGCTAAATTCTTTATTTCTTGAATCATGGGTGGGTATTCATAATAAAAATCTCCATTGCATTTGGTTTTACCTGGTATCAGATCTATCATGGGATGCCAGGCAATTACGTCCACCATCGGCATCAAATCCGATTTGAGAATGGCAGTCAAATATTCAAGGGACTCTAAATCATGGAGGTGAATACTGCCGACAACAATATTAGCCTCTGGATCTTCTTCGCGAATGACAGCAATGGTTCGCCTGGTGAGGTCAATGTAGTCAGCCACATCAATATACATGATTGAATTCTTGAAGTTTGGTTCGTTCCATATTTCATAGTATTGGACTCGGTCGCCGAAGTTTCTAACCACAAACCGGACATAATCAAAATAGCGCTGTATCTCATCTTCTGTTTTGAATCTGGGCGAGTTGACTTCTCCTCCCGAATTATGATATGCCTTATCCCAGAAAATGAGGTTGTATATAATCCTAATGTCATTCTGCGCCAAATCGGTGATGAACTCATCATAACTTGGCTTAATATAATCTTCAGGTGTATCCCATTTAACCAGGTAGGAATCGGGTTCATTGATCGTGACGCTAACCCGCTTGAAACCGTGATTGGCGATTTCAATATTTGGAAAGCTGTCAAACTCAAGGTTTAACCAAAAATTCATCACCGTACCACCAATTCGATTATCTGCAAGTTCTGGTGAGGTTTTTGCCTGAAGCAGAGTTCTCGGTAAGTTGTTTCCATCTTGAATGATCATCAAAGGGGGAAGGAGTGTTTGTGTCGGAAGAATTAGTGTCGGTGTCAATGTGGGCGGTAGCGGTGTAGCTGTTGACGGAATAGGGGTGTCTATGAATGGCTTGGGAGTAGTGGCAGGAGAACTGCACCCGATCAAGATAATAACGAATGTCACGCCAATTACTTGCTGAAATAGTTTGTGACGACACATTTTCACTCCTCTTTACGATGCCTAGCCGCCGAACGGCCTGCGTTAGCGGAACGGCGGCAGGTAGGACCAGGCTTGTGACGCTGACTCTGCCACAGGTAGAAAAGGCTCCTCGAAGCCGCAGCCTTAGGCGATCCGCTGCACACATTGTTGGGCGGCGGCCGATTGCACATAACGAAAACTGGAGTCATGCACAAAATTAAAGTTGTGTTTGCTCTGCTCTTGCTTTCAGCGCTTTATCCATCGCTTCAAAACCCTGCTTTGAATTGGTGTCAATATCTTTGGCTTGCGATGAAACAAGCAAACCATTGAATATTTCTCGGTCAATGAAGCGAACTTTATTGCCTTCAACTTGTTCAATTATGAAACTATGTTCACCACTGAATAGAAAAGGTAGAGCAACGTGATATTTCCAGCGCAATTCTTTGTTCGGCTCTACCTTGACGACAGTGCAATGCAGCGTCATCTCTTTTGATCCCGACTTGAAGGTGATGTCCACTTTTTCACCGACCTGTGCTTTTCCAATGGCATGGTGGATAAATGGATTCCACTCTCGATACTTGTCGAGACTCGTTAGGACTTGCCATACTTTATCTGGCGTTGCCTGAATCTCAATTTCGGTGCGAAGTTCTTTCATAATTTACTCCTTTTCCGAAACGTGACAACTGACTACTACATTGCTAAGGCAATTTGACTCCAAGCTGCGCCAAAATTCCTGCCAGTCCGCCTCCCTGCACTGCTTCTTCACCGTAGAAGGTAACCTTATCTCCTACCACACGAAATGTGTATATGCTTTTCGGTAGTTTGAAGGATTTACCCGTCGGAGGCAACGATATAGGTATCCCAAAGGGACTTAAGTCCAGAACACCTTTATGAGTACCCGTTTCTTGACCAGTGCAATAGATCAAATCCCCTTTTTCCTCAAAATCCGTAAAGCCAGAACGATAGTCTGGAAATGCGGTGAAAAGTGTTTGAAGATAGCCAAGGGCTTGTTGTTTGGTGAGTTCTCGCGTTGCGCCCTTTGCTCGGAAATCGTCCGATAGTAATGCTTCCAATCCCTTCACATCTCCAGATTCAAGCAAATCGGCAAACCTTTTGGCGACTTCAAGATTACTCATCTCATTTCTCCTTTCGTGACTTAATTCTGAGGTTTGAAAATCATGACATCTTTCTCAATCATGCGGCTCGTAGCCGCCCAACTATTGCTAAAGTGGTCGAGTACCGTATAAGACTCCGCTAGAGTGGTGCTATGCGGACACCGCCCGCTTACACCCTTTATGGTTCAATGGATAAATTCGGGCTTGGCGTACTGCTTATTCCCTCTAACCGCTAATGTTACAATCTCAGGCCCCGCCGATGCCGCGTTTACATTATCGCGCTTCTTTGAGGAGGTTGCCAGAGCAAAACCAGAAACCTAACAGGTCTCAGCTCCCTTCACTGCGCTTCGGGGGCGCTGTGCGAAGACCTGTCAGGTTGATTGGCTTCTCACCAGATTCAATGCCAGCAGTTTTTCCGAAATCCCTTCATTGGAGAGATCACTCGGCCAGCCATCCGCTGCACGCCTCAGTGCATCGCCAAAGGGAGCTGTGTTAGGCCCCTTTTTGTTTGAAAGTACTTAATGCTTGACATCCTTGACGCAAGATTTCGAGACCGCTGGATGCTTCTGGCGCAACCATTGCTGTAATACGCATATTGGCTTCCAGACGAGTGTTTGCCTTTGGCAACCATTCGCGTTTTCCGTCCGAACATCGTACCAGAATACATCCAGAAGGAAGTCCGAGAGAACGGACTTCAAGACCCACAAACGGAGCGTCAGTCTGAATGGTGAACTCCACAACCACAGGTTCTTTCAATAAGTGAACTTCTCCGCCGCGTTTTAGGTCGCGTTCCAAAAGTGCTTCATAAATCGGTAAATCTTTCAAAAGTTCGGTGACAGCATACGCACAGAAACAACTCACCAATAAAGGTAACATTTGAGAATAATTGCCAGTCATTTCAAGGATGAGCATAATACCTGTAAGTGGAGCGCGAACAATAGCAGTAAAGTAAGCCGCCATTCCGACTACTGCGAAAACTGCTGGAATCGGCACAATACTTGGATATAAGTTATGAGCAATTTGTCCAATTGCCAAACCAATCAATGCGCCGAGTACAAGTAGTGGTGCAAAAATACCGCCAGGAGCGCCCGTTGCATAACTGGTAGTAGTAAGTAAAAAACGGGTTACAAAGAATAAGGGAATGATGGCGAGCAGCAATTCACCCTTAAGAGCAGATTCTGCTAATACGTGTCCGCTACCCATCATAAGCGGAGAAAACCATCCGACAAGCCCGACAATTCCGCCCGTAATTGCGGCAGCTGGGAGTATAAAGCGAGCGGGCAAGTGCGCATACATTTCAATAGTAGCTAATAGACTGCGATTGAATAGCACGCCAAGCACACCCGCCACTATTCCCAACAAAGCAAATATTGGCAAGGAAGCCAGTGGAGGCACTGGATAACTTGGAACGGCAAAGATGGGAAATTGCCCTGAACCAATCCGCGCAATAATATCTGCAATCGCTGCCGCGATAAATGCCGCGCCAAAAACGATAGGCTGAAAATCACGCCGCACTTCTTCAAGCACAAATACAAGACCTGACAAGGGGGCATTAAATGCTGCGGCTAGTCCTGCGCCTGCTCCCGCTGAAATCAATGTAAGACGTTCACGCTCTGATACTTTCAACCAACGGGAAAAACCGTCACCAATCGCACCGCCCATTTGTACAGTTGGTCCTTCACGCCCCAAAGCCAATCCGCTTCCTATGGCAATAATGCCCCCAAAAAATTTTACTGGTAAAACGCGCTTCCATTCAAGTTTGCGGAAACGATGAAGGACGGCTTCCAAATGTGGAATACCGCTTCCGCTGGCTTCGGGCGCGTAACGGCGTGTGATGGCTACTGAAAGTCCTGCCCCCAGCATAGTAAATACCACAGGGAAAATCCATCCCAATGTTGGCATACTGTGCGCCCAAGAAAGCAAACCATTTCTAAGAGCATCTGCGCCAGTTAATGCAGCGCGGAAAAGTAAGGCGGCAATGCCAGCGCAGGCACCAACCAATGCAGCGCGTGGAAAAATCCACCGCCGTTGTTGCCTGACATCAAGGTATTCTTGAATTTCAGAACGTACAGAATCGGCTGTTTCGTCGGGAAGTAAAGATTGTTTATTGTTGGTTTCGTTTTTCATATGTAAGATACTGCAAAGGGCGGACTTACTCTGAAGGAATGAACTGAACAAGCGGCACAGACTCTGCGAAAGACTTCACGATCTTTTCGGATTCGCTGGATGTTGAGCCGATAAGGATTGAACCGAGTTGCCTGAAAGCAAACGGATGTTTCCTGGCGTACACAGTGAGATGATGAGTTGCTTCATCGTTTGGGAGCGTCCTGGCGATGGCGGAAAACTTTCTTAGTCCAACCTCAATCGTTACCTTCGGATGGGCAGAGATGTTTTTGAACCAGTCTGACTTGTTGCCCCAAGCAGCCACGACAATAAAGGAACCAACTTGTGGATCGTGATCCACAACTTCGATAACGGTTCGCCTTATAACTCCTGACTTCCGCCCCCGATGTTCTAGCAGAAGAAAACGCTTTCCGAGTAACCAGCCAAGACGGAGGCGGTATAGAAGGATTGGCGACCGCATGGCAAGACGTAAAAGACCAGCAGGATGAGGAATTCTTATCGATGTTCGTGGTAAAGCCTGATTGTTCTTGTCTGGCATAATGATCTCCGAGTGCAAACCGTCAGGTGATCTATCGAATCTTGCCGGCCGCTACGCCTATGACAACAATACTAATCCCTACCAGAATTACACCCGCTATCCACATTTGCATGACGATTACCCCTACCCCGATTATTGCCACCCCTATTCCCATCACCCAGCCAACGCGTCGCACAACCTCATCTGCTTCTGCCTCTGTCCTTCCTCTTGCGACCAGCGTCCACTTCAGTATTGTGCCACCATCCACAGGGGGTAATGGCGCCAGGCTCATGATCAATTGGAGTCCGTGCCCTAACGCCCACCATCCTGCCAGCTCTCTGGTTATTGAATTGCTAAGTGCTACTCCATAAATGGCTAAACTCAACAACAATCCCACCAAGTTGAAAATTGGACCGCCCAGCGCGCGCATCCGATGAACATTCGGTGAAACATCGTTTTTTGAGTAAAGAGTACGCGGCATATCCCCTGATATCACTATTTCATCCATTGGAGCACCTGCATAGCGAGCGCTGAAAATGTGGGCGAGATCGTGCCCAAACTCTACAACCAATAAAAGAAGAGTCGTTACAAACCCAATGAGCAAACCTTGCCAGAATCCACGTTCTGGATGCCAATGCAATTGCAACCAGGTAACGCCTCCCCAAACAGCAGCGATAATGATGACCAGCACCATTTTCTTTGCCTTGACTTGTGTGCCGAAAATTCTTACCGAAATCATTCTTTCTCTTCTTTCTGTTTCCAAGCGGTCGCCCAACTATTGCTTAGCGGACAGTTTCTTCCCCAGACTTCAATTGGTGCTGCTATGCAGAAGGTCTCCAAAACCTGACACCTAAATTTTGTGCAAAATAGGGGGCAGGTCATTGGTCAAAAATGGCAGTAGTTTCAAATCGAGTATAAGAAGTTTGCCAACAACACACTCGAAAAGGAGCTACTGCCATGGAACAGTATACAGGATTTTCAGCACATGCAAGCCTGGCTACGATTGGCCTGTGGATGAAGGAACGCAACATCTGGCAAAAGATAGAACAGCAGGTAGCCATCAAACAAAAGACGATCCGACATACGCCGCACGAAAAATTGAAAGATGCCTTCATCAACATACTGGCAGGTGGCCGAGGGAATGTCGAAGTCAACCACCGCGTTCGCACGGACAAAGCCTTGCAGTTGGCATTTGGAAGAAGTGCCTGTGCTGAGCAGTCTGTTGTCAGTGAGACATTGAACGCTTGCACCGAGAGGAATGCCAACCAACTCGAAGAAGTCGTGCGAAATGTGTATCAGCAATCTTCCAAGGGATACCAACACGATTACGAACAAGGGTATTTGCTATTGGATGTGGACCTCACGGGCTTGCTGGCAGGTCAGCAAGCCGAAGGTGCCAGCAAGGGATATTTTTCAGGAACGAAGAATGCGCATGGCAGACAGTTGGGCAGAGTGATGGCCAGTCGGTACGAGGAAATTGTTTGTGAGCAGTTACACGATGGAAAAGTGCAATTGGAAAAATGCCTGATCGGATTGCTGGAAATGAACGAAAATGTGCTGGATTTGAATGAAACCCGAAGAAGACGCACCCTTTTGCGCGTGGATGGCGGTGGCGGAACCGATGGGAATATCAACTGGGCGTTGCAGCGTGGCTACTTTTGGATGAGCAAAGTCAAGAACTGGCAGAGGACAAGTAAATTGGTAGCTCCGATCACAGATTGGCAAAGTGTTCTTGAATTGCCTGGTCATGAGGTGGCCTGGGTACCGGCACCGCACCGGTACGAAAAACCGACACGACAGTTGGCGATTCGTTGGGCCAAACCCAAAGGCGGTTGGCATTATTGTGTCTTGGTGTTCAACCTCACCGATGACATGCTCTTTGAGTTGGCGGAACGCAAGCGTACCACAGGCACCGAGCCAGAATTGCTTTCCGCCATTGTGAAAGCCTACAACTTGCGCGGTGGTGGTGTGGAAACCTCGTTCAAAAACAGCAAGCAAGGTCTTGGGTTGGGCAAACGTAATAAGAAGAGCTTTCAGGCCCAGCGTATCCTAATCTTGCTCGCACAGTTAGCCTACAACATCACAGTTTGGGTCCGTACAGAACTTGCCAAACACAAACCTGACCTGCAACACTACGGAATGTTGCGAATGATCCGAGACGCTTTTTCGATTCCAGGCCAACTACATTTCGATGCAAGTGGACGTCTCATTCAGGTTGTGCTGAATAGATCGCATTCGCTCGCCGAAACATTTCACAAGACCTGGCTTACCCTCTTCGCCCATAACGACTTGTCGCTTATTTTGGGCGAAATTTAGGTGTCAGGCCTCGAGAAGATGCTAAGGCGGGTTTTGTTTTCCCGTAGGCCTTTTCCAAAAGCCAGGGAGGGAGATCGTCAATCCCTTACTTATAATAGATTTATCTCGTCGAGAAAAACTAATTTCTCGCCGAGAAATCTAGTTTTCCAGCCGAGAAACATAGAAAACTCGACGAGATTCTTGCTTTCTAGGGTAGAATTTTGTCAAATGCTTACTGGCATTGGAGGAATCATGGTAAAGAAAATCACGGCCATTCGCAGGTATCGGCCCGAGATCAAGCGGGAACCGACGCGTCAGATGCCGCAGTTGGTGAGCGATATGACCCACGGCACGGGGTTGAGCGAAGGCGAGATCTTGCTGGTCATCTACGAACTGCGGGATGCCATTCTGATGGCCCACGGCCACGGGCAGGCCGTCAAGATTCAGGGGTTTGGGACGTTCACGCCCACTGTCCGCATGGATGGTGCGCTGGATATCCTCTTCCGCCCTGACCCCGATATGCTGAGAAAGTTGAATGATCCCACAAGGTTCTATATGAAGATCCGCAACAAAGCCAGCATCGGAAAATCAGCCGAGGACCTGTTTACGCAATGGAATAATGAACATGCCGATGATCCCGTGGAGGAATGATGTACGAAAGGCATCGTCACGCTGCGTTAGAAATTTACTCGTGATAGTACTTGATAAAGTCCGAACACGCAACAACAGGATGCGAAAGCCAGGCCGATCAGCGCAAGGGCCCAGATGAGGGGTTTATTTGATGATTTACCCGGGGAGCCTACCGACGCAGCACTTTCGACAGAGTTTTGTACCGGTTTTTCCTCCACCCATCCGATATGGGCTGAGGTCGCATTTCGGATCTCCGGGTGTTGCATCAGAGCTTCCATAAATTTGATCAGATCAACGCTGGCTTCATCATCTGGTGTAGCAGCAAAACGCGGTCTTGATGCGTCGATCGTTAACGTCGTCTGATTTTCGGCATACTTATATATTTGAATCATGATATCTGTGTCGTAGCCAAATATTCTCCGTTGTTTTACGATCCCGTGAATACTTCCTGTTGTTGGTGAGGTTGAAAGCACTTCTCCGAGTTTAGCAAGTACTTCCTGACATGCCTTCGCGACCGTAGCAGCCGGCGCATTGAATTCAAGAGTCTTCTGGGCTTCCGACCTTCCAAAGGTGGACATATGACGCCTCTCCTGGTTGTACCACGCTCATTATCTATCCCTTATTATAAGCCTTGAACAAAGCTGTGTTTATCCAATCTTGGGAGTATCGAAATTCAAAGACCTCGCTGCGATGTCACCCTGAGCGTAGCGAAGCGACCGAAGAATGACATGTGTCTTCCATATTAGCCACTCCTCGAGGATAAACAGGCATAGAAAAACGCTGATCAGCGTAAATCAGCGTCTTTCTATATCCAATATAGGTTTGTGTTTACACCATTACTGCTTCAACACGGTGGAACTCGCAGGTTGTGACGGTCCGACGCCAGGGCCAGATGCAATTGCGAGATTGGTCACGGAGACGGCACTGAGGTCAGCCTGCTTGATGGTATATGCGGCAGAGCAGGTGACCGTTGCAGTTGCCGCCAGTGTGGTGTTTGCATCCCCACAATTGATGGGCGTGGAACCGATGAGGCTGTCGCTGACTGTGAACTGCCCGGGGCCGAGGGTTACATTGCCGGAGTTCTTGATAACATAGGTGAAGGTGATCTGCTGACCGACCTGGTTGTAGGTGGGGGGATTGGCCGTTGTCGTGAGTGCGATCCCTCGGACAGCTTTGTTGATTGTGACCGGTGCAGCCTGTACGGGCCCGATCCCACCGCCTGAGGCCGTGGCAACACTTGTCACCGAAACAGCATTCGCGTCCGCCTGGGTGATCGTGTAAGCGGCTGTGCAGGTCACCGTCTCGTTCGGGGCGAGGGTAATGTTGGGATTTCCGCAGTTGAATGGTGTGAGACTAACGAGAGTGTCGCTGACCAGGAACTGGGTCGGGCCAAGGGCGCTGCCGCCGGTGTTCTTGATGGCGTATGTGAGCGTGATCTGCTGACCCGCCTGGTCATAAGCCGTTGGATTTGCCGTCGTGGTGAGCGTCATCGCTTTCACCGCCTTATTCACCGTCGAACTCGCGGATTGCGATGGGCCCGCGCCGCCCCCGGATGCGGTTGCAATGTTCGTCACGGAGACTGCATTCACGTCGGTCTGGGTGATGGTATAAGCTGCCGTGCAGGTCACGGTCGCGTTTGGAACAAGCGTCGTACCCGCGTTTCCGCAGTTGAAAGGCGTCGGGCTGATGAGGGTATCGCTCACTCTGAACTGGTCCGGGCCCAGGTTGGTATTTCCGCTGTTCCTGATGACGTAGGTAAATGTGATCTGCTGTCCAACCTGATCATAGGTCAATGGATTGGGCGTCGTGGTCAGCGACAGTGCTTTCGAGACGGCGGCAGTTCCACCTGCAGAGTTGCGCGGTACGTTGATCTCGCTCCCCACGGTCAGCGTGTTCTTGTTGACCAATTTCAGGATGCTGACGTCCGCATTGTATAGCTGCGCGATCGAATCCCAGGTATCTCCAGACTTCACGGGATGCTTCACCACGCAGGGCGGACCATAAATGGTTCCGGCGCTTCCGATATTCGGGACAGTGATCACCATTTTCGGGGAGATCTGCGCGGGGTTCGCCAACTGCCGATTGGCCGCAATGATCGCATTCGGGCTGACCCCGTAGCATCGCGCGATCTGCCAGATCCATTCCCCGTCGGCCACTGTATGCGAGATCGTGCTGCCCGGTGTCAGATTGGCAGGATTGGACTGGACGACAGGACCTTTGTTGACTGTGGCGCTTGCAGGCTGTGGTGTCGCCGCACCGCCGCCCGACGCGATGGCAATGCTCGTGATGGAAACGGCTCCCATATCGGCCTGGGTAACGTTGTATGTTGCAGTGCAGCTCACGGTCCCGTTCGGAACCAGACTTACATTTGGATCCCCACAATTGAATGGCGCCGCGCCGATCAGAGTATCCGTCACAGTGAACTGGGTCGGACCCAGGTTGGAACTGCCGCTGTTCTTGATCACATAGGTGAACACGATTTGGCGGCCGACCTGATCAAAGGTCGCCGGGTTCGCACTCGTGGTCAGCGTGATGGCTGGTGTCTGGGCAACGACCTGAGCCGGGGGTTGAACAGCGGACGTGGCCGGTTCAGCCGGGAGAACTGTTTCATTGGAATTTCCTATATTGCACGCCGCCAGGACCAGGCCAAGGATTGCCAATAGAGCGAGCAGGGGAATCTTTCTGATGATTCGCATTTCCTCTCGATCCTCTCTGGAGTGAGTAGTCCGCCGCGACTCGGTCATCGGTTTCAAAACCCTGGCCGGACTCCATCCTGCTCCACTGCACGACTCCCGTGCAGAAATTGCGGGGTATTGGATGCAGCTTTGAACTTGTGCCCGAATAACACAAGGTTATCCGGATACTAGAGCACCGATAAAATCAACTTGCGTTGAGCGTAGTAATCCTCTGCGGTAATGATGCCTTTGTCGGCCGAGTCCTTAATCTCTGTAAGCTTGTTGCTGGCAGCGTGGTGCCCAACTAAAGCAGCCGGTGGGACGGGCGGAAGTAACAGGACCCAGCCCGTAAGGTTCTGGGTTGCGGCGATTGCCTTTATTTCTGGAGCACCGGCGTTAAGTCTGTAAATCCCTGTGATGAGATTTTCGTTATGCAATTGATCCCTGGCGATCTGCTGCAGTGTTTCACCGGCCTTTACCGTGTACTCTGTGTAGTATGTGCCTCCGATGTTACGCGTATTCAGCTTCATAATAAATTCTCCTTGTTGGGCCCGGCGCGGGCAAAAATTAATCAAAGACAGATCATCAAGAAACCGGCTTTGTGAGATGGTTGGTTATCTGGTCTTTCTGCCCGAGTCCTCCTTCAGAAATCTCCCGTCCAATACGGATGGGGTTTATCCTAAAAAAAGGATACTCGCTTTCCTTTCATTGTCAATAGGCAATCGTTAGAGAAGGAGGTCCAACTGTAGCTCAGCGCTCCTCACTTTGAGGATCTTTTCATCGGCAAATTAATCTTTCCCAACTTTCAAAACACGAACGCCTGTCGCTTCACTCTTCCCTTTCAATTCCAGATAGCGATGTTCAAGCCCTTCCGCATTTAGATCGGCCGCAGAGCATGCCGCGTCGCTGATGAGAATCTCGTCTCCTTGTTCGATTTGGCGCTCCTTCTTCCAGCCACAACTTGCTCTCAACGCTCCATGAACTGCTTCAGCGCGAGACAGTTTGTGGTTAGAGCACTTTCCAGCATTTCTACAGCCTCACTAACTGGGATCCCATCAGGTTCAAATGTAGCTGACCATTCCAGTTCAACCTGGTTTGGAGCTAATTCATGTATCGTCATTGTGGTCAAACAGTTACGAAAGGGCGTATCTGTCAACAGCGCATAACTCAGCCTATGGACTGATTCATCCCTCATTTCGAGCCGCTCAATGATCGTACTGCCATCAGTGCTCGTCAGCGTGCGCAACACGCCCACTCCTTCGCCCTCAACCGTACAGGTGACGACGCCGTTGAGATACTGACCAGCCGCGCCGAAATCGCTGATAATCTGCCAGACGTCAGCAATCGGTTTGTTAATTGTGGTCTTGCAGGAAACCTGGGTCACGGGCGGGATTGGAAGTTAAGAGTTTTGAAAGAATATGACAGAAGTATGTTATGTCAGACACTTGGTAGATCGATGAGAGAAAACAAATTGGCACAGCCATACGGCTGCGCCAATTGTAACGGTAGTTTGAGGTCCTGACTGTAATTGAGAAAATGTGGAATTACGGAATTTCCAAATCTCGTCAACACTTGGATGGAAATCCAGTCTATTGCGCGATATTTAGTCAACGATGTCGTTTTCGATCTCAGCATTTACTTCGCCGCGTTCGTTTACTGCAACTATCCATCCGTCTGAGTGCGTGTGGTTTAGGTGGGTAATGGCCGGGCTGAACTCAATTTGAAACCACTTGACGTTCTTTATTGTTTTTTCATCAAGGAGTTCGTAGGTTTGCGGAGGAGTTGCAACCCCGATATGATTACTCTGGGATTTGTCGGCTGCTGAATGAATATTAATGCCCTTATGTTTGGTGGTGATCTTGATGGTTGTTGCTGAAGTTGCCATTTTATTTTTTCTCCTTGGTTATATGAATTGTGTCTACAGTTATATGACTTACTGAGTTTGAGATGAGAGTTTGATTGATCTCTGGAGCTGACAGCGGTTAGTCTACGATATCATTGTCGGTCAATACACTCATTTTTTCGCCCTTGTGAGTGATGGCCATCCAGCCGTTTATCGGATGCCCTTCCAACGATAAAACATGAAGCCATATGTCGCCTGCCTCGTTTTCCGCCGTTGTTTTTGTCGCCGTCCAAATCTCGTTGCCCTCCACCGTTTCACCAGCTTTACATTGGGTGGCGAGACGAGGTTTACTGGTATTGTGATCTGGTCTTAAATTATGGTTATCCGAATCGCCTGGAATTGAAGTTGCGCTATATCTATATTTAGCCATAGAACCTCCTGACGGTGGTGAGCTTATAAACAAATGCGAATAAGATTGTAGAGTAACATCATCTTATACCCGCCAAATGAACAGCGATAGACATAAAATAATCTATTTTTAGGCAGTTTCCTACAATAATTTGTAATTGGCCTTTTAATTAATCGACAATATCATCATCAGGGTCAAGGGTATAGTATTGATTGGCATTCCTGTGTTCATGTGCCTTGCCCCCATTACATTTTGTTCCCGATGCCAGATCCGCATACAGCCCAAAGCAGCGGGAACATTGGTAGTACGATCCTGATCCGGGGTTGGGGGTTCCGTTTACTTTTGTTAGCAGGTAGGTGCTGCTACCGGTTTTGTCGTGTTTTCCGTTCTGGCATAAGCCGCCATTATTCGAAACAAAAAACAATCCTCTGCATTTTTCGCACCAGGCCCAAGAGGCCTCCTGGTTGGCGCCGACCTGCGGGTTGTCCACCCAAATGTCATTGCCATTCGCGTCCACTGCGTCAACATAGAGGAGTTTGCGCTCATCTACAAATTGGTGAACTCCGCCCGCCTTGCACGCCCTTGTCTTTGCATGAGGTTTAAAAAACAAGCCTCCACACTGTGTGCATGTACCCCATCCAGGCTGTTCTTTAGTCTGTGTTTTGCTCATGAAATTTTCTCGTCCTCTAAGATTAGTATTGGATATTGCACCCGATAGGGAGGAATATTCTGAAGTAAGTGACTTCATATTACGCTTATTTCCGGTGCAGTGATAGACAAAAACTAATCTGCTTTTGAGGCAGATTCACTACAAAAATTTGTAATTGGGAAAAGTGAGGGAGGAATTGAGCTTAGACGGGCGGCTCGTCCAAGGTGGCCCATCCCTGACGCAGGGCATACAGGGCGGCCTGCGTGCGGTTCGTCACGTGTAGTTTTTCATAAATAGTGCGCAGGCGGTTGGCCACCGTATAGACCGAGTAGTTCAGCGCCTGGGCGATGTGTTCGTTTTCCACGCCCTGGGCGACCATGCGCAAGACAGCCATCTCACTCTCGGTCAGCGGCTCTGCCTGCAGCACCTGCAGGGGCATAACCATGTGCAACTCGCTCAGTACACGCACGGCGATAATGGGGTCGATCAGGTATTCGCCGCGGTGCACGGCCTCGATGGCTGCGATCAGATCGTAAGCATCCACGGTCTTGAGCAGGTAGCCGCGCGCGCCTGCCCGAATGGCATCGAGCATATACTTATCCTCGCGGTACATGGTCAGGGCGATGATGCGGGCGGCCGGGGTCTGGCGCACGATCTGGCGGATGGCTCCCACGCCGTCCATATCGGGCATGGCAATATCCATCAAGATCACATCTGCCTGTGACGTAGATACCAGTTCCACTGCCTGGGCGCCGTTCTCCGCTTCAGCCACGACCCTGAAGTTGCCCAGCCCCTCACAGAGCTGGCGCAAGCCCTGACGCATCAGGGTGTGGTCATCGGCGATCAAAATCCTAATCGGGGCCATTGTTGACCTCTTTGGTGACCGGTGGCAAGGTGATGATCAGTTCTGTGCCCTCACCCGGCGCGCTGTGGATATCGAGCGTGCCGCCCAGGCCGAGGATCCGCTCGCGCATTTGGATCAGGCCGAAATGTCCGGTATGAATGCCTGCGCTGGTCAGGTTGGGCTCGAAGCCGAGGCCATTATCCTTCAGCGAAAGTATAAGTCCGCCGGCCTCATCCACTTTTAGATGCACCAGCACCGAACTTGCGTGGGCGTGTTGGTTGATGTTATTCAATCCTTCCTGGATGATGCGGAAGAGCGGCATCTCATGGGAGGCAGGCAGTGAGTTATTTGATCCAGAGATTTCCAACTGGGCCAGCAGTTGGTTCTGGTCGCCGAAATCGGTGACGAGGCGCGTCAGGGCAGAGAGAAAGCCCAGCGATTCCAAATCCACGGGGCGCAAGGCGAAGATGGCGCGGCGGATATCCTCGATGGCGGTGGTGAGCACGATTTGTAGTTCGTCCAGTGCGGCGCGCATGCCGGGAGGCAGCGTCTCTGCCATATGTGACCAAAGTGCCGATTTGAAGCGCAACGCGCCCAGGCTTTGTGCCACGCCGTCGTGGATCTCGTGGGCGATGCGTAGGCGCTCGGCTTCGATGGCATCTGTTTCCGTGCGGCGCTGGATCTCGGCGGTGATATCTTCCACCGCGGTGATCATGCGGCCGCTATTGGTTGGATCCAGCGTGGCAATGACGCGCACTGGGAAAGTTGTACCATCACGATGCTGATTGGTAGTCTCCATCGTTACAGTCGCCCCCCGCTGGACACGCTGTAAGATGTTCTGAGCGCTCGTCCGGGACTCTTCAGGCACGAGGCGTGCCGCTGGCTGCCCGACCAACTCGCCGGCCGTATAGCCGTAGACCAGTTCCGTCCGCCGGTTGACTTCGAGAATGGTCGCCGGGGTCACTTCCAGGTTTACAACGAAAATGCAGATGGGCATATTCTTGAACAGGTGCCGGTAGCGTTGCTCGTTGGCCTGACTGGCTCTTATGGTTTGATTCGTGACCATGCTGAGTTCGCTCCTGTTGCCTGATTTACCCAATCATATTTTCTTGTAACGCAATAGCGACATCATCGTTGATTATGTACAAAATTATACGCTCCCGCAAACAAGAATTCAATCCACGGTCAGCGTCTTGGACAGGTTTCTTGGGAAATCAGGATCGAATCCGCGCATGACGCTCATGTGATACGAGAGCATTTGCAGAGGCAGGACTCCCAGCAATGAGCTGATCTGTGTGTCCGATTTAGGCAGTGCGATCACATCATCGGCGTTTGCCCGCAGGCGTGGGTCATCCTCTGAGATGACAATCGTCCGAGCGCCGCGGACTTTGACTTCGTTGATTCCGCTGATGATGAGCGGGACGTCCTCGGGACCAGCTACGAAGATGATCGGGAATCCCTTGCTCACCGCCGAAAGCGGTCCATGTTTGAACTCGGTGGAGAGCATTCCCTCACAGTGAGCATAGGTGATCTCTTTCAACTTCAACGCGCCTTCGAGCGCGATTGGATACGTCGCGCCGTAGCCAAGGCAATACATATCATTCCAGGAATTGATATCCTTCGCAACGGCCTCGACCTGTGAACTGATCGCGTTCATTGTGGCTTCCATCAACTCCGGGATCCGCTCCAGTTCATGGGTATCACGTCCCGCCATCCGATATGCCAGATACAAGAAGGTGATGACCTGATTAGTAAATGTCTTCGTGGCTGGCACACTGATCTCGTACCCGCAGCACAGCGGCAGACAAAATGAAGTGGCCTTGGTCAGTGTGGAGCCGATGACATTCGCGAGCCCATAACAGGACATGCCGCGCTTCTCGGCGATTTCCAGGGCGTTGAGCACATCTTTTGTCTCGCCGGATTGGCTGACGAAAATCCCTACATCTTCATGTCCCACTGCGGGCGCATACTGCGGGATGAACTGCGGTGCCAACACCGGGATGGCCGGTCGACCTGCGAGTTGTGCAAAATAGACGGAGCCCGCCATGGCGGCGTGGTAACTGGTACCGCAGGCGATGAAATACAAATGCCGTGCTTTCTTCATTTTGCTCACGAGGCTCTGCACTTCCGGACTTCCGTCGAGCAAATGCAGAAGCTCGCGTGCTACCTGGGGCTGTTCGTGAATCTCTTTGAGCATGAAATGGGGATATCCACCCTTTTGAACCGCGTCCATCGACTCGGTGACCAACTCCGGGTCCCGCTCGATGCGTTTTCCATCCCTGACGGAGCGCACTTCCACGCGGTCCGCCCATAATGTGACGATCTCTCCATCCTGCGGGCGAATGATCTTGCGTGTCAGTGGAAGAATCGAAGGCAGGTCAGACGAAACGCAGGTAAAGCCCTCTCCCAGTCCCACCACCATGCCCGAACCTTTTTTGAAGGCGTAGAGTTTGTTGTCATTCGCGCGGCCAATGACAAACGTATAATCGCCTTGCAGGTCGCCATAGGCCAGGCGGATCGCGTCGATGAATTCATAGCCGCGATTGATGTAGCGCTCCACGGCATGGACGCATGTCTCGCCGTCGTTCTGTGAGCGGACGGTCATGCCCTCGTCAATGAACTGCTCGCGCAGTTCAACGTTGTTCACCACGTTGCCGTTGTGCGCGCCGACCATGTCGCCATCTGAATCCAGATGCGGCTGTGAATTCACCTGCGAAGGCTCGCCGAACGTTGCCCATCTCAATTGGGTGATCCCACGCGATCCGCGCATGTCGCTGAAGTGATACTTTTCCGATACAACCTCCACTTTGCCAACATCTTTTCGTAAATCGATCCGGCCATCGTTCAAGGTTGCCGCGCCGACTGAATCATAGCCGCGGTAGGTAAGCCGCTTCGCCGCATCAATCAGGATCGGACCAAGCTGCTGCTCTTTCTCTGTCACGTAACCGAAAATTCCACACATGGAACGTTTCTCCTGAGGTCAAAATAGTACGGGGATTATATCTGTATTGGGCCGGTCCGATTACTGCCGTTTGGCCTCGTTTTGGCAGATTTTTGTTTAGGGGCAACTGCTGTTTCCGCTTTGGTTGATGCTATAATTTCGTGGAGAAGCAGATTTCAGCAGGTTTTCACCATGAACACCGAGATCAACCTGCCGTTCAGCGATTCCCTGTTATGAGAAAGGTGCGCATTGCAGAAGCTGGATCTTAATCAGAAGGTGTTGATCGTCAGCAATCATCAGACGACGGGGCCGCTCTGGGTTTTTACCCTTCAACAGCAGAAGCTGGATGTAGCCCTCGAGGCGGTCCCGGCGAATGTGTTCCAGCGCGCCTCCGAGGAGCTCCCTGACCTGATTGTGCTGGACATCAATTGGCCGGAAAACCTGCTCGTGGAAATGGTGAAAAAGCTCAGGACGGAGACGGTCGTCCCGATCATTTTGTTGACCCCGATGGGCACTGAGGAATTTCAACTCAACGCTTATCTGGCCGGGGTGGACGATGTGATTACCAAGCCCACCAGTCCTTCACTCTTCAATGCGAAGATCAAGGTCTGGCTGCGCCGGGCCTGGACAGTCTCCCCGGATACGCTTGAACCTCTGGCGGTGGGCAAGCTGCAATTGCAGCCCGAGTTGCGTTCTGTGACACTTCCAAACGGACAGGCGGTGCGCTTAACCAACCTGGAATTCCGTCTCCTCTACTTCCTCATGAGCCGGGCGGGCCGTCCGGTCACAACCGACAACCTGATCCAGCACGTATGGGGCTATGCCGGGGAGGCTGACAGCACGATTCTAAAGAATCTGGTGTACCGAGTCCGCCGCAAGATCGAAAAAGATCCCGCCAAACCTGTGTACCTGCAAACGTCGCCTGGCCTCGGGTATCAATTTAGTACCGACTCTCGCTGAGAATTCCAGATTTGCGACCAAAGAAGCCATTCTTGGGACTATTTGTGAGACCCAAAAAGACGCTTTTGTTACCTAGACAACTTAAAATCCTGATTACCTTTCAACATTGCAAACTCACTGAGACTGGTATCCGCACTGAAGGTTTTCATTCATCCATAAATAGGATGGGGGTAATCGGGGAGAAATCATTGGGACTGTCCACACGGACAGTCCCTTTTATTTTCGAAGGAATCCCGCGATTGCCCGGTGCTAATTCAACTTCAAATTGCCATTCTCATCAAACGGGAAGAACGGATTGTAAGCGACCTCCCAACAATAGCCATCGGGATCCGTGAAATAGGAGCTGTATCCACCCCAGAAGACTTTCTGAGGTTCCTTGAGAATATTCACACCTCTGGCTTTCAAGTCGTGAATGATCTCATCCACTTCGGCTTCGCTCTGAGCGTTATAAGCCAGGCTGAAGCCAGCAAAGCCATGTCCGTCGGACGAGATCAATGCATCCTTCGCCAGTTCCTCCCGCGGAAAAAGTGCCAGGACCACACCCCCCGCCTGAAAAAACGAAACATCATCGCTGCTCGAACTGGACGGTTTCCATCCAAGGATCTCGGCATAAAACTTCTTTGACCTTTCCAGATTCGTTACACCTAACGTGATGAGATGCAGGTGTTGATGCATTCCAACTCCTTTTATGCCGGCACGTCCCACGGAGCGACCCCACGCCCGCGCTCGCCTCGCATCGACCCTTGAATGGCTTCCGCTAAATTGGGCACGACCTCTGCTGTCGCCGCCAGTAGACCAAAACAGCCCGCGATCATCATGTCACCGAAGGGGACAGCAAAATAGGGGCGTAACTGACCATTGACCACAGACGACGGACGACTTTTCGTGGACTGTGGTCCGTGGTCCAGCGTCTGGAACATGCTTCTCCGCGGCCCTGTTACCACCACATCGAACTCATCTCTCCCAAACTCGAACTTATCCTGTGAATATATCAGGGCGCCGTGACCCATATCATTGAAAACATCCTCGTGTTTGAGAGAACCATCGGCCAGTGCCCGCAAAAGCGATTCCAGCTTGGGTAGATCGATCTCACCGGTATGATGCTCGAAAATGCCCTGGATTCCATTCTCGCCCAGACGGAATGCCAGCGTATGAAAGTTTCCCACGTTGCAGATTATTTTTTGCTTTTGCTTTGCCACCGACGGATCGAAGTTCGCTCCAAGCACTGCCGCTGGTGCCGTGTCCATTACAACCAGCGGACAAGGCAATTCGCCTGCGGAGTCCGCCACAGATTGGAGGCGGGTCATAATCCTGGGAATATCACTGGAAAGATAAGCAAAGGCTGCCAGAGAATTCTTTGCTCGGATTCTTTGATCGAGATAATCAAATCGGAATTGTCTGTCTGAAACTCCGGCGGGGGCGTTGCCGTGGTCAAACACCGCGACGGCGACCGCGGCGAGGTCATTGAGTGAAACGCTATAATCTTTAAAGGTTTTAGCAATGGCAGGGAAATCAAAATCGCGCAATTCGAGGCGATGGACCGTGGACGGCAGACGATTGATCTTATCGTCGGAGACGATTTTGATTCCCAATGCTTCGACTTTGTCGAGTTCATCATTGATGGTAGTTGCTGCGTCGGGCGTCATGTAAACCGGGACTCCCGCACGCGCGTATTCTTCAATAACCCAGGCCGAGGGGCCGCCTCCCATCTGATGTCCGGTCAGCAGGATTGGGGTCCGCTTAGGAAGCGCCTGTTTGAGCCGCCAATGAACCATCATGGTAGGCGAAGGCAGGACGAGTTTGAATCCATTCTCGATGTCGAGATTGGAATCGTAGAGAAAAATATCCTGTGTGCCTGTACCAATATCTACACTTAAGATTTTCATAGTTATTGCGGTAGGTCACGCTTCAAGTGTGATCTACGTGTTAAATTTCAATTCCAAGCCACGTGCGGATGAAATATCCGATAATGAACGAAAAGGTCGCGACGCCCAGGCTTAGCCCCGCCATCTCCAGGAAGCGCTCGCGGAAGGGTTCGTCCTTGGCGACGGAGATGTAGTAATTGAAAACAGCGATAATAATTACAGCCGTAGTCAACGCCCAGACGAGGTCGAGATAATAGTTTTTGAAGAGCAGGTAGGGGAGAATGAGCAAGAAAACGGTGAAGATATACGCGATACCTGTATAGATCGCCGCGCGGACCGGGTGCTTATCCGTTTTTTCGGAGCGGGTGGAGAGATATTCCGAAGCTGCCATGGACATGGCCGCGGCGATGCCAGTAATGAGACCCGAAAGGGCAATCAATTTTACGTTCTGCAGCGCCAGCGTCAGTCCCGCGAGAGCGCCGGTGAGCTCCACAAGCGCATCGTTCAGCCCAAGCACGACTGAACCCGCATAGCGTAAGCGTTCCTCGTCCAGCATCCCGATCAACAACTGTTCATGCTCGTCCTCGCTCTTGATCCAGTTATCGATGTTCGGGATAACGCCTTTGAGGCTCGAATAGTTCTTCTGAGCCTTTTCCTCTCCACGTTCCATCAGCTTGATGCCGAATGTAAAGCCAAACAGTCTGCCGATCAGGGTGTATTTCCATACCATGAACATATCCGGCTTGATATCAAGCTGTGTATATTTTTTCCACTCCTGATAATGATAGAGTTCATCGGCCGCGATTTTCTCCAGGACCTCACGATTCTCCTTCGAATTGATTGTCTTTGCCAGACGTTTATAGATATGATGCTCAGTGATCTCTGTGCGTTGATAAGTTTGTAGTTGAAGCAGGGCCTCTTGAGTCGGTTGCATGGGGTCTCCTCAATCGTTGTAGCCTATTCTACCGCCACTAACCCTTTCCATGGAAAATCTCATCTGTGATGGTATCTCAGCCGGGTTCTAATCTGAATCAGTGACAGATGTCACTGTCCCAATTGAGCGTTGTTTTATATCATGGAGCAAGTCCCGTTAGAAAAGGAGGATTGATAAAAATGAAGAAAAGTACCCCAATTATGTATGCAGTTTTCGTCTTGCTGATTGCAACGATCGCCTGCGCAGGCGGTGCGACCGCAGTGCCCACTGCTGTGCCGCCTACTGATACCGCGGCTCCCTCTGAGACGCCGACGAAGGTCCCTACGTCGACATCTACCCCCAGGCCCACCGCGACGCCAAATCTGGCGGCTACGAAGGAAAGTGAAGAGACAATGTCCCGGATCCAGTCTTATGTGGATCAAGGCTATCTCACATCGACTGATGGTAGGGTGGCCAAATTGGACGATTACAAGCGTGAATATGCACAAATTGACTATCTGGACTTCGATCTGGCAGGCTGGGATAGTCCTGTGCAGGATTTCGCAGCCTGGGCAAACGTGAAGTGGGAAAACGCGGCGCCGGTTGGGGCACCCCAGTATTCCGGTTGCGGTTTCAGTTTTCGCATTGATCCAAACAATTACGATGGTTATACTGCCATGCTGACAAATGATCGCGTCCTTCTAACCTACTGCGACAGCAGCATTAACCGCTGTGGTGAAGTTGGCAAGACCCGCGGTTCCGGCCGGCTGAAGCTTGGAAATCCTGCTGAAGCTTTCATGGAACTTGTTGTCAATGGCACCCAGGCCTACGTGAAAGTAGACGGCCAGTTTATCGGAGAATACACCCTGTTCAAGGATAAGCTTGTCAATCCAGGTTATCTGCTCTACTCGATCATCTCCGGTACGAATCATGATTATGGCGTACGCTGCGAGATCACCGATTCGAAGTTGTGGATTGTAAAGTAACTCGATAGTTTGAAACGAGAAGAGACGGGAATCACCCGTCTCTTCTCGTTTTTCCAGGTTAAGGATTTATCTCAAGGTCTTGTTCAGCTGCCTCTAAGGTAGAGGCAACTTAGGATAGACCTGTCTTCCTTATCCACAACTATGAGACAGCTTCTTTTTGTTCGTCTGTGCCCTCATGCGCATTCACCATGTCGAATGGCTGACCGGTCTTTGCAATAACCGACTTCCAGAAAATACCTCCCTTGGGAATGCGTTTCCTGCCAAGCAGGACGAGCTTGAGGGGGACCAGCACGTATTCCGTCAGCCACTGGCTGATCATGAAATCGGTATAGCCTGCCAGAGCGTTATCCACCGCAAGGATACCAAGCCTTTGGGCGGTGATGATGTCAATGGAACGGGGCGGCGTGGCCCGAAGCAGGTGACGAGGTTCATTCGTAAAGACCCGCAGTTTTTCCCAGTCGGGTTGGGCGGCGAAGCTATCGTCATGCCTGGGCAATAACTTCTGCAGGCCTTTGCTAACAATCTTCAGCCCCGCTGTGCGTAGTGAGTCGTCGGTCTGGCCCTCAATGCGCTTATGCTGAATCCGCATTTCGTCGAACTTCCGCACGGCATCCTTTTCGACGTCGCTCAAGCCGATATCGGCATCCTCCAGGAAATCACATGCATCCGTTGGTATGGCCGTCTCTGCCATGACCACGAATCCGTAGGGTATGCGTCCCTTCCTTTCCTGCAAGCTTCTTCTCAGGTAGGCGGCCAGTTCCTTCATGCTGAAATTGACCTCGGGAATGAGCGCTGCATCACAAATCCCGGTTTTGCTTGCCAGAACTGCGTGGCTCACGACAAACCCCGAGTCCGAACCAAATAGCTGCATAATCCCAAGGCGTGGATTCGACCGGACCTCAGTCGCCAGATGTTCGATCAATTCCCGGGCGCGTTCCACCGCGGACAGGAATCCAAACGTCTGCCATACCCACAAGATATCGTTATCCATGGTCTTGGGAACTGCGATCACGGATAAATGTTTGTTCAACTTGCGTTGGGTTGAGTATTCCTTGGCGAAGCTCCAAATGGCATGGGCGGCTTTCATGCTGCCGTCCCCTCCGATCACGTACAAAATGTCAATTCGCCAGTTGAAGAGCTGCGTGACAATGGTCTCAAGTTCCCTTTTGCGGGTCTCGGGATTCAGCAACCCGTCAAAACGCGATGTCCCCAGGATGGAACCGCCCTCGCTCACGTGTGAGGAGGTGACCAGTAGATTAGGATTTTCATTCCCCGTCTCATGCTCCGGAATGAGAATGCATTGCGAACGGGCAAGATCGTCAAATGCCTGAAAGCCATCTCTGAATCCGTAAACTGTCACGGAATACTTGTTTTTTGCATACATGTGGTGACGTTGAGTGATGCCATCAATCACCGCGTTGATGCCCGGTGCAATTCCGCCTGACACGATTACGGCCACATTCAAGTTGCGATCCGCGCGTGGGTAGGCGAGTTCTTTGCGTGGACCGGCCTCCGGGAAACAGAGCCCGCTCATGACCATTGAGTTCTCCCGGTGATAGGCAGAAAGGGCTGCTGCAACAACCATGGCATCATCCGGTCTATACTTACCAATCTTGCTCTGGTCAATGTAGTTGTCTATAGTTTTCTCGTCCCATCGTTCGACTTCCGGCCACCTGCTGGGACAGCCCTGCAATTGTTTCTTGACAATCGGTTCATACTGCTCCTGCAATTCCCTGAGTTTATCCTTGATGGCAGGGGGAATTTCATCTTCATTCTCGCAGGAGAACTCAGTCTGAAGCTCTGCAATCTTTTTCTCAACCTGGTCCTTCTGAATGAAATACTCTATGACATCTTTTTCATAATCAAACAAGTGCGGATTTAGCGGCAGATCGTCATCTGAATGCCAGGGAAGATTCAAATAATCGTTCACGATCTTCTTTGCCACCTCATAGGCCTCTGCATTATTCAGACGGGGGACCCTGATCTGCGGATAAGCACCGAGAATGTTGATCTCTGGCGGGAGATCATCCTGATTATCCAGAAGGACCAGGAAGAAGTGGCGTGGATTTTTTTGATGAATTCTATAGGCAGTGCTGATCTCATCCTTTTGATAAGAGGAAAGCCTTTTGCCGACAAAGATGATCATCACATTGCACTCATCGAGTGCCCTGTTCATCGTGATCACGAAAGATTCATCGCAACGCTGGTATTCTTCATAATAGAAAATCCCATCCAGGTTGCGTTCAATGTGTTTGGCAACTTCAACCACGAACTCCGAATCAGCGCTGGTATGGCAAATAAAAGCCTTGAGCGCGTCAGTTGTCGACATGGTTTCCTCCGCATATGTGGTAGCGTTATCAACTGCAAAGATCTATTGTTGGACGATTCGGATCAAGTTCAGAGCTGGTCCTTACAACATTAAGTTTCCCAAACCCACCAACAGTGTTCTTTCGCAATTATTATACGCCTCCGGGGCGAAAGTCCCGGAGGCGTATTTCTTGCTGTCACTTACTCCAAAGTCTCGTAATTATCCGGCAGCCAGCAGCACAGGACCAGATCGCGGGCGGCCTTGACCTCGTCCATGCGGCCAAACAGGGTGTTGTTCGGCGCACTGTGGAGGATCTCCGGTTGCGTCTTCGCTTCCTCTGCGATCTTGATCAGCACATCGGCGAAGCGGTCGAGGGTATCCTTGTTCTCGGTCTCGGTCGGCTCGATCATCAGTGCTTCGTGGACGATCAGCGGGAAATAGTTCGTCGGCGGGTGGAAGTTGTAGTCCATCAGGCGTTTGGCAACATCCAGAGCGCGGACATCCGAACCTTCGAAGCGTCCTTCCGCTACGAACTCGTGCATGCAAATGCGGTCGAATGGGATGTGGTAGGCATGACGGATACGCGCCTGAATGTAATTGGCATTCAGCACCGCGTACTGGGCAATGTCCTTCAATCCATCCGGGCCATGCATAGCGATGTAGGTGTACGCGCGGACTAATCCACCGCCGAAGTGACCGTGGAAGGCTTTCATGCGCCCGATGCTCTGCCTGGGAGTCACAAAGCCATACAGGGGCGGGGTATCATCGTCAGCTTCCTCGACAACTCCGATAATGGGAGCAGGCAGGAAGTCCGCGAGATGCGCTGCCACACCAACGGGACCTGAACCTGGGCCGCCGCCGCCGTGTGGAACCGCGAACGTCTTATGCAGGTTGAAGTGCATGACGTCGAAGCCAACATCGCCGGGGCGAACAATACCGAGAAGCGCGTTGAGGTTGGCGCCATCGCCGTACATCAGGCCGCCACAACCATGAACGAGTTCGATCACCTTCTCAATATGCTCATCAAACATGCCGAGCGTGTTTGGGTTAGTGAGCATCATGCCGACGACTGTATCGTCGCAGGCCGCTTCGAGGGCCTTGAGATCCACGTTGCCGCGCTCATCTGAAGGGATGGTGACGACGGACAGGCCCAACATGCCGGTGGAGGCCGGGTTGGTGCCGTGCGCCGCATCAGGGATAAGCATCTTGGTGCGTTTGTGATCACCGCGCGCTTTGTGATAGGCACGCATGATCAACACACCGGTGAATTCGCCGTGAGCGCCGGCTGCAGGCTGAAGCGTAATGCCGGCAAAGCCGCTGATTTCTTTCAGCCATTCCTGCATCTCATACATCAGCGCGAGATTGCCCTGCACCGTTTCAATGGGTTGCAGTGGATGCGTGTAAAGGAAGCCGGGCAAACGACAAGTATCCTCGTTGATCTTCGGATTGTATTTCATGGTGCACGAACCAAGCGGATAGAGTCCATCATCCACACCGTAATTGAACTTGCTGAGGCGCATGTAATGACGAACAACGTCCACTTCCGCGAGTTCGGGTAGGGGAAGGTCGGAGCGAAGCAGCTCTTTGGGAGGCAGAGCAGTTTCGGGCACGTCTGAAGCGGGCATGGTCACGCCGCGGCGGCCAGGCGAGGAGAGGTCAAAGACTGTCGGCTCGACAATCTTCGGCGTCACATCCAGTTTCACAGGTGACTCAATCATGGCTCACCTCCTTGATGACTTCCACAAGCGTATCGATTTCTTCCTTGCTGTTCATCTCGGTCACTGCAATGAGCATATGATCCTTGAGCGATGGATAATCCTTGCCCAGGTCATAGCCGCCGATGATGCCGTGCTCCAGCAAGTGTGCATTGACCTCTTCAACGGGCCGCGGGCAGCAGAACGCGAATTCATGGAAGAACGGCTCGGTGAAGCACAGACCATAGCCATCGATCTTGCTCAGTTCCTGCGCGGCGTAATGCGCCTTCTGGTAGCAGAGGTTCGCAACCTCGCGCAAACCCTGCTTTCCAAGCACGGACATGTAGATCGCAGCTCCGAGCGCGAGCAAACCTTGATTGGTACAGATGTTGGATGTGGCGCGTTCGCGTTTGATATGCTGCTCGCGGGCGGTGAGCGTCAGCACATAGGCACGCTGTCCGCGGTTATCGACAGTCTCGCCGACAAGGCGTCCTGCCATTTTATGAACGTAGGATTTCTTGGTGGTGAAGAAGCCAAGATAGGGGCCGCCATACCAGAGCGGGATTCCGAACGGCTGTGCCTCGCCCACGACAATATCGGCGCCCATGCTGCCGGGCGTCTTCAGCATGGCCAGCGCGGTCGGGTTGGCAACCACGCAGACCAGCGCGCCTTTTGCATGCGCAGCTTCGATCAGCCTGGTGTAGTCGTAGATGCGGCCGAAGAAATCGGGATACTGAACGATGACCATCATCGTGCCGTCATCGATCAGATTCGTCAGCGCTTCGGGGCCGGCCTCGAGGTCTGCTGAGGCGTCATCTCCGGCAACTTCCAGTTCCATGCCCTGCGTGTAGGTGCGAATGACTTCGCGATACTGCGGGTGCAGCATGGGTGAAACGACCAGTTTTTTGCGCTTGCCGCGGAACTGGGCGTGTGCCAGACTGACAGCTTCTGCCGCTGCCGTTGCACCGTCATAGTGAGAGGCGTTGGAAACTTCCATGCCGGTGAGATTTGCCATCAGGGATTGATATTCGAAGATGGCCTGCAAAGTGCCCTGGGAGATCTCGGGCTGGTAGGGAGTATAGGCTGTATAGAACTCACCGCGCAGGAGCATGTGGTTGATCACAGAGGGAATGTAGTGATTGTATGCACCGGCGCCGAGGAAGGAGATCATATGCTCGCGCACGTTTTCATTACTGGAAGCCAGTTCGCCCAGTAAAGAGGAGGCTTCCATTTCAGTCAGCGCGGGCGGGAGATCCAGTTTGGGAAAGCGATGTTTCTGAGGAACGGCATCGAAGAGATCGTCAAGCGATTTCACTCCGATGGTCTCGAGCATCGCATCCCGTTCTTTGGGGGAGATGGGGATGTAGGTCATAATTTTATTTCCTCCGTCATTGCGAGCCCGATAGGGCGAGGCAATCTCCAACTAGATGGGATTGCTTCGTCGGCCTAGGGCCTCCTCGCAATGACTAATGAGCGCGCTCTTCGCAATACTTCTGGTACGCGGCGGAATCCATCAGATCGTTGGCAGCGCCATTCTCGACCTTGACCATCCAGCCGTCGCCATAAGGGTCGCTGTTGAGGGTCTCGGGCTTGTCGGAAAGTCCCTTGTTGACCGCGGTCACTTTTCCGCCGGCAGAAGCATAGATCTCAGCTGAGGCCTTGACGGATTCGACCGAAGCAATTGCCTTGCCGGCCTCCAGTGTATCGCCGGCGTCAACGAGCAATTCAACGAAGACGATGTCGGAAAGCTGGCCCTGGGCGTAATCGGTGAGGCCCATTGCACCAGAGGTGGGATCGAACCACTCATCAGATTTGGTGTATTTGAGGTGGGACGGAGCGTTCATGTTTGTAGTCTCCTTCGGAGAAAGATGGATTTGGCGAATCAAAAAAGGACACACGATGAAAACATCCTGCGTCCTCTGTAAATAAACCTGAGAGATTCATCCTTTGACTTTGGGTCTCGTTACAGGCTGGAAAACCAGCCCCGTGACCCTCCGCTCAGGATTTGCACCGTCGGTGTCCATTGCCAGATATGATCCCGCAAGGGACTTTCCAGAGTTTTGCGGGGCAGGGTCCTTTTGCCTGAGAGTTTCGCCTGGCTTCGCCTGTTCCAGACTTGCACCTTCGGCGCTCAAAAGCGGACTTAAGTCCGCGCTCCTGAGGCTCTTCCCTGTCACCGTTAATTTGTAATGTGAATTCTAAGTTTGAGGGGGAGGAGCGTCAAGAGGTAGAACGTCACCGATTTGAACGAGGCGGAACGCCCCGAAGGGTTCAATCCTTCGGGGTATTGATCATTCTTCAGCTACCTTGCGGATGTGCTTCGGCTTCTGCGGGGTCTCGTCGGGCTGAGGAAGTTCCGGTTCAGCCGCGGGAACGGCAGGATCTGGCGGGACAGGTTCTTCCACCGTGCCTGGGGTAACGGTCCCATTCAGGCGAGCGAAGTAATCCTTGACCACAAGGTCGTTATAGAAAACCAGCGCGAGGATACCGACCACCATCGAGAAAACATTGCCGTAGATGAAAGATGCAACTTCAAAGGCAGCAATCGTCTGTGCAGGTTTCAGCGGTTCAGGCTGGGCGCTCAGCAATTTCGCAGCATAGATGACTTCAAAAATGCCAAGGACGGTAGGCATAATTGTGATGGGGATGCATATCACCCCGACGAATGTGCTCAACGCGGTGAGCGAGGCCACAAAACCCCAGAAGAGGTTAACAATTCCGCTGACCAGGGTCATCACAGCAATAGCCGTGAAAAGTCCGGGCTTTTGATTTGGATATGTGGATGTTGTCATGGATTTCTCCTTCGTTCAATCTGAGGGATATAACGAAGGAGAACTGCTCAGGTTGCAGCCCAAAGCCCGCCACGGACGGTGGGGCAAGCCTGGATACTTACGGCTGCTGGAAGGTGAGCAGGAGGCCGCCCGGATAAGGTTGGCCGCTCGGGTCTGTACAGCCTGGAATGCTGACATTTGGAACCGTTGTGCCGCTTTCGACTACGCGGACGCTGTAGGTGACTCCCGCCTCCATTTGGAAGTCAGCGTATCCATCTCCAAGCTCGGGCTTGAACCCGGTGAAGAAGCTGTCTTCGCCTTTGTCCCATGTCACAGTGACTTCGACGCCAGCGACCTGCCGGCGGCGCGAATCCATAAAGATGAACTGCAGCAGGCCCTGAGGCAGTGTCGTATCGCAGACTGTGTCCTGCCCGACCAATGCGAAGGGTTTCCCCGGCGGAGGCACTGGTGTATGCGTCGGGCGCGGTGTTGGCGTTGTAAACGCAAAGGGTGTTTCGACCGTCTGCGTTGGTGTAAAGGTGGCCTGACCGACAGGCGTGTCAATCGGAGGGACTGTTGGCGTTGCTGTGGATACTGCTGTGACATTTTCCGTCGGTGTGTTCGGCTTCGGGAGAGATGCCGCGCCCTGTTGAATATCAGATGCAAGCTGGGCCACGACCCTCACATCATCCAACGACTCGCCGGCGGCCAACATCTGCTGCGCTTGCGCGCTCAAAGCCTGGACAGGGTCAGGATCACCGAGCAGAGCAAGCCGGGAGCGGGCACGCTCAAGGTTGTGATTGGTTGCATAGGCGGCAGCAATGACCACCCGGTAGTCGGCTTTGAAATCCGCGCGCAGGATGGAAGGGCTCGCGTCAGTGAATTGAGTCGGGGCGAACAGCCATGAGTATGCCAGACCCAGCCCAAGTCCCGCGAGAAGCGCAAGCAGGAGGTGAAGCCAGATGCGATTCACTGGTTCACATCCCCGGCGGGCTGATAGGTTTGCATAGCGGTCAGGAGCCCCTGCAGCAGCGTGAGTTCATCCTGGGTGAATCCATTTGCTTTGGCATATTCGATCGTGCTGCTGACAATTTGGGCCGGTGGTTCGCTTCCAAGAAGTGCAAGCCGACGCGCAGCCAGCTCGGGATTTTGTTCCCCCTGAAAAGCTTCCGCAGTCATCAGAACGTAATCAGCGCGGTAATCGATGCGGAGGACCTTCGGCGTTGCATCGGTATATTCGACCGGATTAACAGCGAGGCCATACATAAGGCCAAGCCCAAGACCGATGATGAGCGCGACAGCGATCTTTATCCAGTTTTGAGAAGACATGAATTGATTTTACCGCATGAGCACGAGAGGCCTAAAAACAAGGATGCGGGGCGTACGCCTCACATCCTTGTTTTTGGATTTTGTGTCAAAAGAGCTGCGGCTTGAATAATGAAATATCCAGGCAGGCGACCGGCGGCACCCGGAAACACTTCCTTACCGTTGCTGTCTTTCGACCCTGGCGGGGTTCGAAAGGCTCCGCCGCGCCGGGCCTGCCCGGACGAGCGCAAGCATACTCGAAGTACAGAGGGGTGTCAACTTGAAGACACCAGTTGTGATTCAATGACAGACAGAAAGACCTGTACCAGTTGTGGATCGAAAAGTTTCCCCGCGTTATCCCGAATGTATGAGATCACTTCCTCACGCGGCATGCATTTGCGATATGGGCGATCGCTTCGCAATGCATCCCAAACATCTACGATCGCAAACAGACGCGCTGCCAGCGGGATTGACTCTTCTTTGAGGCCGCGCGGATAACCACTCCCGTCCCATCTTTCGTGATGACAGAACGGGATCTCGAGCGCGCCCTGTAAATAGGAAATCGGGGAAAGCATTTCGTAGGCATAGATCGGATGACGCCGCATCTCGCGCCATTCCGATTCATTGAGAGGCCCGGGCTTTTGCAGGATCTCATCCGGAATCGCCATCTTCCCCATGTCGTGCAGCAGCGCCCCGCGGCGGAGCTGGACCAATTGTTCTTCGGAGAATCCTAACGTCTGCGCCACTTTGAGCGTAAGCTCTGTCACACGCTGGGTGTGACCTTCTGTCTCGCGGTCCCTGAGGTCCAGGGCGCGGACCCAGCCTTCAATGGTCCGTTCGTAGGCCTCCTGCAAGTTGTTGTGGGCATTTTGCAGGGCCTTTTCCACGTATTTTCTTTCGGTGATGTCGCGCGAGGCCGTCTGCACTTCTATCACATCGCCGGTTGCCTTGTCCATCACTGCGCGTGCGGAGGTTTCAAGCCACACATAATTGCCGTTCTTATGCCGCATGCGGTAGGAGACGGTGTGCACCCTGGGCTCAGGCGGTATCTCATGAATGATCCGCAGAACCATAGACTGGTCATCCGGGTGGACGAGTTCCAGAGCGGTTTTCCCAATCAATTCATCAGGGCGATATCCAAGTATGACCTCACAGGCAGGTGAAACATACAGAAAGCTCCCATCGGTTCCATGACGGGAGATCATGTCGCTGGCGTTTTCAGCAAGCAGGCGGAACTGCGCTTCGCTTTCAAGCAATGCCTTCTGCATCCGGGCCCGTTCGGCGCGTGCCTGCCATTGCTCGATCGCTCGCTCGGCGAGATGCGGCATATCCAGCATGGACTCCGGCGACTTCACAACGTAATCCAGTGCGCCGGATTTAAGCGCTTCCACCGCGATCTCTTCATTCCCATAGCTTGTCATCAAAATAACCGGCGTGGCAAGAGGGTTATACTGATCCGGTAGTAGTTCCATGCTTTCACCATCAGGCAGACGCCAATCTGCGATGATCAAATTCGGTTCAGTGTTCGCCAGATAGGCCCAGGCTTCGAGCAGGGATTTGACGCGGTGTATCTGGACCTGGTCGCGATCTTCAAATGCGCGCTGGATCAATTCAGCGTGCGCGTCTTCGTCTTCAATGAGGAGGATTCTGATCACATTTTCCACCCGGGCCGCGTCCTTATCGTAGCTTCGAATATGGGGGAATGCTCAGGCATTTGGGTTCGTATTCCAGCCGAGCCAGTAGAACCCAAGATCGTTCATCAATTTGCTGAAATCGTCAAACCCCACTGGCTTGACCAGATAACTGTTCACGTGATGACTGTAGGCGCGGGTTACATCCTTATCGGCCTCCGAAGTGGTCAAAACGATGACGGGAATGTTCCTCAATTCCTCATCGTTTTTTACCGTTTGGAGCACTTCCAGTCCATCAACACGCGGCAGACGCAGGTCCAGCAGGATTATGTGCGGACGCGGACTTGTTTCAGGGTCTGCGTAGGCGCCGCGGCGGAACAGGTAATCCAGGGCGCTTTGCCCATCGGAGAAATGCTGAATTTTATTGGCAATGTGGTGATCCTCAAGGGTCCGGATCACGAGTTCGGCGTGATCGTAGTTGTCCTCTACGAGCATGACAAGCACGGGTTCTCCCATCATTCTTGCTCCTCTTCGCGATGACTCGTCAGGTTGAAGTGGTAAAAGGGCACAAAGTACTCTGATGCCCCTGGACGATTCGTAGTGGTGTAATTGTAAACCATTTGTTTCTATCAGGTGGTGTTTTTAGGCAGGCTAGCCCGATCGTTATCTGGGTGCTGTTGGCAGGCGGACTGTAGTTGCGGTTATAATAGCGCCCGGAGGCATCTTTTCATGGAAATAACCTGGTACGGACATTCATGTTTTCGGCTCACTGAACGCAATTATGCTACGGTAGTGACCGATCCATATAACAACAAAACAATTGGCTATGACGCGCTGCGGTTGAAGGCTGACATCGTTACCGTCAGCCACGACGCGCCCGGGCACAATAATACTGAAGCTGTCAAAGGCACATCGCATGTGATAGACGGGCCGGGCGAGTTCGAGATTGGCGGCGTGTTTATTACCGGCGTCCATACGGATACAGGGTCGACCGGAAAAAAGAAAGGTACGAACGGCACTCGAAATACTTTATATGTGTTTGACTATGATGGCATCACAGTTGCTCATCTGGGCGATCTTCAGCAAATTCCTACTCAGGCTGAGATCGAGGCCCTGGGTACGGTCAACGTGGCTCTGGTCCCTGTAGGAGGCGGTGGCAGCCTGAATGCTGCGAAGGCTGCCGAAGTCATCAGTCTGCTTGAGCCGAATCTCGTGATACCGATGCATTACGCGACGCCGGATGCCAAAGTCTCGTTGGAGTCCCTTAACAAATTCATTAAGGAAATGGGTTTGAGCAAACCACAGTCACAGCCTTCGTTGAAGGTGACACGTTCGGGCCTCCCGGATGAGACGCATGTCGTGGTGCTCGATTACCAGAAGAGCTGAGCCGATGTCTGTCAAAGTTCTCATGACATGGGATATTGCACCTGAGCGCGATCAGGAATATTTCGAATTCATCATCGGTGAATTCATCCCCGGTGTTCAGCGCCTCGGTCTGCAGCCCGCCGAGGCCTGGGCGACCATTTATGGCGCGTATCCTCAAATTCAAGTTGGCCTGATCGCCGCCGATGAGCAGCAGGCGCGCCGCATCCTGGCCTCGGGCGATTGGGTCGTGTTGCAGGAGCGGCTGTTCGGCTTCGTCAAAAATTACTCTCACAAAGTCGTGCCTGCGCGCGGCGGATTCCAATTCTAAAAAGAACGATGAGGCACGGTTACGTGGAGGGCATGTTCTCCGTGCTGCTGTTTTTCCCGGTGAAATAGTTTATGCAGATTAATTTTCGAAATCTCTGGCCGTGGTATTTCTTTGCCGCGGCCTTTGAATCACTTGTCTTTGTGGCTGTCCTGTTCTCGATACCATCAGAAAGCGGACTTTCCCTTGCTCGCTTCGGGCTGATGACGGTGCTGCTGCTGATATTTATCCTCGGCATCAGCTTTGGATTGCATGCCCTGCATGATGCGGTTTCATTTGACGCTCTGCCTCGCACGCCGCTGATCATCGCGTCTACGTTTCTTGCGATGAGCTCGGGCCTGGCTCTGTTCCTTTTGCGTTATCTCAACCCCGCGAGGCTCCTGCCATTTTACGAACGTGTGAGTCCGCCGCTGTGGTTCTTGCTCATCCTTGGGATTCAGTCCGCGCTCTTTCTGCTCTTTCTCAAAAACGGATTTCATCCCGCCGAGTTACTCAAGCGCAGGCCGGTTTATCTTTCTGCACGCCCGGTTTATGTTGGCCTGCTGTCATTGCTCGGCTTTATTGCTTTGACCAGGCTTGGCATTACGCCGGACCCTGCTTACTGGGGCGAGCCCGGTGTGGCGATCCTCGGCTGGCATTTTGGCATCTCCATTTTGGTCGGCATTGCCATCATCATTTTGATGGCAGGATCTTCATTTTTTCAATCCTCCCGTTTACAAAAGTACATCCTGCCTTTTGCGATCTGGCTCACGGCATCCGTGCTGTGGTTAAGCGTGCCATGGAAGGTTCTGCAAAATAGCTTTTATGCGCCGATCTCTCCGCCTGCCAATATTCCCTTCCCATATTCGGACGCAGGTTTTTACGACTATCTATCCCAAAGCCTGCTGATTGGCACAGACTATCTGGGAGCGATTCCTCCACGGCCGTTATACATCGTGTTTCTGGCCGGCTTGCATGCCCTCTTTGGACAGAATTACATTGCCATCATCGCAGGGCAGACTCTCGTCTTAGCCCTTTTCCCAGTGACACTTTATTTCCTGGCGAAGAAACTTCACAGCCCGGCCGCAGGCGTGACAGTGGCACTCTTTGCCATTTTCCGCGAATATCTTGGCCTGTGGATCTCTTCTAACACCCGCGTAGTCAACTCCAAGATTTTTACGACCGATTTCCCCACAGCGTTCGGCATTGCAATCTTATGCCTTGTGGTGATCTGGTGGCTTGAGAAACGTGACTTGAAATCAACGCTGATTGCGGGAGGCGCATTCGGCCTCCTGCTTTTGCTGCGGACACAATCTCTGCTCATCGTGCCGTTCGTCTTGATCCTTGCCTGGTTCGTCTTTGAGCGGCGGACAAAGCAGTGGGTGATTGCCTGCGCAGTTTTTCTCCTCGCCGTCGCGGTGACAATCAGTCCCTGGCTGATGCACAATTACAGAGTAAGCGGGAAATTCGCCTTTGATGACCCCAATCAGATGGCAGTCATTTATAGCCAGTACTCCTTTAGCAGCAACAATGACCTGAGCCAGTTTAATCTCCAGAATCAGAGTCTTGGAAATCGGTTGGTCACGTTCGCGCTGGCGAACCCGGGCTTTGTGTCAGGTTTCATCACCAATCACTTCCTCAATACCGAGATTGGCGGTTTGCTCGCCCTGCCGTTGATCGAGCGCTACGCTGGCATCTTTGCACCGGTTAATCTCTACTGGGTTTCCTGGAATGGAACGCTCACGTGGTACAACCTGCTGCTCGTCCTTCTTTATCTTGCCATCCTGGCAATTGGACTGGCAGCAGCATGGCGTCGCTTGCGCTGGGTCGGCCTTGTGCCATTAGCCTTCAACCTGGGCTATGCCCTCTCAAACGGTATCTCACGCTTTTCAAGCTGGCGCTACAACATGCCGGTGGACTGGGTGATTTATTTCTATTTCGCGATTGGAATCGTTGAAATCCTTGGAGGCCTGACACTTCTTTTTGGGGCGAAAGAGGAAAATATATTTCCCCAGATTCGAGCGGACTCTTCCAGTTCACCGAAAGTACTCCATTTGCCCCAAAAAACCCGGGCATCCATGATTGGCATCCTCGCCACATTTGCCCTTTTCGGCGCGCTGCCATGGTTGGCAGAGGGAATTGTTCCGTCGCAGTACACATCTACAGATCAACAGTTGATCGCTCGGCTGGAAGCAACGGGGCTTTCTGCCAGCGACACGCAGGTTTTTCTTGCGCAGCCAGATGCAGTGATCCTTGAGGGCCGGTTGCTCTATCCGCGGCTCTATCGCCGCGATCAGGGAATTTCGTCTGCTCATCCGTGGCCGGCGTATGCAGTGCGCGAATATGCCCGCATCGGCTTTCTGCTCTTGAACCAGAAGACCTACCATGCTATCTTTATGACGCGTGACATGCTGGGTTTTCCGCAAGGTGCAGACGCCATCCTGCTGGGCTGCCAGCGCGACGGGTATATTGAAACGCGCTTCATTCAATTCGGAACATCAACCTTTCAAAGCGCTCCTCTCACTGAGCCCTGCAACTGACCACTGTTCACTGTTTACTGTCCACTGAATACTGATGTCCCGCCTCTCTTCTCGACTATTGAACTGGTACCGCCGAAACAAGCGGACTCTCCCCTGGCGCGACCATCCTGATCCCTATGCGGTGTGGGTTTCAGAGATCATGCTGCAGCAGACGCGTGTGGAAACGGTCATTCCGTACTTCCAAAAGTGGATGCAGCGATTCCCGACGATCAAAGCTCTGGCAAGAGCAGACGAACAGGATGTGTTGAACGCATGGGAAGGCCTCGGCTATTACAGCCGCGCGCGCAACCTCCACAAGGCCGCGAAGATCGTGGCAGAAAAAAATGATGGCGAATTGCCGCAGGACTTAGATCAACTTCGTGCCCTGCCGGGGATCGGTCGCTACACGGTTGGAGCCATCGCATCCATGGCGTTTGGCATGGATGAGCCGACCCTCGACGGAAATCTGCGCCGCGTGTTTGCCCGTCTTTTTGATGTGACGGAACCAGCCGACTCTCCGGCCGGCGAAAAATTACTCTGGGGTCTGGCAGCGAAGCATTTGCCAAAGGGACAGGCTGGTGACTACAACCAGGCCCTGATGGACTTGGGCGCGACGATTTGCCTGCCGAGAAATCCGCGCTGCCTGTTATGTCCGTTGATGACGATTTGCAAAGCGCGCATCGCCGGCACTCAGGAAGAACGACCGGTGCTGAAGCCGAAGAAAGAAACGCCGCACTATGTTCACGCGGCGGGAATTGTGCGTCGAAATGGACGCGTGTTGCTTGCCAAGCGCCCTTCAAAGGGGCTGCTCGGCGGGATGTGGGAGTTCCCAAATGGCCGCGTTGAGGGCGATCCGGCGCTCGGGTTGGTCAATGCTTTGAAAACGGGGTACCGGCTGAAGGTCCGCAGAAGGGAAGCGCTTGGGACTGTCCGACACGGGTATACTCATTTCAGTGTCACCGTCTATGCCTTTCGCTGTGAACCTCTTTCAGTTCCCAAAGGTGAAAGTTTGAGATGGGTGCGGGTGAGTGAACTGGATGAGTATCCGATGGGAAAGATTGATCGTCAAATTGCAAGGATGCTGAGCGATGTTTGAGACGCTTCGCAAACAGATGGTGGAGAAGCAGATAAGAGCACGAGGCCTGACTGCGCCGCAGTTGTTGGCCGCGTTCGAGTCAGTGCCGCGTCACTGTTTTGTGCCGGATGAAGATCGGTCCGCGGCGTATGGGGATAACCCGATGCCGATCGGCTTTGGTCAGACCATCTCACAGCCGTACGTTGTGGCTCTCATGACTGATCTGTTGCAACTCAGGGGGGACGAAATCGTGCTGGAAGTGGGTACTGGTTCAGGCTATCAGGCTGCGATTCTTTCCCGGCTTGCAAAGGAAGTGCATACGATTGAGTTTATCCCGCAGTTGGCCGAGAGGGCGAGGAAATTGCTGCAAGATTATCCAAATGTTTTTTGCCATGTGGGAGATGGTTCACTCGGCTGGCCTGACGCCGCGCCGTATGATGGAATCATCGTGACGGCTGCCGCGCCAAAAGCGCCCCAGACACTGCTCGATCAATTAAAAGATGGGGGCCGGTTGGTCATCCCGGTTGGGATGACACAATTCCAGTTTCTGGAAGTGTGGACCCGGCGAGAGGCTGAGTTTGAATATGAGCGCAACGTGAATGTGGCTTTCGTGCCGTTGAGAGGTCAAGGTGGGTGGAATTAGGCGAAGATACCGGCGAGTTTTCGCACCAAAGTGTTCCATGAAAAAAGAAACGAGAGCAACTTTACACTCTCGTTTCTTCTTATCTTTAGCCTTCTGACTGTTTCTTACGCCTTGCTCATCGTCACAAAGACCATCGGTCTGCGCTTGGTCTGCTCGTACAGGTAGCTCTTGACTGCGCTGATGATATCCTTCTCGTTATCCAGCCCGCTGCCGTGAATCATTTCCATCACACAACTGCGGACTTCGGGGATGAGTAGCTCGGCATCTTCTGGCGAGACAAAGCCGCGCGTGATGATCTCAGGTTCGTTGAGCAGGCGGCCGGAAAGTTTGTCGAGGCTGATATCGATCAGCATGATGCCGTTGCGTGCCAGTTGTCCGCGCTCGCGCATCACACCATGATCAATGTCGCCAATGGATTCACCATCCACGAAGACATAGTCCCCGGGAATGCGCTCGCCGAGCATCATCTTATTCCCAACCAGCTCAACGACCTGTCCATTTTCAACGACCACCACGTTTTCTGGCGGGACTCCGACCTGTTTGGCAAGGTCAGCGTGGCGCGTGAGCTGACGCAGTTCACCGTGGATTGGCATAAAGTGCTTCGGCCTGACAAGATTGAGCAATAACTTTTGTTCCTCCTGGCTTGCGTGCCCTGAGACGTGAACGGGCGCGATGCCGTCATGGATCACGATGGCGCCTCGCCGCAGCAGGCGATTGATCGTCTTGCTGATGGTCTCTTCGTTGCCGGGAATCGGGTGTGAAGAAAGCACGACTGTGTCACCATCCTTCAGGTCAAACTGACGGTTGGTTCCTGCTGAGAGACGCCCTACGATGGAGGATGGTTCACCCTGTGAGCCGGTGCACATCAGGACCACTTTGTGATCCTGCATTTTCAAGGCCTGGTCGAGCGGCACGATCAATTCGTCGGGGATTTGGAGATAACCCATTTTACGGGCAATCTTTACGTTATCCACCATGCTGGGACCGGCCAAAGCCATCTTACGTCCGTTTTTGGCGGTGGCATCTGCAACCTGTTGTACGCGCGAGATCAACGATGCGAAAGTGGCAACGATCACGCGTCCCTTTGCCTCTTTCAGGACCTTGTCGAATGCAGGGCCGATGACTGTTTCTGAGGGAGTCCAACCCGGGCGTTCTGCATTGGTTGAATCCGAGAGCAGCAGGTCCACCCCGCGATTCGCAAATTCCGCCAGTTTGGCGAAGTCGGTAGGCCAGCCATCTACGGGCGTATGGTCAAACTTGAAATCGCTCATATGAACGACAAGACCGGCCGGCGTTGTGATGGCCAGCGCCACCGCATCCGGGATGGAATGGCTGACGTGGAAATATTCCACCGTAAAGGGGCCAATCTGACTCTTCTCGCCCGCCTGGACGGTAACCATCTCGGCCTTGTCCTGGGCGTTGTTTCGCAGCAGCTTGGCCTCGATCAGACCGCGCGTCAAAGGCGTGGCATAGACCGGGGCGGGGATCTGCGAGATGACGTGATGGATTGCGCCGATGTGGTCCTCGTGACCGTGCGTGATGATGATGGCCAGCACACGGTCGACTCGATCCAGCAAATACGCGTAGTCCGGAATGATGTAATCCACGCCGAGCATGTCGTTCATGGGGAACATGATGCCCGCGTCAACCACGATGATATCGCCCCCGAATTCGTAGGCCATCATGTTCTTGCCGACTTCCCCAAGTCCACCCAGGGGAATGATTCTTAACTTGTTTTTCTTACTCATATACTTTGTGAATACCTCACTGTTTAAATAATATTTCAACCGCCATTGGCGGGTACGGTCGATTTAGAAAAAGACCTCCGCTGACTTACTCGCGAGAGGCCATACTTACCAAACACGATTTTTACATACAAACTGCCAATCGGCAGGTAAAGTCACGTTTAACGGGGAGGAGTATAGCATAGAAATGACTGCGGCGGCGAATGAGTTTTGTTAACTTCTTGTCAGCGGACTTTGTACTGAAGTCATTTGTCCCGCCGCGGACGCTTCTGCCGTTCCATCAGCACATTGAACTGCAACTGCTTATCCCAGATGATTTTCTGGATGCGGCTTTTCTCAGTCTCATCTGAGATTGCAGCCAGCCTCTCTTTTAGCGCGGCGATATCCTGCAGCAGCTCGACCTCAGCCGGGACCATACCTGCGTTCTTGAGCATGGCGTACGCGTTGCGGACGTCCTCCGGGGTGTCAAAGTAGGCGGACAGGTCAATGGGTTTGCCCTTGCCCGGGAGGTTGTCGAAGTCGCCGCGTTCCTGTGCTTCTCGGATAATAGCCTCGACTGCTTTGTCCAAAGACATGGCTCACTCCTATCACGCAATTTTATTATAAAATTGACATTCAAGGTCAACTAATTTAGAATTCTTTCATGGATATAGATCTTGACCTTTACCGGCATGAGGTGCGCGTCTCTTCTGATCCGCTGGTGCGTCTCTCGGCGATAGATATCTCTCCCGAGCGGCCACAGCGGACTTTTGTTTTTATCCACGGCTTTGGCGGGCAGGCGATGCAGTGGCAATATCAGGTGCATAACTTCGCGCTCAAGAACCGCGTCATTGCCCTGGATCTGCGCGGGCATGGACTCTCGGACAGGCCGGGTACCGGCTATGATATGCCGTGCATTCAGGAGGATCTGGAAACTGCGCTAAAACTTTTGAAGGTCAACGATAAGTTTGTGCTGGTGGGACATTCCTTCGGCGGGGCGATTGCCTCCGAGTACGCGGTCAAGCATCCCGATCGTTTGGAGCGCCTGGTCCTGATCGCAACCGCGGGGGAATTCAATCTCAACTGGATCTTGAAGATCGGCCTGGTCATGCCCGATCCGATTCTGAAATTGATCGAGCCGTTCACCCGCAAATGGCTGTCTGCGCCGCCCCATGTGCTGAAAGCGTTCTATCATAAGAATATGTCTCTCTGGAAAGGCTGGGACAAATTTGCTGCGATCCAGGTCCCGACCCTTGTCATTCGCGGGCATCGCGATACCGTCTTCGATAAGCCTCTGTTCGAGAAAGTGGCAAAGTCCATTCCAGGGGCAGAGGAGGCCGATATAAGGGTATCCGGCCACATGGTCATGTTGGAGAGGCGGGAGGCCGTCAACCGGGCGCTGGAACGATTCCTGGGGGACGAGGCGAAAAAATCGTGGCGCGATTCATCCTTTGTCCAGGCAAAAAACAACCGTGACGATCTGCGCGCGGAACGTCCCTGGCTGAAGCATTATGAAGAAGGCGTGCCATATACAGTGGATGTGCCGCGCATCCCGCTGCATCATCTTTTGCGTTCGGCGGTACGCCGATACCCCCAGCGGAGTGCGATCCTTTTTGAAGGAGCCCGGCTCTCATATCGCGCGCTGAATCATGAAGTGAATCGCTTTGCCAACGCACTGGCTCCGATGGGGATCAGAAAGGGCGCGCGCATCATTCTTTACCTGCCGAACATCCCGCAGGCAGTGATCGCATTTTATGGCACGCTGAAGCTGGGCGCGGTGGCGGTCTTCACGCAGCCGATGACGGATGCCGAGGAACTTACGCGGCAGGTCAAGGATTTGGAAGCCAGCGCGCTGGTCACCTTGAACTTGTGGGCCGGGCTGGCGCGGCAGGTCCAGGCCAGTAGTGGGCTGCCTCTCGTGGTTTTGACGGATGCCGGCGAATATCTTTCCCTTCCCGGGAGATGGATCTCTCGCTGGCGCAACCGTGGACTGACGGTTCCCGGCGCGGTCCGTTTCCGCCGCTGGATTTCGAGCCAGAGTACGAGCTCGCCGGGCATAGAGGTGCTGCCGGACGACCTGGCAGTGATCCAATTCACCGGCGGGACCACGTCGCATCCAAAGGGTGTCATGCTTTCGCATCGTAATCTGGTCGCGAACGCGTTGCAGACGCGTCACTGGCTGCCGAAGGCCGAAGAAGGAAGCGAGAGATTCTTGTGCGCCCTTCCTTTTTCGCATAGCTATGGACTCACCACGGCTCTCAATGTACCGGTGTCCCTCGGCGCATCCATGATCTTGAAAGCGCAGTTCCAGATCAAGGATATTCTTCAAACGATCAAGACATACCGTCCCACGATTTTTCCGGGCGTCCCGAATATGTATGTCGCAATCAACAATTTCCGCGGTGTGCGCAAATACAACATCAAATCGATCAAGGCCTGTATCAGCGGTTCCGCTCCATTGCCGGTGGAAGTGCAGGAATCCTTTGAAAAATTGACAAAAGGCCGCCTCGTTGAAGGTTATGGCCTCACCGAAGCTTCGCCGGTCACGCACGCGAATCCCTTGAATGGTCAGCACAAGGTGGGCAGCATCGGACTTCCGCTTCCGTCCACCGAAGCAGCTGTACTTGACCTGAAACAGGGACGTAAGGAAGTGAAGCCTGGACAAATCGGAGAATTAGCGATCCGTGGTCCGCAAGTGATGCGAGGCTACTGGAGGGATCCAGAAGCCACGCGTACAACCCTTACCGAAGACGGCTGGCTGCTGACCGGTGATGTGGCGCAGATGGATGACGAAGGATATTTCCGCATTGTTGCCCGCAAGGCGGACATGTGGTATCCTGAAAAACCTGGCACCCCGGCTTTCCCGCGTGATGTGGAAGAAGTCATTTATGAAATTCCGCAGGTCAAGGAAGTGGCTGTGGTGGCAGTTGCAAACCACCCCTTTGCGTTCGTGATCGCCGGGCAGGATCGCCCAACACCCGAAGCGGTGATTGCCTACTGCAAGCGCAGATTACCACCCGACCTTGTCCCGCGCTTTGTCATTTTTATGGAAGACTTTCCAAGAACCTTTATCGGAAAAGTCTTGCGTCGTGAGTTAGCAAAACGATATGGAAAACGCATTGCAGGCGAATAGCTTCGCCGAACAGATCGATTTCAGAAAACAAAAAGTTAATTACATACAAAAGGGGGATGGAGCGCCAGTCCTGTTGGTCCATGGAATGGCTGCCTCACTTCACGATTGGGATGTGCTCACGCCGCTGCTGGTGGAGCGCGGCTACTCTGCGTATGCGCTCGATCTACTGGGACATGGAAAGAGCGGCAAGCCGAACGCCCGTGACTATCACATGGATTGGCTCTTTGAGCATTTTGCAGGCTGGATCGACTCACTTCATTTGAGTGAGCCTCCCATTCTATGTGGACATTCCCTCGGGGGCTACCTTGCTCTCCAATATGTCCTCCGCTTCCCTTCCAGGGCTCGCGGCCTGATCCTGTCCAATCCATATTATCGGCTTGGACAGCTTTCGCGTATCCTGCGCCTTTCTTATCAGCATCCTCATCTGAATGGATTCGTGGTCCAGCGGACTCCATTCTGGTTGTTCCGCCTCATCATTGATGCCAGCAGCCTCGTTATGGGACGCACGCGCGGAGCGGTTCATGAGCTCTCTGAAAAAGTCCGGCATCAGACTACGGTCGATTACAAACGGACTTCGCCCGGTGCGTATAACCTGCCGAACACCGCCGAAGACCTCTCGAAATATCTGCCTCAAATTAACGTGCCGGCGCTTGTCATCTGGGGAGACCGTGACCTGACGCTTGCGCCTGCCTCATTCTCAGAACTGGTACAGTCCCTGCCCAACGCACAGGGAAGAATCGTCTACGGCGCAGGCCACGTGCCGCATCAATCCGATCCCGGGGAATACAATCAGTTGGTGTTGGAGTTTTTGCAGTCCTTTTCGCGCTGAGCGGAGCTGCAGGCGTAGTCGAAGCGCTTGTAGTTCTGCAACCTGCCCTTCGACTACATTCGTCGCCAGGAGCGCTCCTTACTCCGCTCTGGGCGAACCTTTCCCCTCAAAATCCTCGCCAGCCACAACCTCCAGTACAACTTCCGCCAGATGTGCCGGGCCCCTGCATCCTCCGACGCGCTGGGCCTGTGCGGACTATAGACTGCGCGTATATAGAGCCTGGTGAGAAATTCCAATTCTGAAAGGGCGGGTGTGAGCCACTGGCTGATGAATCTTGGCTGCGGAAGCTTGCCGAGGAATTCCCGCAGCCTCTCAGCAAACATCATCGGAGTCTCAGGAATACCCGGCAGAGGCGCAAGGCGGCTTCCCATTTTGAAAACCCAGGGATAAATCTGTGTGATATCCGCCCTTGAGAAGCGGAACGCCTGGAATGAATAGAAAGCGGCACCTGCAGCCATCACCACTGCCAGAAGTATCCCAAGGACACGAAGGTAATCACCCAGAGACCCTGTGCTCGTAGGTTTGCTGGTGGTTTGATCTGGATTGGTTTGTTGAGGGACTGCAGCCGGCGGAACTGGTTGAGCAGATTGGGGCCTCTCGATCTCAGGTTGACCTGCGGTTGGTTCGAACTCGACCCACCCGATGCCGCTAAAGTAGATCTCCGGCCAGCTATGAGCATCTGCCTCACGGACAACATACTGCGCTGACGCAGGAAGGTAGGCTCCGGTCGCAAAACCAGAGACGAGGCGCGCCGGCAAACCCAGCGAGCGCGCCATCACCACCATGGACGTGGCGTAGTAGTCACAGTAGCCGGTGCCAAGGGTGAAGAGAAAATAATCAGCAACGTCACGGTCCTTGGGCGGAGTAGGGACATTGAGCGAATAGGGATACCGCCGCAGGTAAGCTTCGATGGCCGCGGCCTGATCATAAGGATTTGTGATCCCATCTGTGACTTGAGCAGCCAGGGCACGAACCCGTTCGGGCAGTGTATCGGGCAAGGCAAGATAGCGATTCTTTATGGAGTTGGGATAATCCTGTGAGGTTGCGGCTCGCAGTTCGTCAATGGATGGCCTTCGCACCACCGACTCGACCTGAAAACGATAGGGCGCTATGGTTGCGCCGAGTGCATCTCCACCTTCAAAGGGATCCTGTGCTGCTGACGCAGAACCTGGCAGCGCCCGCCAACCTAATTGGAAGGCCTGATCCACACTTACCAGGGTTCCGCTCCAGTAAAGGAGCGAATCCATTCCCGCAGTTTTATTGATATCCAGGTGGACCACGCGGTATCCTTCGGGAATATCGCTGATCACCTGTTGGTTGGCTGCGTAATTGACCGTCTGGGAGAGCGTCGTTTCCCAGCCTCGGCCGGTGTATATGTCATAGGTAAGCGACCGCCAGTAATAACGCGGGATGTCTTCGCCAACCTCATTATTTGGCATGGGCGGCAGGTCACCGGTCTTTACCGTAAAAACAACCGTCTGTGATGTGGCAGGTTGGCCACCGATCAGATGTTGGCGGGGCAGGGTCGCAGTCGCGAACCGCCGCAACGAGTTCGGATCATCTTCGAGGCCTAACGAGGCCGCCATCTGTTGATTCTTCCGCTCGCGCTCATCCTGTTGGATGCGGTCAATGGTGTGCCGTAGAGTGACTGAGGGAGCAAACCCCGCGGCCAGTGTGATTGCGAGGGACAGGATAATCAGCGTCAGGTTGACATCCGCGGAGGCCTTCTCCAGTGTGGCCGTGATCGTCTTTTGCCTTACACGCTTTTCCCACTCACTGATGCCCATCAGCAAAAGAAGCACGCCAACGATCAATTGCAGGGACGATGGCTTCGTGCCGGTATAGTACAAGATATATGCCACAAGCCCAAGGCTGGGACCTAACGCCAGCAGTGCGCGATCCCGTCTCTTGAGCGTCCAGCCTGCCCACGCAGCTAAGAGCAGGATCGGGACATCCCACAGCAGTTCACGCACACCCACATCCTGCAGGGAACCGGTCTGTAATGCTGCGAGGATCCTTTGCAGCATCTCCGCCGACGAGCCAAGGAATGCATCAAACGCAGAACGGACGAGGGCGAAGCTGGGGACAGGATTCTTGAAGAGAACCCTTATCAGCGCGACCTGGAAGTCGAGCAGTCGACTGAAGACCGCGCCAACGGCACCCCACAGTTGCGCGGCCTCAATGAAGATAAACAGGCCGCCAATGGCCAGCAGCAGAATCCAGAAATCGCCCGATTGAAACCGAGTGAAGGCAAGGATCCAGGCAAAAATGGCGGCAAAAAAAGTGACCGTGAGAAAAGCCCCGGGGCGTATACCCGTCAGGCTGGCAGTCAGGCCTGAGGCAAATCCATTCATGGCGACCAACAAAAGAATGAATTTCACCAGTGAACGCGGTGCAAAAAACTCACGCAGAGCTCTCATTTAGCCGTGTCTTTCTTCCACATGTGCTGAGAGCTTTGCACAGGTACAGTCTGTCCATCAGGGGTCTGCCGCCAGGTCCAGGCCTGCCTCTTTTGGGGTTGTTTCTCGGGCGCAGGGACAAATCCGCGGGGGATGAGATGACACTTAATCCCTCGCTGCCTGATCAATGAGACACTTGCATCCGCAGATTGCCCGCCAAATGTGGCCGGGTCAAGCATCAGCACCGTTGGGATCACGCCTCGCGCTTGCATGGAAAGGATGCTCTTCATCCATTCCAGATCAAGCGAAGAGGTGATGATGATCAGGCTATGGTTTCGTCCCAGTTCCGCATTGACCCGTTCCAGGAGGGTCGATAATTTTGTATACGCAGGTTTGACGAGCGCGAGAGCGTGCAAAATCCCCCAGCGTTGGCCCTCGCCCCTTTTTGGGGGCAGCCAGCTCAGCGTGGAACTGTTCGAGATGAGACCGACTGCCCGGCGGGCAAGCAGGCCAGAGTCCGCGAGAGAGGCCGCCAGCGAGACGCTCTGCTCCTCGGCTGAGTCCCAGCCTTCTCCAAGCATGGCGCGAATATCGAGGTCAAGCAGAATCCACCAGTTGGCATCGGGCGCGTTCTCCATTTGCTTAACGAAGGTCTTGTTCATACGCGCCGTCGTCGGCCAGTGGATGAGATGGAGGCTATCCTCCTGCTGGTACTCGCGCACGCCTGAAGCACTGACCGTCTGATGAAGGGAATGGGGACGCGGCTGGCCCTCGCCGTAAGCCCCTGCGGAGCTGATGTCTAATCTGGGGATGCGCGCGACCTGCGGTAGAACGATCAGAGAGGTACGGGTTGGATCGTAGACCGTCACTTCATAGATCCCGAACGGATCACCGCTGACGAGTTCGGCGTCGCCCAGATAATAGAGCCCCCGCTGATTGCATGCGCCGGGCGTGGTCCACTGTTTGAATTCGCCGCTGCGAACGCTCAATGTTGTGTTGACGTTGTAGCCGGGCAGGGTAGACCGGTCTTTCAGCTCGAGCCAGAGCGCAGGGAAAAACGAATGGTTGGAAACGGTGAAGCGCTCCTCGATCTGACCTCCGGCCTGCACCCAGCCAATGTGCCTTTCGCGCCGCAATTGAAGATATCGCCCCAATGAATGGACCCAGACGAATGCGAGCAGCCATGTCCCGCCGAAAGCGACCAGCAGAACCATCCAGGCGCGCGAGGGTTCCATCAATTGCAGCCCGAGCAGGAACGCAGCAATGTATGTGAAGCCCGGCTGTCGCAGGCGTATCGTGTATTCCATGTTCTGATTATAATGAATGAAATAAGAGGGGGATGAGTAAGCCTGTGTCATTGCCCGCCTGCGGGGTTGCGAGCGATAGCAAAGCAATCTCCCGATCCACGTAAGATTGCTTCGTCGCTGTCGCTTCTCGCAAGGACATGGTGCGACCGCCAGGATATTTTAAGATAACTGCAATGTTCGGCACTTGTATCAGGCTTTCAGTTATGCTAAAATGACTGACGTAATGACCATATGTACGGGGATGCAGTGCAGTTACGCCCATATATGGTACTAACATTTGTTCTATAATTGGAGCTTTTTGAATGCGTTGTCCCTACTGTCAGCATCATGATTCAAAGGTGCTCGATACCTCACACGATAGTCACGGAGGGATTCGGCGCCGGCGCGAATGTCTCAAATGCGGACAAAGATTCAGCAGTTATGAACGGCCGATCCTTGCAACCCCCCTTATCATCAAGCAGGACGGCACGCGCGAAGAATTCGACCGCGAGAAATTGGAGCGCGGCATTCGTATCTCCTGTGCCAAGCGCCCGGTCTCGGCTGCGGACATCGAGCGTATGATCGGACAGGTCGAATCGCAGCTGCAAAAGCTTGGCAAGTCGGAGGTGTCCTCACGCGTCGTCGGTGACCTGGTCATGGCTGGCCTGAAAGACATGGACGAGGTTGCCTACATCCGCTATGCCATTGTGTATCTGGGTCTCACCGACCTGGAATCAATTCGTAACGAAATAAATCGCTTACTCAAAGACTAATACCGGGCAAGGACTGTCTCCTCACGGAGAATTGTCCTTGCCTATTTTTGTCTGAATTTCCAATCTAAATTATTTATCTGTCATTCTGAGCCGCACAGCGGCGAAGAATCTCCCGTTTGTTGATGGAGATCCCTCGGTCGCAACGAACGCTCCCTCAGGATGACATGAGCACTAGCAATAAAGCTTTATAAACTTACTCAGAGGAGAGTCCCCATGGTTACAAAAGCTGTTCCTACCCAACAATCAAAACACGGATTGTTGCCCACGCCTCCCATGCCGAAGGGCCTGCCACAGGCGAACCTGACGAATAATGCTCGTCAGGTGCTCATGAAGAGATACGTCCGCCGCGGGAACGATGGCAAGCCTGCGGAAACGGCCGAGGAAATGTTCTGGCGCGTTGCCTGGCATGTGGCAAAAGTGGAGGAGCAGTGGAGTGACGATGTGCAGAAGCGCGCGGTAGAGTATTATCACTTGCTTTCGAGCAAAAAATTCTTCCCCAATTCGCCGACGTTTACCGGTGCCGGGACTCCGCTGGGTCAGCTTGCGGCATGCTTTGTTCTGCCCATTGTAGATGACATGGGCCGCGACAGTGCCGGCATCTTCCAGACTCTCCGGGATGCGGCGTTGATCCAGCAGACAGGCGGCGGCAATGGCTTCTCCTTCTCACGGCTACGCCCGGCGGGTGCAATGGTCAAATCTTCGGCAGGACAGGCAACCGGTCCCGTTGGCTTTTTGCGCGTCTATGATCATGCCTTTGGCGAGGTGGCCCAGGGTGGAACGCGGCGTGGGGCGAATATGGCGGTCCTGCGCGTAGACCATCCAGATGTTGAAGACTTTGTCACCTGCAAAACAAACGAGAATCACATCACCAACTTCAATATTTCCGTTGGCATTACCGATGCCTTCATGAAAGCGGTCAAGGAAGACAAGGAATGGGACTTGCGTTTTCCTGAGATTTCCTCCCAGGAATATCGGGGCACGCGCGGCACGCTGGATCAAATGGAAGCGGCGGGCGTGCCGATCAGAGTTTACAAGAAAGTCCGTGCGCGTGAACTCTTCAACAAGATTGTGAAACAGGCCCACCACAACGGTGAACCCGGCATGTTGTTTTTAGACGCGGCGAATCGAGATAACCCGGTACCGCATTTATATCCGCTGGAGTCTACAAACCCCTGCGGTGAACAATGGCTTGGACCCTACGAAAACTGCTGTCTGGGCTCGGTCAACCTCAACGAACACTGCGGAGCAGACGGCACTGTGGACTGGGAATTGCTGCGCCAATCGGTCGTCACCGCGACTCGCTTCCTCGATGACGTGGTGGAAGCCAATGCGTATGTACCCGCGGTGCCGCAACTAAAAGAAGCCGCTCACCGCGCCCGTCGCATTGGTCTGGGCATCATGGGCCTGGCGGACTTGATGTACCACGTTGGCGTGCGCTACGGTTCGCAGGAGGGACAGGAATTCGGCGCGCAGGTCATGGAGTTTGTGCGCTATCACGCCATGCTGACGAGCATTGAGCTGGCGGAAGCGCGCGGTCCATTCCCGGCCATCCAGAACAGCATCTATGATATGGACAATATGCTCTGGACGCCGCCTCAGACGCTGGTCAATTATCAGCATGACTGGGGCAGGCCGGAAGTCCGGTGGGATGCGGTGGTGGAGGGGATCAAGAAGCACGGCATCCGTAATGCGGCACAGACCACCGTCGCGCCGACCGGCACCATCGCCACCGTTGCAGGCTGTGAAGGCTATGGCTGTGAACCCGTCTTTGCACTGGCGTATATTCGTCACGTCAACGACAATGGCAAGGATCTCAAGCTCACCTACGCCAGCCCGCGCTTCGATGAGGCGCTAAGGAAACTCGGCCTTGGCGAGGAGAAACGCGGTGAGATCGTCGAGCAGGTGATGAGCGAAGGGACCTGCCAGCACATTGCGGAGATCCCGCAGGCCGTGCGCGATGCGTTCGTCGTGTCGGCGGATATCACCGCCGAGGAGCACGTCCGCATGCAGGCCGCGCTCCAGGCGTTCGTGGACAACTCACTCTCGAAGACCATCAATTTCCCCGAAGGCGCCACCGAAGACGATGTGGCAAAGGCGTACATGCTGGCCTGGGAACTCGGCTGCAAGGGGATCACCGTGTACGTGACCGGCTCGCGCGAAAAGGTAGTGCTTGAGACGAGAGCCACTGCGGATAAAAAAGCGCCTCAGTCCGCCCCGGAAGCTGCTCTCGTTAGACAAGCCGTTCCCGCTGTGTGGCATGACACCAAAAAGCCGCGCCCCAGGGCATTGACCGGTAAAACCTTTAATGTGCAGACACCTGTTGGCAAGGCCTTCATCACCATCAACGAGAACGGTGGGGAACAGCCCTTCGAGGCCTTCGTCAATACTGCCAAGGCCGGCTCTGAGACGGCGGCGGTTTCCGAAGCGATCGGGCGCCTGATTTCGTATATCCTGCGCATGGCATCGCCTGTCGTGCCCACTGACAGGATGCGCGAGGTTGTGCGTCAGCTCATCGGCATCGGCGGCGGCCGTTCGCTTGGCTTCGGTCCGAACCGCGTGCGGTCCCTGCCTGATGGCATCGGGCAGGTGCTCGACCAGTACCTGCGCGAGAAGGAAGGACTCGCCGCTGATGTGCCGACTGAAAAATCCAATGGCAACACCCACAATTCGGGTGCAAGCACCGGACATAAGATCGAAGCCGAAGCGGAGGATGCCATGCAGGCAGAAGAAGCGACTCAACTCCCGATGAAGATCGGCGACCTGTGCCCCGAGTGCGGCGAGGCCGCCGTAGTGAATGAGGAAGGATGTCGCAAGTGCTATGCCTGCGGATATAGTGAGTGCTAGGTGGTTGAAAGTCGAACATTGAAGGTTAAGCGGACGAGGAAACTCGTCCGCTTTTCGTTCGGATACACATCGGAGAATGCTTATGATCAATCGCTTTGCCATCTCTGGTCTAAAACGAGTGAGGGCCAGGTTTGCGAAAACCACTCCATTAGCAGATCATACAGATCCCCTGGGGTCTGCAGGTGAGCGAGATCCTTGTGTCAACATCCCTGGCGGAACCTTGCATCAAATTCCACGTAGTTAAGGGTATTGGCGCTCTTTCCTAATCCAACTGTCAGTTGCCAAGAGGCCTTGTGGAGATTTGGATGTCAGTAACCGTTCGGGAACTCAACCAGCATTTCATTGACCTATGGTGGGAGTGCGATACCGGCTTGCCTGATCTGGGTTCACCATATTCATCCCGCGCTCAAACTCAAAACGAAAAAGGCCTGCTCCGCTTTCTGGAACAGGTGGATCACATGCTAACGGCTCCGCCGCGGGGTCGCGACGAAGCACGGGAGATACAGGCCCGCCTGGGAGTCGCGGTCAGGCTTCTGGCTGTGGAGGCCCTGGGTTTCAAAGCCGAGCAGCTGGATCTCCTTCCGTCACACGCTTTTACGGATGCTTCAGAAGAATTCGTGCGCAGGGCGCGTGCATTTGATTCGGCTTTGAGTGGTGAGGACATTTATCAGGCCGGGCGCAACGCCTGGACAGCACATGGCCTCCAGTGGCTGCTGAAACTGCCTGTGGAACTCAATCCCTCTATCCTTGCCTACAGCTTGCTGTATCCATATACGGATAACTACCTCGATGATCCAGGTATTCCCGAGGCGACCAAACTGGCTTTCAATCAGCGCTTCCGTGAGCGCCTGGCAGGCGACTTGCTCACTCCAGCCAATGCAGATGAGCAGGTCATCTTCGATCTGGTGGCGATGATCGAGGGTCAATGCTCACGTGCCGACCATCCTGCAGTGTTTGAAAGTCTGTTAGCGATCCATCACGCCCAGAGTCAAAGCCTGAAACTGCTGCGCCGTGCTGCTGCGCCCGGGGAGGTGGATGTGCTCGGACTCAGCTTTTATAAAGGCGGGACCTCCGTCCTGGCCGATGGTTATCTGGTAAGCGACTTGTTGACTGCGGCGCAGCGCCAGTACACGTATGGTCACGGCATCTTCGCACAGCTCCTGGATGATATGGAGGATGTGGAACAGGATAGCCAGGCAGGTCAGTTAACGATTTATTCCCAGCCAGGGGGTCACTGGCCTCTGGATCGGCTCGCAAATCGCACCTTTCATTTTGGCCGCAGGGTACTGCAAGGGCTGGATTGTTTCGATGCAGCAGAATCCGTCCGCGAGTTGATTCGACGCGGCGCGGATCTATTTCTCATCAATGCGATTGGCCGCATGGACCCTTATTACACTCCATCTTATTTGCGGGAACTTGAAACACACTCGCCTTTTCGTTTTTCCTTCCTGAAGGAACAACGGGATAACTTTTTGAGACGGCATAAATCTCGTGCGAAATTGATGGAAACGTTTATGCTTTTTATGAGTTATTGACTCCCCCGACCTTATCAACAAGTGACGGTCACCTCGCCCCGCCAGGGCGACTGTCACTTTGCTGATCTTCAATTCAAGTTGCGGTTGACCTTATGGCTCGGGCAGATACCTTTGCGTGAGAATCCCCACCAGAGCAATCCGCCAATCACAAAAAAGTGACTGTCACTCTGGGAAGTGACAGTCACTTTTTCAATCAGCCGCATTCAAAGCGATGGATGCTGGAGTAGAACTCGGTAGTCTTTCTCCGATCACCGTACCGGACAACTCATCGTGGAAAAATTTCCTGGTCTTGTTGAATCGGAAATATTGGATAACCAGGAGAATACCAAAGGAAACGAAGTATGAGTAAAGCACAACGCTCCTCATGATATTTCGCCAGAAGGCTCGCAGGAAAGTAATGCGTTCTCCTTCTCGATTGGTTATCTGCAATTTCAGTATCCGTTTGCCGATCGTGCCCTGCCATTTCGATGATTCCATCATTGGCATGATCACGAAATACAAGATAAGGAATGCCACATTAAATGCAGCGCTAAAGGCTGAATCTGAGCCTCCTGAGAATGGGATCAGGATGATGATCAGCGCAACATAAAGGATAATGTGGTCAAGCAGAATAGCACCGGCTCGTTTTAGCGCAACCGTTCTATAGTATTTCTTTCGCCAATCCGCAGCGATCGGTGACGATGCTCTGGATTGGGTGGCTGTCTGCGGGATGGGTGCCACAGCTGCAGCCTTGAGATCCGCCGCAGGTTTCGCTTCCGTCACAAGCGCTGGCTGGACTGCTCCGCTCTGCACTACAGGCGCCGCTTGTATCGAGTGCTCGGGCTCCATTTTGGGCGTGGACGTTTGGACCGGAGCCGTACGACCTTCCTCAGGTTTCACGTCCGCCACGGGCGCCGGTTGGACTGCTGCGCTCTGCACTGCAGGCGTCTCTTTCATCGAGTGCTCGGGCTCCATCTGCGCGGCGGATGTTTCAACCGGAGCCGCAAGACCTTCCTCAGGTTTCACTGCTGTCACAGGTACGGGCAGCACCACTTCGCTCTGCATGGGTGGCACCGCAGTCATCAGGCTGGCGGACGCGGGCTGGCGAACGGATGGTCCCGAAGCGCCCTGAAGGTCAGGCGCTCTTTCTGCTGTTGCCGCAGCGAAGGGTTCCAGGACGGCGCGCTGTCTGTGTGCCAGCTCGTTGATCGAATCGTAAATATCGCTGACCACAGCCATCACGGCATCATCCGGGCTGTTCCAGAATTGTTTGTTATTCAGAGGCTGTAAGTTCTTTGGCACCACGGGCAGGCTGACAAACGGAGTGGCCTTCCACATGAAGTTCCGGACCAGGATCGGGACCATGACCGTCTGATGATTGTTGTGCCTTTCGATCACCTTCTGATTGCGGTTGTAGATTTCATCGTTATCAATGAAATCCACGCTGATCAGGGCCAGCACGATATCTGCCTCCAACAGCCGCCTCTCGTGGATTTCTTTCTCCATCCCCGCCGGAATGTTGAAATCGCTGTTCACTTCAATCGGTACGGGAGAGCTGCGAATGATGGGCTTGAGATGCTTGATGATGTCTTCACAAACGGACTGGTCTTCGGGCGCAGCCAGAAAATAGACTTGAATGTTCCTGCGCTGAGTATCGGGTGTCGCAACAGCTGCCATAAAAATATCTCCTCTTTCTGAGAACCTGAAAAAATTATGCGCCCGATTCGATGCCTGCGTTGATGTAATCCACGAGCTTCTCAATCCCTACTGCAATTTCGGTAAATGCCGCGTCACGGTTGGCATACTCTGTAACCGGTGTCGCGTTGCGCGGCAGCGCCTGCAGCTTGGCGTATGCCTCATTCCTCCACTCGCATCGCCGCAGGATGATGGGCACGACGTGCGCCGTACCCTCTTCATGGCGTTTCATGGCTGCGGCAAGTTCCTTCTCAAAGATATAATCAGACGCATTGAAGTCCACGCTGATGAGGAGCAAAATGATATTCGCCTTGTTCAATTCGGACGTAATGGTTTCATCCCACTCCTGTCCCCCGATCAGCTCCCGGTCATTCCACACCTGGACTTTGCCGGAACGCTTCAGTACCTTTAGATATTTATCCAGTTCCTTTTTCAGATCTTCATCTTCATGGGCATACGAAACGAAAATGCGAGGTCCAGGCTTGGAGTCCTCAATCATGATAAACACCTCTCACGTTAACGCTCTTCGTTTGGCACGATCAGATCAAACTGACGATTTGGATTGTAATCCTCCGAATGTAAACGTGCAAGGCTTGCAGCGAATTCTATCGTGCGAACGGTCACACACTTGACATCACTCTGTTGCCGAAACTCATTCGGCTGTGAACGGACGGAGGAGAGGTTTGATCGCGTCGCAATCGCCGGGACTTCGCAGTGCATACTACGCGACAAAGGATCTCGTTCTCAGGAGAGCTGCTCTTCCTCCCGGGGGCCAAGCACCTCCATGACGCCAGAGCCGCGTTGGAACATCTGACGACGGTTAAGGTAAACGATGACCACCGCAGCAATAGCCAACAGGTAACTATCCCAGGGTTGGGCATCCGGGAAAATAGGGTTCATGATGTTCAGGTGATAGAGGATGGCGATTAACAGGCTGCCGCGAGATGCGTTGAACAGCGGTGTCATGATGACCGTAATGGCGATGAGTCCAACGAAGAAGGGACCAAAAGACCAGGCGCTCTGCGGTGTCCCGCTCATCAGGAAGGCAGGTGCATGCCAGATGGCCCAGACGACTCCCAGGATGAGGCTGGCCCAGAAGGGAGAAAATCGACGCTGCAGCAGGGGTAGGGCAAGTCCGCGCCAGCCGAATTCCTCTCCCATGGGACCAAGCAGCAGGGACTGGATCAGGGCCGGCAAGACCATGTACCAGGGGGAAAAGGGGAACGGGTCGTTGATCGTGCCTTTGATCGCGGCCGCAGTATAGACGATCGCGGGAATGCCGAGCAGCAGGAACAGCCACCATTGGATCGGGGCCCGCCAGAAGGTCAGGCGTCGAAAGAAGCTGCCTAATCCTTTCAACCCGTAATGGTGCCAGATCAGGAAAATGCCAGAGAGACCGGGAGCATATACCGCAAGGAGGAAGACCGGGTTGGTCGAGCTCATCTCACCAAATAGCGCGGTGAACTGGTCCGGGAACAAAACGAAAAGCGACATGGGAATCCAGCTCAGGCCAAACGTGAGGGCCAGGAAAGTCAGCAGGGTTTTGGTTCCCATCAAAGTTCGTGGCCTGGACTGACTCATTCCATAAGCGATACTTGTTTTCATGATGTTCTCCAAATCTCCATTTCTGGATGGTTTCTTTACTTTCCTTCGCCGCGTACGAAAGACCACGCTTCACAGAAAGCAATACGCTCTGATGACATCCAGTTTAGTCTGGCCGCATCAAAAACTCCCCCCGCCGTCGGAGGAGTTTTTCACTGGTCAAATGGACAGGTGCAGCCGCACAGCACTTCGTGCAATACACTTATAATCGCAATAAGAGCTACACAATCCTTTGGGCGGCTTATCATTGAAGCGACAACAGTGACATGACACCGTGAATGAAGGAATACGCATGAAACGTTCATTCCAAACCCTGTTCAACAGGGATGAGAATTACGCCCTGGCGATCGTCGTCGGTTTGGCAGTGCTCAAGCTGGTCATTCATTTGCTGACCAGCTCCAATTACGGCTACTTCCGCGACGAGTTCTACTATATTGCTGCCAGCCAGCACCTGGCTTTCGGCTACGTGGACTTCCCGCCTTTCATTGCCGTGCTGACGGCCTTTGTCCGCCTCACCCTTGGCGATTCGCTCCTGGCATTGCATTTCTTCCCGGCGCTGGCAGGCGCAGGGGTGATCCTTTTGACGGGGCTGATGGCCCGCCAGCTGGGTGCGGACCCGTTTGGGCAAGTCCTGGCAGCCCTGGCCGTTTTGATCGCGCCGCAGTATCTCGGGATGAATGCCCTCTTGACGATGGACTCGTTCGATCTGCTGGTCTGGGCCGCGGCGCTCTATTTGTTGATTCTGATCTTCAAGGATGACCGCCCGAAGCTCTGGCTGGTCTTTGGCCTGGTGCTGGGCGTCGGCCTGACCATCAAGGTCACGCCGCTCTACTTCGGCCTTGCGCTGGTCATTGGGTTGGCACTGACGCCTTACCGCAAATATTTCCGCAGTCCCTATCTCTATCTGGGCGGATCCATCGCCCTGGTATTTCTGCTTCCGTACGGGATCTGGAATGCCGCCAACGGCTGGCCGACGATCGAATTCTGGCGCAACTACGGGAATAAGGTGTTCCAGGCCTCCCCGCTCGTGTTCCTGCTGCAACAGATTCTCATCATGCACCCGTTCACCCTGCCATTGTGGTTGAGTGGACTGGTTTACCTCTTCACCCCGAAGGGAAAACAATACCGCCCGTTCGGCTGGATGTACCTTGTCTTGTTCCTGCTCTTCATGCTCCAGCACGCCAAGAATTACTTCCTGGCTCCCTTTTATCCGGTCGTGTTCGCCTGTGGGACGATCGCCATGCAGCAGTTTGCCAGTTCCCGCGGCTGGCGCTGGCTGGGATGGCTGCGAGCCCATTACGTTCCGTTCCTCGTCCTGGGCGGGATCCTGTTCGCACCACTGACCATCCCGATGCTGCCGGTCAATGCCCTGGTGACCTATGTGCAGGCGCTGGGCGGCACGAACGTGAAATCCGAAAAATCCGACACCGGCCTCCTCCCGCAGAATTTTGCGGATCGCTTCGGCTGGGAAGAACTGGCTGCCAGGATGTCCGAAGTTTATCGCTCCTTACCGGCCGAAGACCAGGCCAGGACTTGTATTGTTACCAGCAACTACGGGGAAGCGGGTGCGCTGCAATTCTACAGTTCCAAATACGATCTGCCGCCGATCATCAGCGGACACAATAACTACTATCTGTGGGGACCGGGAAACTGCACCGGCGAAGTGATTCTCTACCTGGGTGATGCCAATATAGATGACCTGAAGCAGGGATTTGTCGAGGTTAAGCAGGTGGCGGTCACCCAATGCGAGTATTGTATGCCCTACGAAAATAACCTTCCCATTTTCCTGTGCCGTGGGATCAGAATACCCATCGAGCAGACCTGGCCTCAGACGAAGGTCTTTCAATAAAAGCGGTGATTTAAAAAGGTGACAGTCACCTTGCTCCCTCCACTCCGTTTCGGGAGTGCTACGCAAAAGTGACTGTCACCTATGTTCCAGCGCCCAGGGAATGATCTCTGCTGCCCTCAAACGTGCGGGGCGAAGTGCTGGCTTTTTGTTTTGCAATGCCCGACACGGCGCGAGTATTCATCAACTTCCGGTTGTGATTGCACACGCACGCTCGTAATTCACAACAATGACGCCATTCGAGCCGACTTTGCTTTCCGTCACTTTGAATGCCGCCGGGATCGTGCCGTCGGCAAACAACCGTTTTCCAGCGCCCAACGTTACCGGATAGACCATCAGCCAGAATACATCGACCAAATCATGCCTGATCAGCGTTTGAAGGAAGTTGCCGCTGCCCCAAACGTTCAAATCCGGCCCTGGCTGTCCCTTGATCTTGGCGACTTTTTCTGCAATATCTCCGTTGAAAAACACGGACGGCTGCCATTCGTGAGACGTCATGGTATTCGATGCGACGTACTTGGTCGCCGTGTTGACGCCTGGCCATGCGTCCGCATGCTGCGGCCAGTACGACGCCCAAATGTCAAAGGTTTTGCGCCCTAACAACAGGTCGAACGGCAGGTTCATCTGCTCTCTCAGAGCCGTTCCAAGAATCTCGTCGGAATAGGGCCCTGCCCAGCCGCCATAGGCGAAGCCACCGCTGGTATCTTCCTCTGGCCCGCCCGGGGCCTGGATGACACCATCCATGGAAATATGTTCAAGCACAATCACTTTTCTCATGACTGAGTTCCTCCAATTTCATAAAGCTTCAGCACATCTTACGAGCCACGCAAAATCTTCTCCATCTTCCTGCCCTTCGCCAACTCATCCACCAGCTTATCCAGATACCGAACCTGTTGCGTTAAAGGATTCTCGATTTCCTCCACACGAACCCCACAGATGACTCCGGTGATGAGGTGCGCATTGGGGTTCAGCGAAGCCTGCTGGAAGAATGTTTCAAACGTTGCATTTTCCTTTATGAGTTCCTGAAGCTTCTTAGTATCGAAGTCTGTTAACCACTTTATGACCTGAAGCAATTCTGCTTTGGTCCTGCCTTTCCTCTCCACTTTCTCGACATACATCGGATAGACGGAAGCGAAGGTCATGTTTGCAATACGTTGATTTTGTGTGTCAGAATTTTTCATCTTTACCTCTATACCTTGTATCGTAGCGTTAATCTTTCAAATTATTTCGGTTCTCCAGGCTTTGTCGTGAAAGGATGTATCTACCACGGGAATTCCCAAAGAGCCACTACTTCAACTCGAACAGTTCGCCGATGACTTTCCAATCTGTCCGTATTTGCGTAAGCAGCTTCCGACAGATTGGAATTGCTTTTATTCTTAAGCCCCTGACGCTTTGTTGGGCCGCATTCCTCGGGATCGAAATCCCTGGCTGGCATCCTAAAATCGGTAGACCACCGTACGGTTCAGCCTGCGCAACGTGGAGTTGACCTCCTGGACGCGCATGATGGCCCGCCACCACAATGGGAATCGGGAAAACGCGACCTGTTCGCTGGGTCTGAACTCTTTGATCAATTCAAGCTTCGGCTCAAGCTGCCTGATGTCCTGAGGATCATCAAGTCCCCACTTATAGGTTGCACCTGTACCCCCGACGTTTGAGCCTACTTGTTTGAGTATTGCGGGATGAACTACATCGAAGATCATCTGTCCGCCAGGGAAGTGAGCGACCACCGTATTGAGCAGCGCTTTTACATCCGCTTCGCTCACGTACATCAGCGCTCCCTCGGCGATAAGCAACGCGGTTCGATCCCGTGGAACCTCCTCCAACCAGCGCAAATCGTTCAGCGGTGCACCGATCAGGTGATACTGGCCCGCAGACGCAGCCTCCCGGTTCCCCCGCTGTGGCGAAGCCGTGCGGGGTTCGGGCAACAGTTGGCGGCGCAGGTCGATCACATCTGGGTAATCCACATCGAACCACTGGACACTAGCCGGCGGATCAATTCGGAAAACGCGGCTGTCCATACCGCAGCCCACGTGGAGCACGGTCGCATCCGGGTGATCAGCAAGATAACGGTTCGTGAGCATATCAAAGGTTGCGGCGCGCGTGGCGATGATGGTACACCCAATGTCCTTCCACATGCGCCACGAAGCCACACCCGTTAATTGCTTGCTCATGTCATAGTCGATGTGCCGCATGGCCTCTTCCGCCCACGGATCACGCAGGATCGGACTCTTCCACGCGCTCTGAACCGCTCGACCGTTCAGGGTGATAAGCATCGTTTCTTTTTCTTTTGTAAACTGGATCTTACCTGTTGTCATGGATGGCTCCTTGGCGAATTCTCTGCTCCGTGTCCTTTTCCTGTTTGATTTGCCGTGCCGCATTCCCCTCCGAGAAAAAGTGTGCAGCCCAACGATGATTAAGCGGACTGTTTCCGTTGAAGTCCCTTTATCTTACCAAAAAAACGGGCCCTCCTTCCATCCATGCCTTTCCAATTGTCAAGTTGAAAAAGGTGACAGTCACTTTTGCGGCATCGTACTCGCAGAGTAAGCACTCCCGAAACAGAGTGGAGGGAGCAAAGTGACTGCCACCTATGCATCATATCCGCACCTCATCATTAACACCTGCCCCCTTCGGGGACCTGCGGCGATCGATGTCTCGGCGCTTATTTGGTCGTCAGGTCCTTATCTTCCATTTCCCAGGCGTGGTCCATCGTGTGAAAGGCGGTGTGCCGAATGAGGAACCGCAGCGGCCATTTGGCCATCTTGCCGGCGGACTTACCCTGCGAGTGATAGTCCCGTATTGCCTGGCAATAGGCATCGCGATGCGCTTTCAGCCCCCTGCCAGTCCGCATCGCATCCTCAGGGGTGAGCACGCCGATCATCTTTGCCCAATCCCGCTCTGTGTACAGCGTATGACGGACGATACGATCCCGATCACGCCCTCCCCCTCGCGGACCCTTCTGCATCTCAGCCGATACCCGCCGGCGAACATCATCGAAAAACGCCCAGCACGCCCGCATCAGCGTCAGCTCACGTTCCAATTCGTCATGTGACATGGCTTGCTTGTCGATACTCGAAAACGCGAACGAGATGCCCCAGAAATCAGTTGAGCCCGTGCCCGGATACTGTTCGACCACGTCGACGTTCTTGATCCTGTCAAACTCCGCGTCCATTTCAGCCAGCTCTGCCACCTGTGAATATCGCGGGATGTAGGAACGCAGCCGTTCGATTGCCTCCTCCCTGGTCTTCGCCCCGCGCTCGAGCCCGGGCCAATCGGGCGCCACCGCCACCACCTTCTTGCCCTTCGGTCCGACTTCCAGCGTCACCCGCATATGTTTAGCCACATTTCCTCCGAACACTTGTGGTTATCGGGCAGCGAGAAAGTCGAGCACCCGTTGCATGAGCAGCGCCGACGCTTCCGCGTCGTATGATGGCAGGGAGCTGTCGGCAAAGTAATGTTGATTGCCCGGGTACAGGAACAATTCTGCCTCGTCAGTCGATTCAACCAGCGCCCGAGCGGCATCGATGTCACCCTCACCGACAAAGATCGGATCGGCGTCCATACTATGCACTTGCACCGGCACTCCCTTCGGCCAGGCTGACCCGAACTCCGAAACCAGTACACAGGAGTAGAAGAGCAGCGCACCGCGCGCCCCCGCCCTGGTTTGGGCCAACTTCTGTGCACAGACCACACCGAGAGAGAATCCAGCGTAGACCAATTCGGTTCGCAGCCCCTCCGCCGCTCGCACGCCGCGCTCGATCAGTTCGCCAAATCCACGTTCCTCCACAAAGCTCATGCCCTTCTCGAGGGTGTCGAACGTGCGACCTTCAAACAGGTCCGGAGTGTGTACGATATGCCCCGCACGACGCAACTGGTCCGCAAATGAGACGACGCCAGGAGTGAGCCCCTGTGCGTGATGGAATAATAAGACCTCGGCCATATCAAGCCTCCTTCTTAAAGAGTGAACATCAGTGTTGTCTGAGTGCAGGCCTGAGCTTACTCTTGCCTGACGATATCGACCGAGATCTCCACCGCCGAAATCGTGCCTCTGTTCTCGAGCCAGTGCAGGGTGTTCCGATCCTCGGGCCAGCCCACGCCCGGCCCGTAGTCTGTAGCGACTCCATCTCGATGGTCCGTGATCGTTCCTTGCAGGATGTAGACAATGCCGGGTCTTTCTTTATGGTCGTGAAGCGGACCGAAGACGCCGCCAGGCTCGATGGTCACCATACGCATTCGAAGCTGGCGCCCTGCCATGCCCTTGATCTCAGCGCCAAGGTCCACTGTTGCAAGTAAAGTCACCGTAACACCTTTCGTCTCAGGAACGATCTGTTCATTACTCATCGTAAGCTCCTCTCTGTAATTTCAGGGCCTGACTACGGGTATGTGGAATACTTCCGCATAAGTTCCTTTATCTTACCAAAAATGGACTCTACTTTCATCACCCCTTTCCAAGGGCCAGCCGAGCGTGGGCGTCAACTCGTAAGCCAGGTCTCCCCGCTCTTCTGGATCTCGGAGATCCTGCAGTGCTATTTGATCTCCAGCTCGAAGTTTGCCGTTTCAGTGGTGAAGGGCGTCGTGCCCGAGATGACCAGGATCGCGGCTTCGCGGTCCTTCAGGGTGAGCGACAGGCTCCCCTGGTTGCTGGCATCCAGTTGCATGCGTTCGACGACGCGCTGGCCGCCCGATCCGTGGATGAGCTGTACCACAAACGTCTGAGGCAGAACGTTGTCCATGCTCACGAACCCCTTCCCGTCCCAACCGCAATTGTCCTTTTCAAAGTTACAGATAAAGTTGATTTCCGGAATGGAGATATCGTCCAGCATAAAGCCGGGATAACTCAAGGCTGTATCGGTGATATATTCCAGCCGCACCAGGATCTTTTGCCCGGCATAGGCCGATAGGTCCACCGTCTCATTGATCCATGAGGCGCTGCAATCCTCGCCCGGGTCGCCGCCGCCCGAGCAGCCAGTGTAGCCCCAGCCCAGGTTGCTGCCCGTAGGGTTCGCACCGGTGCCGGAGGGGGTCTGGACGATCTTCCACGTCTGCCCGCCGTCAGCGGACACTTCCACATAGGCATAGTCGTAATCGGTCTCGATCTCCCACCAGGCCCAATAGTTGAGGGTAGCGGATTCTACACGTCTCAGGTCAAATTCGCGGGTGAGGGTGGTGTCGCTCTGGTCCTCGCGGCTGCTCCACATGGCGTAGTGCCCGTTGTGCAGTATTGTGGGCACCACCGACACGGTCTGCGAGCCGGTGAAGTTAATGGTCAGGTTGCCCTGGCAGGTGAGCTCAATGTAGCGTGTGCCAAACTGATGCACGTTCGTCGAAATCAGTCCGGTCGGACAATCGGTGATGGTATCGGTGGGGCCGGCGATTGTTTCGGTATAGCGCTCGTAGCCGTACTGCCCCTGGGCCATGCGGCGGTCATTGAGGTAGTTGGCAATGGCCCAATCGGCAAACACATCTTCGACTGTCAGGGTCTTACCGGTTGTAATGTCGGTCAGGCCCAGGGTCGCCAGGGTGCTATCTACGGCGATGATGCCGGGGGCATGGCTGGCCACCAGGGTTTGGCTGGCCTTACTCCCAAAACGGTCGAGGAAGTACTGCATGAAAAGATAGGCCGCATTGTAGTGGCCGACCGTTTCTTCCGCGCTGGTGCTTAGATTTGCCCAGGTGTTCAATTGCAGGTTGGGTCCATCGAGAAAGGACATCTGGGAACCCACATCGAAGCCGTTGATGGATTGCGCCAACACGGCGGCGCCTTCGTTCAGCCACAGCTCGGCGTTGCGGTTCTGGTACCAGTGGATCATGTGCTGAAATTCGTGGGCCAGGGTGGGACGCCAATAGTCATCGTTCAATGGGCCGGCATCGACGTTGAGCACAAAGATCTCTTTTTCATTGGAATAGGGATGGGCCAGGAGCGAATACTCGCTGATCGTATCAAAATACGCCTGGGTATGCTTGCCCAGACCATGTGCGTACAGCATGTAGATACGCGGGTCGCCATCCACGCCGGGCGTCCACTCGCTGCCGAAGAACTCGCGGTTGGTAGGGTAGATCTCGCTCTGAAACTCGTCGACCAGGCGCTTGACGTCAGTATCTTCGGCCTTAACGCCCTCCTCGATAAAAAAGTAGACATTCTGTGTCTCGTAGGCTAAATGCGCCGAGAGTTTGCGGCTTTCTCCTGTGTCATTATTGTTGACATAGAAGTCTGTAGAGTCGCCCAGCGTGTAGTTGGCCGGTGTGGTGCTCACCACCTCGGGAATGTCCGGGATACCTTTCAGCCGGATGGCTTCATCTCGCCAGTCGCCGGCGGGGACCTGGTTGTTCTTGAGGATGGCCAGCGTATCGTCCCGAGGGCTGGCCGAATGAGACATGATAAAGCCGCCCAATCCGAGTCCGACGAGGGCTACACTGCAACACGCCAGCAGGATGACGATGATCAAATTCCGGGGGAAACGTTTACGAAGCTGAGACATGTTCTTCTCCTGCTCCTATTTTCGGGCTTTCCTGGGTAAATCTATGATTTACTGAATCTATATTACGGTGCTGCCTGCATTTCCGCCCCCCTCGACCGGATGAAAAAAGGTGGTCAAGTGGCAGGTTAGGAACTGTCCAACTGGCCAGTGGAAAACCCTGCGGCTGGACAGCAGATTTTCCTGCGCCGCGCCATACACTTATTCTGGCACTGGCCCATTTTCCAAAGGACGGGCTCCATGGTGCACTCTTACGGCTTGAGCAGCCTGGCTGTCACGGTTTTGACGATCATCTTTGAAAGGATGGAAACAGGATGAAACGCTTTTTGGCTTTACTAACCGCCGCTGTGGTGGCCGCATCGTGGCTGGCGGCTTGCGGCATTCCAGCTACCGTCGCACCCACGCCGAGGGCTGAGCCATCGGCGACCCCCACCGAAAACTCTTTTACCGGCACAGAGGTCTCGTTTGACCGGCTTAGTCTGGTGGTCCCGACCGGGGTAGCCGCGGGGGGAAGCGGCACGCTTGTGCCTGAGGCCAAAGGGGACGATGTTGCCCCGTGGGATGTAGCGCCGGAGCACATTCAGTTCAAGCTGGACGGCTATGCACTGGAAGGCAAACTGCATCAACCGCAGATCTACGTCTATCCGGCGGAAGCCTATGCCCAATTGCAGGAACGCGGGGCAGCGGCCCAAAGCCTCGAACGGCTGCGCGCGCTGTTAGCCCAGAGCTCCATGGTGAATGTCAAAGAGCTGCCCTCTGTGCCTTTTTTCAACGTAACCGAAGCTCTGGCTGCCCGGGTTAAGGTCATCCCGTTCCAACATGGCCGGGGGGTGCGCACGCTGACGGAATACGCAATGAGCCGCGCGATCATCAACAACCAGGAGCTGATCTATCACTTCGAGGGCCTGACCGACGACGGCCAATACTATGTGATCGCTATCTTACCGGTCACAGCGCCTGGCCTGCCCGAAGACGGCCAACCGGGCAGCATGGTGCCGCCGGGCGGGGTTCCCGTGCCTGACTTCAATGACGTGAATGCCAATTGGATGGGGTACTACGTCGACGTACGGGAAATGCTCCAGGGTCTTGAGCCGGGCGACTACAACCCTGATCTCGATCAGCTGGACGCCTTGATCGGGTCGCTGACCATTGCCACTTCGGACTAAAGAGCTTCCTGGCGGGCAGAAGGTGTATGATCGAGCGCGGGGCGGCGGCATTCGTTCGATTTCTGCCTGTTCACCAGTATATTCAGGCAAATGAAACATGACCCACCCTGAATCCCATGATTCGAGGTGGGTCAATGATTTAAGAACAAGCGGACATTGATCGTCCGGTGCATGATCCCGATGCTCTTTCGGGACGCTTTGTCAGGTCGCTCTTCCCTGCCTTGTTCGATAACGGAGAAACACCGTACCATTGCGAAAGCGGCGTTCCTCCAGAAGCTCGAGTTCCAATCGAACGTTGTCAGGCAGAGATGGTTTGCCGCCTCCCACGAGAACCGGGATAAGGAACAAATGACACTCGTCGATCAACCCGGATCGAAAGGCGTGGGCAGCAAGCTCAGGACCACCTATTGAGATATCATGTTGGACAGTCTCTTTCAGTTGTTTAATTGCTTCTGGATCGAAGTCTGGCTCAATCTGCGTCTTGCGAGTGGATGCAGCCGCCAGTGTCCTGGAGTACACAATTTTAGTGGCTGCCTGCCAGATCTGCGCAAAGTCTTGCGTGAGCGGGGAGTCCGCAGCCAGGTTCGGGTCGGTCTCCCAGACCATCATGGTCTCATACATTCGACGTCCGTAGAGATAAGTGCCGGCCGTCCGTTCGAGGTTATTGATGAACGTGTGCACTTCCTCATCGGGCATTGCCCAATCAAAGCTGCCGTCCCTGTCCTCAATGTAGCCGTCCAGTGACGAGATCGCCGAGTAGATCAAGTGAGCCATATTGGAACTCCTTTTTGTACCTCTTGTACCCGAACAACTTTAAACTGACGGGTAAAAGCGGCGAATTTCAGCCACTTTTACCCTACATCTTCATGTTGTTCGGGCACTAATTCAAATCGCTTTAACGAACCATATGTATCGACCAGGAGCCGCCCAACGGTTGGCGTTGGCCCCGCATGCTGTGTTGGGCGGCTTTTATGAATTAAAGCCTATTCTGGTTACACAACCAACACCACTATAAGGTAGCGAGCGTATTTGGCAGCTAAATTGTTTTTTGCTCTTCAATTTTTCTTTGAAACCATGGAACGAACATTGATACCTTTTTTCGATATTCTTCATACTGATTTCCAAAATCCTTTAATAATCTCTCTTCTTCCATTTTCACGACAACAGCCAACATAAGAACAAAAATTGCACTGACTAACACAACAGAGGTGATTGAATTAATAAAGAGCGCAAAAGCAAGATAGGTCAGGAATGTTCCAAACAACATAGGATTTCTTGTGTATTTATAGGGTCCTGACACAACGAGATTCTTTGTTCTTGGACTTACTTCTATATTTCCTATTTCCAGAGGACCACCTTGTCCAATCGTGTTTTGAATAATTACCGACCAAATTCCATATATTAAACCTATCACGAGCAACATTATGATAGTAATCCATCTTATTATCGTATTCTGGATAATTTCTACTCTATATACAGTATCAAATAACGAAGTAACTATGTAAATAATTGAAGGCACTAATACAATCACCAGTAATCCACCTACAATATATCCTAATATCATCTTTTTATCTCTATTCATGAATACCTCCTTCCCATCAGGGTGATGGTCGATTTGTGATTGAAAACGCCCAGAAGAATGCCGCCCGAACGCAAAAAAGCTGAGGCGTAGAAACTGCTTGAAAATGGTGCAGAATCCCCACCATCCACTGCATGATCCCGATACTCTTTCGGGACGCTGTGTTGGGCGGCACTCACTTTGTTGACTTTTTCAGCGCCTGTTCGATATCCTTTACGCGATGATAGCTGGAGTGACCGTCAAGATCAAAAGGCCATTCCGGTTGGCGCTCTCTGCCACTGAACCATTGTTCGTGTGCATCTTGAAGTGCAGCCACTACATCGTCCTGAACTTGCCGGTGCCAAGCTAAAACATCCTGTGGAGAGCGATCCCGCCAACGTACGTAGATGAGATGGTTTTCGTCAGTTTCGCTTAACCCTTTGACCTCTACTGGTATGGGTTGTTTCTTGATTTTTCTGACCACCTCGACCTTAAAATGAGTAATATGAGCTAGTGCATCTTTCACTGTCCAAGGGTCTTTGGTCTCAGGCCGGCTTAGTAACCGATTCCAATCCTCATCGGTAAGGCGGCTGACCAGATCATCGAGGAGTTTGAACTCCCGGATAGTGCGCTTGATTACTTCCTTGCGACTGTGACGCATAGAACAAACCTCCTGCGTATTTCAACGCTGTCTGAACACTAACTGCGTGTACCGCCCACCTATGATTAAGCGGACTGTTTCCGCATGCGTACCTTTATCTTACCAAAAACGGACCCTACTTTCAGCTACTCCTTTCCAACTGCCAATAGGCTGGTTGAAAGAAGTGACAGTCACCTTTGCGTAGCACCTCCGAAACGGAGTGGAGGGCCAAAGTGACTGTCACCTAAGTTCCAACGCCTGCGGGGTGATCGTTGCTACGGTCAGACGTGCGGGAGAAGTCAAAATAGGAGCATTTTGAGTGCTAGTTGGATGAAAGAAGTGACAGTCACCTTTAAGGTGACTGTCACTTTCGAATTCATATCCGCACCTCATCATGAGTGAGACCTGCGGGCATGTCTCGGAGGGGTGCTACGCAGGGACGCACGTCCAGCGAAGAGAATCACCGATTATTCCTGTTTACTACAATCAGTTTTAAAGGTAAGGAATTGACATCATAAAATAGGCGTATTTTTTATTAGTTATATTACTTATTAACCTGCGAATTTGCCAAAGCCTCCATCATAGCTTTGAATGTCATATCAACAACGTAACGGATCCCGATGACCAATGATTTACCAGCATTCTTTAGTCGTTCGTTGTTCCTGTTTCGTTGAAGTGCTTCTAATGGTGATTTATATTCATCTACTGCTCTTTGGATAATTGAAAAAATCGACTTCAATTTTTCAGCTATTTCTTCTGCTGTCATGCCATTTAGTGTAATCAAAATTTGCTCAGAAGAATCCAAACCTTTAAAAACTACTAAACAGGGATACTGTGTAAAGTCTAAACCAAATAAGCGTCCAATCTTAGCACTATAGCCCTTTTGAATATCACCTTTCATTGTGTCAACCTCCCATTTTGTATACCAGGGAGAAGTGCACAAAGTCATGGCTGTTGAAGGACAAACTGGCGGGGCGGTAGGCCCTGCAAGGCCTGATGCGGACGGATGGTATTGTAGTCTTCTAACCAATGTTCTGTGATCAGACGGACCTCCTGCAACGTGTCGAACAGATAGGCATCCAAGACGTCTTCACGATAGGTTCG